>CAVBGZ010000222.1:1288-4049 GCA_963595075.1 Waltera intestinalis
AAAATGCCTTTCGAAAACAAAAAAAAGTGTATTTGCTCATGGCTATTATTTTCGCACACCGAACAAATGCTAGCAGCAACTTGACTTACAAAATTATTATCTAACGTATATAAAATGTTCACAAAATCACTCCTTCTACACTTTATTACTCTTCTCAGAATTTGAATATACCTTCGTCAACAACTTCGCTATCGGTGTAATCCAAAAACGTTTGAAAATTTCATAATCTTCCTTCGTACGAATATTATCTCCAATAATTTTCGTTGTTGTTGACTCTTCATGAATACGATGTCCTATCAAAGGTTTATTCACAAAAACAAATCTTCCCTTTATCTTAGAAGCAATTTCCCAAGCATTCCAATCAATATCACACTTCATGTCACACGCAAACAATTCCTTCTGGCTTAGATTTTTCGAACAAAAAGTTACCGCAGGACAACAAATCGGATCCCCTAATGAAAGAGGTAATCGTTTAATCATTTTTTTATGAGCCATAGATGACCAATTTAAAGGTTTCAACATGATACGCTTAATCTTTAAATTCGTATTCGCGTATACCTTTTTACCATTTCTTAATTCATAATAATCTGTAAACAAAATTGTCGCATCTCGATATTTCAAATAATTCTCAACAATTTCTTTTGAGTAAGAAGGATCATATATATCATCTTGATGTGCAATCGTAACTAAATCAGATTGAACACAAGTTCTCGCAAAATCAAAATCATATCCAATCCCTCTACCAGGATTTGGATTCACAATAATATTTAAATCATATTTTGAAGCAATCTCACTAATATATTCATTTGGAGTAGAAGTCGCAATCACAACATTGCTTTTATGTTCTTGATTTAATACAGATTGAATACAATTTTCTAAATATTCTGATTCTTTGTAAGCCAATACGACAAAAGTATGACGAACCATATTATTCATCTCCATGTTCTAAACTATATACTCTATCTTTTAAAATAGAAACCTCTTGAATCAACAAAGTAATCTTCTTCTTTTGAGCAGAAACAATGATAGTAAGTGAAATTGTGATAAAAATTAAAATCACAAAAAGCACACCTGCCACCATATTTGAAATTGTTTGAAAGCCAATCAAGTTTGCGAGTGTTACCAATATACCAGGCCAAATCGCCAATACATATAATACACATACTCCTAATATCCATAATAAAGAATACTTGACAGGAATCATCTGTTTTCTTAACGTTTTAAAAATTGTAATTGTAAGAATAATAGCTATAAATAAAATACAAAATCTTAGATTTAATGGCATTATTTATACCTCCTTGAACCAATCACAATAATCGACAATAATACATTCACCATATAATACACATTCTTCCAACTACGAATGGAAGAAACACCACCATTTCTCTCATTCATCTCAACAGGAACTTCCACAATATTCTTCCCCTCTTTTAAAATTTGAGTTGTAGAAATAGGCTCAGGATATTCCAAAGGATAATCCAATGCAAATTGTTGAATTAAAGAACGATCAACCGCACGAAAACCACTCGTTACATCATATAATTTTTTAGCCGTAAAAAACCTAATAAAGGAAGAAATCATTTTGATCCCCATTTGACGAGCTGCCGTTGACTTAAATTTACTTGTAGACCCCTCGACAAAACGAGATCCAATCGTCATATTTGCCCTACCATCAAGAATAGGTTTACAAATATCTTCAACATAATTCACATTATGCTGACCATCCCCATCAAATTGAATCGCAATATCATAATCATTCTCTAAAGCATATTTATACCCTGTCTGAACAGCTCCACCAATACCTAAATTATGAACCAAGCGAATATGATTCATATTGTTTTTACACAATATAGATTCTGTATTATCACTAGATCCATCATTAATCACTACATAGTCAATCTTATTTATAGAACGAGCATTATATTCATCAATCATATGTATTGTTGATTCAATCGCATCCTGTTCATTATATGCAGGTATAATCAATAAAATTTTATTACCCATATATTCACCCCAAAAAAAAGAATATGTCTCTATACATAAACACATATAGAATAACATATTCTCAATAAAATAACTAATTTTAAAACTACCCCACAGTAACAATCACTGAAATTATAGTTAAAACACAATACAATATTTCATTATATAAAGAAATATTTTTTAAATTTTTGAACTCTTTCTTATTAAAACAAAGTGAAATAAACAACAATGGCATCAAAGGAATAAAATAACGCCCCTGTATTCCATTAATAATGTGTCCATTTATAAAGTCAATCGCATTTATTTTATAAGTCCAAGTATACATAGCTAAGAATGTACCGAAGAATGTGACTAAAAAGATAAGAATAAAGATTAAACGAACCCAAGAATTAATTTTAAATTTGGTAATATTTGTGCAAACTAAAATATATAATAAATTTAGAAGACAGAATATCAACAATACTTTATAAGTTCCTATTCGACATAATCCGAGTACTGTTCCTAAACCAGATCTCAATATAAATGTTGTTTGGCTAAATACAGTCCCCTTAATCCATTTCAAAAGAATAATTGGATGTCCGCACAAATAGAACATACTACCTTCAACCGCTGTTTTATTGAAAAATAGTACACCTAAAACAGCTAAAACCAGTAAAATAGTAAAGGCTGAAACTATGTAAATCAGCTTAATCTTAGATTTATACTTTTCATAGAATCTTAACAAATAAAATGATAAAGGTGCTAAAACGATTGGAGAATACGCATAACCTTTACATAA
>CAVBGZ010000223.1:0-4031 GCA_963595075.1 Waltera intestinalis
TCAATATTCAATCCATGTTTTTGTATTTTCTTAATCACAAAAATGAAAGTAATAATACTCGCTAAAATAAAAACCATCTGCAACTTCAATTCCATATTACTTCACCTTCCTAAAGGGTTGGATTAAAAATATAGATATCATCATTCGACTCATATATTTAATCGTATTTGCCAAATTTAAATAAGACTCACCAAATTCTCGTTCACTCATTTGTACTTGAATCTCTTTTATTTTTCTACGCTTACGAAGCATATATACCAATGTATCTGGTTCAGGAGGATTATTCATGTCCGTTGCATAATCCTTTATACAAGCTTTCCCATATGCTCTAAATCCACTAGTAGGATCTGTTATTTTTTTTCCAGTCATTAATTTTATCGAACCGGCAATCAATCGAGAACCAAGCATTCTTGCAGTTACCGGTTTCTTTTCTGTAACAAAACGAGAACCAATCACGATATCATTTCCTTTTTCAATTTCTTCTACTAATGGAGCAATATATTTAGCTGAATGTTGTCCATCACCATCAAATTGAATAACAACATCATAGTCCTCTTGCAAGGCCAATTTAAAGCCTGTCTGTACTGCACCAAACAATCCTAAATTACAAAAACCATCAATGTAATTAAAGTTATTTTTTTTTATCACATCCAAAGTATTATCTTTAGAACCATCGTTAACAATTACATAATCAATATTTGATGCATTATTCTGAATATCATGAACTGTTTTTTCTATATTTAAAGCTTCATTGTAAGCTGGAATTACAACTAATGTTTTTAAACTCATATTCTCACTCCTAACAGTTTACCGAATCATTTACACTCGGATACGTAAATGGTCCTTTATCTAAATTAAAATTAGGATTATGGAATGGATCTCCATTCTTTAAAATTTCTGGCCATTTTGCCTGGAATTTTTCTATTTCGCTTTGGAAACGAGCCTGTTTTTCAGGTGTATCCTCAAGTCCTCTAGATTTTGATTCATAATGATACCAAATTGAAAATGCATCTTCTACAATCCATTTATTTAAGCTTCTAATTTTTAAACACAAATCAACATCATTACATGCCACTTTAAATTGTTCATCAAAACCATTCACCTGATCAAAAATTTCTCTTTTTGTCATTAAACAAGCTGCCGTTACTGCAGAAACATCCCAAGATACTCTGGGTCTTCCCATATAGCCAAAATCATCTCGATCAATTAATGAGAAAGCTGCAGTGGCATACCCTTTATATCCAACCACAACACCACAATGTTGAACTGTATCGTCTTCATATAAGAGTTTCGCACCAACTGCACCAACATCTTCTCTCATACAAACACCAAGCATGTCCTCAATAGAATGAGGATCAATAACTTTTGTGTCATTATTTAAGAATAAAACATATTCTCCATGCGTATATTGAACACCATAATTATTGATTTTTGAATAGTTAAAATCACCTTCATAATAAATCACATGCACATTTGAATATGTATTTTCTAATTCTTTATAGTAATCAAATATTTCTTGTTCAGTACTATTATTTTCAACAATCACAACCTCAATATTTTCATATGTATTCACCTTTAATAAAGATTCTACGCAGTTTTGAAGTAAATCCTTATGATTGTAATTAGGGATTAAAATGGATACAAGTGGATTATCTTTAACCTCATATTTACAATGATACATTCCATATAAAGGGCGAGGCAACATTTCAACGGTAGCTGAAATACCAACACGTTTAAAATGATCTTCAATCGCCTTTTTACCAGACGTATAACAATACATCTTACTTTCTGGATCCATGGCCGTTGATAAAGGATGCATTCTCCAATGATATAAAATCTTTGGAATATGATACACACTATTTGCTTGTTCTACACATCTAAAAATAAAATCATGATCTTGAGAGCCATCATACTCACTTCTCAAGCCACCGACTTTTCTAACAATATCCATATTCACTACAAAGAAATGCGTAATGTAGTTATGCGAACATAACAAATCAATACTAAAATCCGGTTTAAAATGTGGATCTTCATATTTTTTTGTTTTGTCATTCAATTTATCTTCATCCGTATAAACACAATCATGGCGAACATCTTGTAAAGATTTAATAATTTCAAATAAACAATCTGGCTCTAAAACATCATCATGATCATATAATCCTACATAATCACCAGTGACTAATTCTAAAGCACCATTCATATTTCCTGAGATACCATAGTTCTTTTCTAATTTTTTTAATACAATTCGAGAATCTTGTCCATAATGATTCTCTACATATTTCTGCACAGAATCTGAAGTACTTCCATCCGCAATACATAATTGCCAATTCGAATACGATTGATTGACAACAGAATCAATCATTTCTTTCAAATAACTTTCTTTTGTATTAAATGTCGCAACGATAATACTGATTTTTGGACTATACTCAAAAACAGTTTCTCTCTGCTTTATCAAAACATCTTCCCTTACTTGTACAGAATGAAACCATTCATCATATTCTGCCCAATTATTTGGACCATTCACAATTCGATCAATAACACCGCTAATTCCTTTATTCTTTAATAATTTAAAACCTTTTTTGATTTTCTTGCCATTCATTCTTTTTAAAGCACCCGGAATTTTAGAAATTGTCTCTTCAAATTGCGATTTATTCACAAGGGCTTTTTCTAATTTAGAATATTGTGTTTTTAAAACCAAATAATACTTTTTATTTGGTTTACCATTCCATTTTACGGTAAAACCACAATCAATTTGGTCTTCATCAATCAAAGAAATAGAAAGTAAATCAACTCGTCCTCTCGATTTAAAATCAAATTCAACATCATTGCCTTTATCATCTACAACTGAACACTCTATTTTTTCTTTATCGAAAGTATAAGCCCATCCTTTAGCTTGATACTCACTTTTTTCTTCATTAAATTGAACATCGTCAATACAAATATTTATTTCTCGAATATCTCTATTTTTATTGATTTTTCTTTCATCCAAATCTAAAATACATTCCTTATTTTCATCTTCATCACAAAAGGCAAAAACTTGAAGGCTTTTAGGATCTTGCCCACAATCAACTATAATAGAAAAACCAACATGCGTATTTTTAAATCCTAATTCATAAAACTTAACAATATCTTCTCGATTTGGATACTTAACTTGGCAAGTTTGTTTTTCTCCATTAAATAAAACTTCATAATGAATCGTTTTATTACTTTCCTCGAAACAATACCCTTTCACTTCAATAAATTTTTTTGATTTTAAATCGTGAAATTTTGTTCTCTCTACCTTATATTTCAAAGTCATATTCAACACCCTTTTCTATAATTCTTCCGCAAATCCTTTTTCTAATTTTTTAAAGATTAAATAACCTAAAATTAAAATAACCAAAGAAAACAAGAAAACAATACCTAATGTTTGAAAATCAGGCCATTGATGATACATAAAAATATCTCTGTATGAATTAATAATGATTGTTAGTGGGTTAATTGAAATTAAAGTATACAATATACCTGCACTTGCTGAAGAGAACTGGCGCAAATAATAAATAATTGGAGTTCCATACATTAACATATTAAGTGCAAACATTACAATATTCTCGATATCTTGCACATAAACATCAATTGCACTTAAAGCTAATACTAAGCCTAAAGACAAAATGGATTGTACAAGTAAAATTAAAAATACCGCAATAATATGAATGCTTAAACCCGTACCTGTACCAATGCAGAAAATAATGATAATAATACATGATATCAAAAAGTTCACAATGCCACTTAAAATTTGAGATAAAGGAATGATTTCTCTAGGAAAATATACTTTTTTAATGATTCCACCATTCATTTTTACTGAACTCGTTCCCGTATTAATGGAATTCGCAAAGAATGTCCACGGAATAATACCTGTAATCAAATAAATTAGATAATTTTCTCCAGTTACTCCACGACCAAATAAATATGGAAATACAATCCAATATACAACTACTTGTAAAAGTGGATTTAAAAACGACCAAAGAATACCTAAAAATGATCCTTTATAT
>CAVBGZ010000224.1:0-4018 GCA_963595075.1 Waltera intestinalis
TCCATTGGGAAGAATTCAATATCACTTTCTTCCGTACGAATACTTCGAATTCTTTCAATCATATATTTTCTTTGTTCCACTGTTGGCATGAGTTCAGGAACGGCATTATTTCCAATTGGCATTAAATGGAAATAGAATCCATAATGGGCTCCTTTTTCACACAACATCTTAAAGAATTCATCGCTTGTGACAGCTTCTACATTGTCTTTTGTATAACAAATCGATGTACCAAAGACAATACCATATTTCTTAAGTAAGTCCATTGCCTTCATGACCGCTTGATAATGTCCTTCACCACGACGCATATCATTCGTATTTGGTGTTCCTTCAATCGACAACATGAAAGATAAGTTACCTAATTTTTGAATCTTCTGACAAAGTTCTTCATCAATCAAAGTTGAATTTGAATAGGCTACAAAGAAACAGTCATTGTGTTTTTCACAAAGTTGTAACACTTCCTTCTTTTTAACCATTGGCTCTCCACCCGTCAACATATAAAGGTGTGCTCCCAACTCTTTTCCTTGCGTTACAATTTTATCCATTTCTTCAAATGTTAATGAGGATTTACGGCCATAGGTTCCACTCCAACAACCTACACAATGCATGTTACAAGCCATTGTAGGATCAAAAAGAATCAACCATGGAATGTTACATTGATATTTTTCACGATTCTCACGAATCATTTTTGTTCCTCTAAAAAAAGATTCATATCCTAAATTCAACAACATCATTTTCGCATAATGAGGATCTGCATCATCAATAATATGATTGATCATTTTCATCCAACGATGATTTGGATCAGACACATATTTACGTACTTTATCTATTTTATCTTTTCCTTCAGGGAAAAATTTTTCAGCCAAATCCACAATTTGTAGATAGACCTCCGTTCTTTCCTCATAGCTATCTGCCTTGTTTATTTTTTTTAGTAGATGGTCCGCTAAAACGGAAACAGCTGCTCTTTCTGCCTTATGTTTTGCATCTTCTAACGCCATATTTCCTTACCTCTCTAACTCTCAATTCATATTCTAGTCTCAATTTTATTGAATAAAATAGACAAAACGAACTAAAAGTCCATTTTTTTACTACTATTTTCGAACAAAAATAACCAAATTTGTAAATCTTTCACTGTTTATCGTTATATTTTTAAACGCAATCTATGCATTTATGTTATACTTTAGGATGTGATTATAGGAGAATATGATACTATTATGGAAAAAAGACAGATGAATCGGACAACAATGAATGTTACACCGACAACAGTTAAAGAAGACGAAATGACAATTGATTTAGTTGAATTATTTCGAAATATTTTAAAAAATATAAAACTCATCATTTTCTTAACTGTATTGTTTGGTGCCATAGGTTTTGGATTTACAAAATTCATGATTGCACCTACATATACGGCAAGCACTTCTATCTATTTAACACCACAAGTTAGTGAATCAGGTTCTTTAGACTACAATTCACAAATGGCCAATTCAAAGTTGGTTAATAACGTTGTTAACTTATTAACTCAAAATAATATTATGTCAGAAGTAGCCAAAAACGTTGGTTTAGAAAGTGCTGATGAAGTTCGTAATGCGATAAGTGTTGAAAATGAATCAAACACAGAAGTCATTACGATTACTGTAACAACGAAAAATCCAAAATTATCGAAACAAATCGCAAACAACACAGTTACAACATTTATCAATCGTATGCAAAAGAACTTAAATGTTCGTAATATTGAAATTGTAGATAAGGCAAAATTATCTTACATTCCTAGTGGACCTAATGTTGGTAAAAACACGGCATTAGCTGCATTTGGAGGATTGGTTTTAGGCCTTGCGTATACCGTTCTTCAAATGTTGTTTGACAATCGTCTACGTAATAAAGAGGATGCAGAAAAATATTTGGGCTATCCAGTATTCTGTGTCATTCCGGATCTAGGCAATGGCAAGAACAATTGATCTACATTCCCACATCGCATGGGAAATCGATGATGGCATGCCTTCAAAAGAAGATGCACTTGTCGCTTTGAAGCAGGCAAAAGAAGATGGAATTGTTGCGATATGCAGTACACCGCATATTATACCTGGTCAATTCGATCAAAATATATTATATGAAATTCAATCTCGCCAAAAAGAACTTGAAGATATCAGTCCTTTACCTATTTATTATGGTGGCGAAGTCATGATGAATAACGAATTTATTGATTTACTAGATAAAAGATTGTATCCAACCATTAATGGTTCTAAATATATGCTCGTAGAATTTAATGTATTGAAAGATATTCATCAAATTTCTTGGCATCAAGACGCCTTATATGAATGTAGCATTCGAGGATATATTCCCGTTATTGCGCATATTGAACGCTATTTCCATGAAGGATTGGATTGGGACATCATTCATCAGTGGCAAGAAGAAGGATATATTTTACAGATCAATCGCACTTCATTAATGGGTTTTAGTAGTAAACAATCCAAAAAAAATGCGTGGGAACTATTAGAAAATGGAGTCGGTCACCTTGTGTGTACAGATACCCATCGTTGTGAGGGTTCTCGTGTTGAATGTTTGAGCGATGCCTATGATGAAGTATGTGATCGTATTGGAAAAGAAAACGCAAATCTTTTATTTTTTGAAAATCCAAAATCCATTTTAAAAGGTGAAGAAGTAGAAGATTTAGAAGTAATAAAAAAGAAAAAGAGACGCTTTAGCCTCTTTGGGAGATGATTATGGCAAAGAAAAAGAGAAATCAATTTGATGTAGATGAGATTTATCGTGGGCTAAGAACGAATATTGAATTTTCACAAATGGATGAAAGTATCCAAGTTATCAATATTGTATCCACTATGCCTAATGAAGGTAAAACGACTGTCGCATCAAATTTAGCTCGTATTATGGCGGCAAAATACAAAAATGTTTTATTAATTGATTGTGACTTAAGAAATCCAAGTGTTCATAAATCGATTCGTATGAGTAATCGTAATGGACTTACAAATATGATGTCTGAATTTGTAGATGGGCGTTCTTTAACGGAATATGATGGTTTACAAACGCATCAATTCGCATCTGGAGAAACGTTACATGTCATTACGGCAGGGCATAAAGTACCAAATCCTAGTGAAGTGTTAGGTTCTCGTCGATTCGGATCTTTCTTAGCTCAGGCAAGAAAGGAATTTGGTTACATCATTATTGATTCCCCTCCTGTAGCGGTTGCGAGTGATGCGATTCCTATCAGTAATGTGGCAGATGGAACGTTATATGTCGTTGATTCAAAACGTTCAGATAAACGTAAAGTTAGAGCAGCCATGAACGATCTTCAAAGAAATGGCGGAAACGTTTTAGGTGTAGTTCTAAATAAAGTCGAAGAATATTCTTCAAAACACTATGGCTATGGTTATGGATATGGCTATGGCTATGGGGAGGACAAATAATGAAAACATTCAAAGGATGTTTATGTTTAGGACTTCTTCTAGCTTTAACAGGCTGTGTTTCAAGTGATTTAGAAATTTCGGAAAAAGACATTTTAGAAGTAGCACGCGATGATGCGAATGCCACAAAAAGCGAATGTCAAAATGTTTCCATTCAAAAAGAAAAAAATCATTATAATGTAAGCTTTGATACGGTAAACGGATCTTATTCTTATAAGATTGGTACAAATGGTATCATCCAAGATCGTAATTATACTAAATCTGAAAATACGGAAGAAGAAACAACGACTTCAACAACAACTGAAACTGAAACAACAGAAACAAAGAAAAAAGAGACGAAAAAAGAAGAAAAAAAGGAAGAAAAGAATACAGAAGAAGAAACAAAAGATGATTCTTCATTTGATTCAAATCAGCAACAAGCTATCAATGCCGTACTTGGAAATATGGGCATGACAGAAAGTGATGTTACAAATCTTACATGTACACTTTCTGCAGATGGCACACAATATGAAGTAACATGTAATACTGGTGAATACAATATTACTTCTATTGTTGATGCAGCAAGCTTTACAGTACTTTCTACCGCAATGTCATAATAAAAA
>CAVBGZ010000225.1:0-4015 GCA_963595075.1 Waltera intestinalis
GGAATTATGATTTCATTCATTATTTTGTAGTTGGTTGATCGTTCATCCGCAAAATAATACTTTCTAAAGGTATCCAATGAAATAGATACGGTATCTACAAAAACTAAGTTGTTTCCATTCTTTTTCCAAACTTCGTATTGATATGAATCAATATCTGTTTTGTTTAATAGAATGTTATATTCGATTTCATTGACTTTAAATCTGAAACATTCTAAATAATGTACACAAACTTGTGAATGATCTATTTTTATATTCATTGTGCTATCTCCTAACTTTATTTTTATTATAGCTATAATGTCGTTATTTTTCTATGATAGATATTGATTTAGAAGTATAAAATGGTTATAGTTTAAATAGAAATAAGATATTAAAAGCATTGGATTTGATAGGCAAAATCAAATCTACGCGCAATGGCGGGTTAGAAAATCTGCCGTTTTTTTCTTTAGGTGGGTTTTATGGAAAAGGGTAAGTATGAAAAGTTGTACGATTTAGTATCAAATGATTTTTTTGTAGAGATTTTAGAACATAGTTCAAAAGGTTTTTTTATTGCCAAAGTATTATTAGATGAGTGTGAAAGACCTTATGACTGGATGTATGTCTATTGTAACGAAAGTTACGCAAACTTAGGTGATTTATCCAAAGAACAACTAATGGGACATAAATATTCTGAAATTTTTCCAAATAGGAATTCCAAATGGCTTTCACTTCTTTATCAAGCTGCCTATCAGAATCAAGCAGCTAATATAGAAGAATTCTCACAAGAAATAGAAACTTACGTTCGTCTTCATGTTTCACCAACCGCAAAAAAAGGATATTGTTTCTGCCTTGTAGAAGATGTTAGAAAAGAATTTTATAAAAAAACAATCGAAAAAGAAGTGGATGAACAAACTTTTTTGAATGCCCTTTGCCTTGACTATACCATTGTCTTTTTATGCGATTTAAAAAAGGATACGATACAAACATTGAAAAGTAATCCATTTACACATAATCAACAAGCAGAAAAGAAAATGGCGCAAGAAGAATTATCATCCTATACAAAAAGAATGAAGTATTTTAATGATCATGTCATTATCAAAGATTCGGCTCCAAATTTTCTAGATCAATTTTTACCAGAAAATCTAATGAAGATATTATCGAAACAAGATAGCTTTGAACTTCGACATCGCGCAAAGAAAAATCAAGCTGGTATGGAATATTTTTCCTTGAAAGCTGTACGTTTATATAATGATGAAGATAGCTTCAAAATTATCGTTGGAATTATGCCAATAGATGATCAAGTAAATAGAGAAAATGAAAATCAAAAACAATTGGAAAAAGCCCTCGTAGATGTTGAGGATGGCTATGAAAATGTGTTGGCCATTAGTACACTCTATAAAGAAATTGTGGATATTGATCTTGAAAAAATGACGTATAATCTTGTCTCTGGTCCTAACAATCATTATGTTGCGAAGGGAGAAGAAGGAGAGCTTGAACATTTAAAAGAACTCTTGCTTGAAAAGAATATCTTACCGGAAGAAAGAGAAAGAGTTAGAGAATTTATTGATTTTTCAACCTTGAATGATCGACTACAAGGAAAACAATTTATCCATATGGAATTAAAATCCATTCATAATCGTTGGTATGATTGTAAATTCATCGTCAAGTCAAAAAAAGAGGATGGAACAATTACACACGTATTAATGGCTGTTCGCGATATTGATGAACAAAAGAAACTCGAATTAGAACAATTGGCCATTTCTAAAACGCTTTCTCGAAATTTCAGAAATGTATATTTAATGAATCTAAACGATGGAACGGCGAAAGTGATCAAGTTTGAAGATGAATATAAAGATGGACGACTTGATGATTTTCTTCATCAATCCTTTCCATATGAAGGCTTTTTGAATGGCTGGATCAAAGATGCGATTTATGAAGATGATCAAGACATGTTGATGAAAGCTTTAAGCTGTGAAAACTTACGTCAAGTATTTTTAAAACAAGAAGAATACAATGGAAACTATCGTATGTTTGTGGATGGAAAAATCATCAATTACCAATTTAATATCAGTAAACTTGATGAATCTGGCCATCTAATCGCAGGCTTTCAAAATATTGAAGAAATTATTCAACAACATTTAGAGGAAGAGAGAAAACAAAGAGCAAAGGAAGAAATGTATCAAAATCAATTAAGTAAAGCTCTTGAACTAGAAAAACAACATTCTCAAGTGATTGCTTCTCTTTCAACAATTTATTCCACAATATTTAGAGCTGAACTGGATACACATCAATATGAAATATTAAATAGTGTAGAACTCATGTCACATGTCGCCACTCATCAAGGCAATTTTGATGATGTAAAAGAAAAAATAATACAAACTTTTATGGCTCCTTCTATGCATGATGAGATGCATACGTTTTTAGATTTTGATACTCTTAGTAAACGTTTAGAAAATGTAAATACAATCGCAAAAGATTTTCAAGATCCAAGTGGCAGATGGGTTCAGGGACGCTTTATTGTAAAGAATAGAGATGCGAATGGAGTTGTAAAAGAAGTTTTATATGTAGCTCGTGATATCACGGAAGAAAAACTTTATGAACTCAAACAACAATCCGAATTAAAAAGACAACTTCAAGTCATTAATGCCTTGGGTAGTGAATATAAAGCCTTATATATGGTTGATTGTCAAACGGGTATGTGGACTGTGTTTAAAAAGGATCAGGTGGGAGATAGAGATACGGTTTATGATCAAACGCTTCAATATGAAAAATATGAGGATGCGATTTATTCTTATATTGAACATTTTGTTTGCGAAGAAGATTGTGAATATTTAAAAGAACATGTCAAACTTGAAAAAATGTTACTAGAAACACCAGATACTGGAATTCATTCTTTAAATTATGATCGTATTTTAGGTGGTGTTCGCACGCATTGGCAGTTGAATTCTGCAAAATTTAGGGCAGACGATGGAAAAGAATATATTGTCATTGGGTTTAGAAATGTGCATGATATTGTAGAAAATCAGATAAAACAAGAAAATGCTTTAAGAGATGCGTTGATGCTCGCAAGAAGGGCAAGTAGGGCCAAGACAACATTCTTAAATAATATGTCTCACGATATTCGTACACCGATGAATGCGATTATTGGCTTTACCGCTTTAGCTCAAGCTCACATTGAAAATGTAGCGCTTGTCCAAGATTATTTAGGAAAAATTCATATGTCAGGTACGCATTTATTGAGCTTGATTAATGAAATTTTGGATATGAGTCGAATTGAAAGTGGAACGGTCAAACTAGAAGAAAATGTGATTCATCTTCCGGATGTTTTACATGATTTCCGCACCATTATTCAAGGTCAGGTCAATGCGAAACAACAAAATTTATACATCGATTCTTTGGATGTCATTCATGAGGATGTGGTGACAGATAAATTAAGATTAAATCAAATCTTATTGAATATTGTTGGAAATGCGATCAAGTATACAGAATGTGGCGGAGATATTGCGATTCGAGTTATGGAAAAGCCATGTGCAACAAAGGGCTATGCGACCTATGTATTTAGTGTAAAAGATACTGGAATGGGTATGTCAAAAGATTTTATAGATCGTATATTTGATGCGTTTTCTAGAGAACAAACCTCAACTGTAAGTGGCATTCAAGGAACAGGCCTTGGCATGTCTATTACCAAAAACATTGTAGATATGATGAATGGAACGATTGAAGTTAAAAGTGAGCTTGGTAAAGGTTCTGAATTTATCGTAACCGTTGATTTTAAAGTGTCAGATACAAGAATAGAGAATGTACCGATTTTAGAACTTCAACACGCACGAGCCTTAGTGGTGGATGATGATATTAATACGTGTCGTAGTGTCAGCAAGATGCTTAGAAGTATTGAAATGCGTCCAGATTGGTCAACTTCTGGTAGAGAAGCAATCATTCGTGCAAAAGAGGCAACAGAAATCAAGGATGAATATAAGGCATTTATCATTGATTATATGATGCCAGATATGAATGGTATTGAGACGGTTCGTCAGATTCG
>CAVBGZ010000226.1:0-3982 GCA_963595075.1 Waltera intestinalis
GGTTTTACTCTTTTTATGATTTTATTTAAAAAGAATCCTATTCTTTTGACGAATCGAAACAAAATTGTTTTATGTATTGTTTTTCTATTGTTTGATTTAATTTTTACGAGTTACACAAATTCAATCTATCAACAATATAATTTTACTCAAGTCTATTTTTTAAAAAGAAAAAACATCATTTTGTTTATTACCATTTCCTTTATTTTATTTCTGATATACTTTGTCACCATTGTTTTATCTCAATATAAGACAAAGATTGAATCAAAATCCTATAAAGAATTTATTCAAATCTCCAATGTATATACTTCACAAATGATAAATGAACAAAAACAAATCCAATTACTGATTCATGATATGAGAAACAGTTTAGATACGATTAAAACATTAGCCAACAATCAAGATTTCACTCAACTTGAATCTGAAATAAATGAAAGTTTATTAAAATACGGAAAAATGTATCCAAATTCTATTTGTACAAATCCATATTTGAATGTGGTTTTAAAAAGCTTCATTACATCAAAAGGTTTAGATATAGACTTTAAAATATCGGTTCCAGAAAAAATCAATATAGATCCTTCTGATTTAATCATCCTTTTCTCAAGTCTGTTAGATTCTTCTATCGATTTACTACATATTCACTATACAGATTATGAATTATGCATACATGTTCGATATGAAGATAATTTTAAACTGAGTTCTATCACAAATTCCATTGTAACAAAATATAAAGGTCAGCTTTCTTATTCTAATTTAGATTTAAAAATTATTTTATTCACCGAATAATCGATAATACTTTACGTTTATTCGGTTTTTATTTCGTCTATTTTGTTTGTGTGTATAAATAAAACCATAAAAACAAAGGAAAGGAATGAAAATAATGTATTATGAAAATTCAAACATGCCATATTAAAAAAGTATATTGGAATGGATCCGATAACTATATTGCCCTTAAAAACATGAATGTATCCATCCAAGAAGGCGAATTTGTTGCGATATGTGGAACTAGTGGAAGTGGTAAAACAACTCTATTTAATATTTTGAGTGGAATTGATACAGATTATGATGGTCACTGTTTTATCGATCATACAGATTTATCTTCATTATCTGACTCTAAGCTTTGTGAATTAAGAAGAGAACATATAGGTGTGATTTATCAATTTTTTAACTTACTTCCCTTTTTAACAGTACAAGAGAATCTTCTTGTCTCTAGTCAATTAAAAAAGAGAAAAGTAAATAAAACAGAGGTACAAATTCTTTTAAATCAACTCAATTTGTATTCAAAAAGAAACAATTATATTCACGAATTATCGGGTGGTCAGCAACAGCGTGTTGCGATTGGAAGAATTCTTTTAGCAGATCCATCCATCATTTTAGCTGATGAGCCTACTGGAAATTTAGACGAAGAAAACACTAGAATCGTCATGGAGTTATTTAAGGGTCTACAAGAAAAAGGAAAAACCATTCTTTTAATTACGCATGATTCAAATGTTGCGGATTATGCCGATCGAATCTTATATATGAATGATGGAAGGATGGAAGAAGTATGATTTATTACATTAAAAAATACATCTCTTTTTATCGTAAAACATATATTCCTTTTATTCTTATTTTGTTTTGTTCAACATTTTTATTGTCTTCTTTGTATATCGCAAAAGATTCCTATGATGCCTACAATCTAAATGCAACCATAGAGTTTTATGGAAACTATGACATTAAAGGTAGCTTATACGATTATCAATCCAATAAAACAGATAAACTGACAATAGTTAATTATGAGTCTTCTACATACATAACAAGTCAAGAAAGCATAACTTATGCCACAAATCTTGATGTGTATCCAATTCAAATCATAAAAGGGAAGATGCCTAAGCGAAACCAAATTATCTTACATGAAAAGTTTAAAAAGAAATATAAAATCGGACAATCCTATCATGGATATACTATTTCGGGTTTCTACAACAATTTAAATCCAGAGCTTGTCAATTCGACTGCATATGTAAAGATTAATTCTAAAAAAGATGCGATGACCTTCTATGCGTTTGTAAAAAACAAAGAAGATCTTTCTACATTATCTGAAAGATATGAAGTGAATGAGAATTTAGTTCAATCCAAATACCATTTGAATACAAGTTTTGAATCTTTATTTCTCATATTCTATCTAATCATTACACTTTATTGTTTTCTATTGATTTATAGTGCCTTAAAGCTTCATCATAAGAAACAAGCAAATACTTTTCATAGACTTCGACTTTTAGCTTTTTCAAACAATCAAATCACAAAATGGATTTTAATCGAATATACGACCATTTTTATAATCAGTGTACTCATTAGTTTATTAACAAGTATTGGATTATGGTTCTTTCTAACGAATCTACCAATACATTCGTATATCCCTTTAAGATTTAATCTTGAACCCATTCATCTATTCGTTTTAATTTTATCCCTAATATGTATCTATGTATTATCTATACTTCTCATTTTGTTTAAACAACAAAGAAAAGAAAAGAATGTTTTTCATTTTAAAAAAATACAATTCAAAACAGTTTCAATATCCCCTCGACTCATTCTACTTGATTCTATTCGTACTGGATATGGACTTATCCTTATTTTATTAATTTGTCTATCCACTAGTTTTGTCGGTCTATCAAACACTATGATTCAAACATGGAAAGAACAAATCAACAACAACATCCAATATGAGCATGAAATTAGTGCAACATACAATATTTTTGATCACGATCAAATACCTTCTTTTATTTCAAAATGTAACAAAATAGTAAAGGGTACAAAAAATGATTTTAATTACACAATCAATTCTCAAGCTTTTATTGGTCAAAATGAAATTGAGACTCAAATCACAAGCGGTGATCATTTTGTACTCACAAATGCCGATTCTAGTGCAGTAACAATAAAATTACTTAAGGTTGGACAAGAAACAATTGATACGATTTATATTAATGAATTAGAAAACAAAGCGACAGATTCTGAAGAAACAATTTTATATATTCCTAAATCCAAAGTTCAAGAATGGTTAAATACATATCCTGATACCTATTTAACAGGTTCTTTGTGGATTAATACAAACGCATCCAATAAAATCTATTCAAGACTTAAAGCTATTTCCTTATCTAGTGAAGATGAAATTTATATAATCAATCATGAAGCTGATGCACAAACCATTCAAAATTCACTTCATTTGATTTTTCTATTTATTTACGGCTTTTATGCCATTGTCATAATCACTTGTATCTTTGTTTCTTATTGTCAAATCTCACAATATGTATTGTCACGAAAAAAAGAAATAGAACTTATGCATACATTAGGTATTTCTCATATAAAAATTAAAACACTATATACCATCCATATTCTATCTCTTATTTTGATTGCTCTATTTATTTCATTTTTTATTCAAATTATTTAAGTCAAAATCGTTATTTTTTCGTATAAGAGTATGGAGGAATTACTCCTAGAAATGAGAGGTCATTCATATGACAGATAAAAGAGTGGATCAGATTGAAGAGGATCGTTGGAAAAAATTAGAAGATGACTTTGCCAAGTGGGATCAAAACCAAAGAGAAGTTAAGTTACAGAGAAAAAATGAAAAACTTCTTCGTGAAGCCAAAGAAGATGGATTGGCTCAAGGCATAAAACAAGGTGTGACAAAAGGTGTTTCGGATACCATTAAAGCATTTTCACTTACTATGTCCGTAGAAGACATTGCGAAAGCTTTAGGTAAATCAACATCAGAAATTGAAACAATATTAAAAGAGAGCTAGAAAATTTAGCTCTCTTTATTTGTATATTGAAGTAGCGTTTTTATGGTTTCCAATGAATCCTGCTTCAAATCACACAAATACACAACAAAATATTCTATACATAAACATGATATAATAAATCCGGTGATAAAATATGATACAAATTCCTGATTCTTGCACAATTCTTGCGCCCGCAAACCTACATTTACCCCTATATCAAGAGATTC
>CAVBGZ010000227.1:0-3963 GCA_963595075.1 Waltera intestinalis
CAGGCGAGATTGATGTTGAATCAATAGACTTATAGTTAGATAAATTATCGTTTATCTTGTTGTTCTCTTGAATTTTGTTATCGATGGAACTCAATATCCCAGCAATCTTCTTTTGTGTTGCGAAATCCGGAACAGGAACCTCGTGAGCAAATAATATTTTCTCATCTATTCTTTGTTGGCTATTAGAAGTCCCTTTTCTCGCCGCATTCATCGCAGATGTAACGTCGTTACTGATTAAGCAATAATATAAATAATCTTGGCAAATACCGCTTTTAACTTTTAGTGGTATAAACTCGGTAGAACATATATTGTTTTCGGTTGTGATGCTATGAATATTCCACACCCTTTTATACTTAACATTCAGCTTGTTAAAAAGTATAGAATCTTCCTCAATAGCAAATTTATTGCTTTTAATTTCAGATCCATGGAGTTTTTCTGGTGTTTGTTTGTCGTCAAATGCCGGTAAACTAAAAACCGTGTACACCTTATTAGAAATTGGCTTTACAGATTTTTTATATGAAAAGCACAAGTCTCCGATTTTATATCTCATATCCAATAGCTCCTAATTTCTCTTTGATTTCTTTTTCAAGTTCATGCGACTTTTGGAACATTTCTGACAATTCACTTGTGAGTCTTGCCATTTTCTCTTCAAAAGGCTCTCCATCATCTTCTTGTTCTTCGATACCGACATATCTACCTGGAGTCAGAACGAATCCGTGTTCCTTTATCTTTTCAAGATCTGCAACAGCACAATATCCTTGTTCATCACTTAAAGTGCCTTCTTGGAACTTCTCGAAAGTTGTTGCTAGTTTATTTATATCGTCGTCGGAGAAGTCTCTATGTGTTCGATCAACCATATAACCCATTTTTCTTGCGTCGATAAACAGAGTTTTCCCTTTTTGCTTTTTATTCTTTGTAATAAACCAAAGTGAGACAGGAATAGTAACGGAGTAGAAAAGCTGAGTAGGCATTGCAATGATGCCTTCCACTAAATCATCTTCTATTATTTTTCTTCTGATATCGCCTTCGCCGCTGGTATTAGAAGTTAAAGCTCCGTTAGCTAACACTAAACCGATTTTACCTTTTGCGGACAAGTGATAAATCATATGCTGAATCCATGCAAAGTTGGCATTGCTAGCCGGTGGTAAACCATACTTCCAGCGAACATCGTCAGTTAAATTCTCCTGTCCCCAAGGGTGATAATTAAATGGAGGATTCGCTAAGATAAAGTCCGCTTTTAACGTTTTATGTAAATCTTTAGCAAAAGTATCCGCATGATATGGTCCGAAGTTCGCATCGATTCCACGAATAGCCATATTCATTTTAGCCATTTTCCACGTGTCAGATTGAGCTTCTTGTCCGTATACAGAAATTGTCCCCCTTTTGCCGGCATGTTTTTCGATAAACTTGGCACTTTGGACGAACATACCACCAGAACCGCAACAAGGATCATATACTCTGCAGTTCTCAAATGGTTTCAAAATAGAAACTAAAGTTTTAACAATGGAAGATGGTGTATAGTATTCGCCACCTTTCTTACCTTCAACTGAAGCGAACTGAGCAATGCAATACTCATATGTTCTACCTAATAAATCTTTTTCTTCGGCATCACTCATATCTACATTAGTAAAAATATCGACAACATTGCCAAGTACAGATTGATCCAAATCCGGATTAGCAAAATTCTTAGGAAGAACATTTTTAAGTGTTACGTTGTCTTTTTCGATGGCGGTCATAGCCTCGTCAATTTTCTTGCCAATTTCTGGTTTGTGTGCAAAGGAAGCTATATATTCCCATCTTGCTTCTTTTGGAACAAAGAAGACGTTAACTTCTTTATATGCATCGATGTCATCTTCAAATCCATCTCCTGCATCGACCAACTGTTTATATCTGTTTTCAAAAGCAGTCGAAACATAACGGAGAAAAATTAATCCTACGACAACTTGTCTATATTCTGCGGCAGGAATATGTCCCCACAAGACACAAGCCGCATCCCATATTTGTTTCTCGAATCCTATATTTGCATTACTTTTTTCTGCCATTTTTATTTTTCCTCCATTGTAACATTATTTTCTTTACACAAATTTTCAATTCTTACCCTAAAAATTTTCACAGGAATGGCCTTATCATTTTCCCACCTATTAACTGATGGATAAGAAACATTTAAAAGTGCAGCCATTTCTGTCTGTGATATATTTAGTTTCGATCTTAATTCAATTAGCGCTTTAGCATAGTTATATTTCATATCCTTTCTCCTCGCTATAATGTGATTTCAAAATATATCTAATTATATCAACTTTTTAATAAAAAGTCTATAGATTAGCATCATGATAACAAGCCTGTCAAAATTAGAAAATTTGTATACTATCGATATTGTCATCATCAAAAAATAGTGACAAGCACCTTATTCACAAGTTTCTAAACTATTCATCTTCCTTTTCTAAAATCTCACTTAATATTCAACCAAAAAAGCCCCTCAATTAAGAGAGGCCCTTCTCTAGGTTGGAAGGGGATGCTTTCACGACAACGTATTTCCCAATTTCGCATTGATCCCTTCCCCTAGGCAAGGAGCGCCTATTGTTTCACCCCACGGATAGCCTAGGTCCTGTAAATAAAGAAAGTTATGAAAACCGGAATTGGATTGGCTAATCAATAAAGGAGCCATAAGACTGGACATTCCTATGACTCCTAAGGTTTCAAAGGTAAAATTTTCGAATCAAGATTATCGATTAAGCAATGACACCTCTGGTGTAGAAGACAAGACTTGCAGTGATACTAGACATGTCGATGGTATTACCTTCTTTCGTGTCAGCAACATACTCATCAGAGCCTTCGTACCAGGCAACACATGTCACAGTCAATGAGTTATCAGTAGCACCTTCTTCACTAGAAGTATAGCCAACACTTCCTAAGCAAAGTTTATTGTTAGTCAGTGTAGTTGTTTCATTTGCATCAGCTGCCTTTGCGACGTTTGCACCGACTTGCCAATAATTAGTATTGGTTGTGTAATTAGCATAGTTGGTGTTAACAGACTTCTCGTAATAAGAAGCGATATTGGAAACATCTGGACTGGCAACCTTGGTGTAGGTGGCGTTGTCATCATCTCCGCTTTTAGTGTAGTATGTCTTGTTGGCATTTACTGCTTTATCACTTGTTTGCTGATAAGTACCTTTAGCCATATTTGCATCAACGTGGGTAGTTATACTATCACCACCCATGACTTTGAATGTACTATCGGTCATGAATGCAATACGGAAGCCTGGAGCTGTTGTCGTTCCAGAACTTTGGCTGCCATCAGTGAATTTTGAAGCAGATGGATCGAGGAAGAGATAGTCAGCAGTATTGGTGCTTGCACTCTGGAGACTGAACTTCATGGTCCAAGAGACACCATACCAAGTCTTAGAGTTAGTTTCATTTCTAGCTAACCATTTGTTTGCAGATGTAGTAGCTGTTGTACTTTTTGCTGTTGCTTCAGTTCCTAAATCAGTGAAATCGGTAATGGACTTTCCATCATCACTAATCTGGGCGACATAGAGAGAACCTGCAGCATTTGCTTGTGCATCATAGGAACCGTGGGTAAGCTTGTTGGTGACATTGTTATCAGTAGTTGTTGTGATGCCATTATCATCAGTTGCTTTGGTACCAATTCTGCCTTCAGTTGTAACGACAAGGTTGGACTCGACCTTGGTTGCGACGAAGTTGCTAGCACTAACAGTGACAGCTCTATTAGCAGTGAACCATGCCACAGTACCAGTGACACTGGCAACAGTCGTAGTTGTGATCAGAGCGAGAGCAGGGACGATAATCTTGGATTTCTTAAATTTGTTTTTCATACTTGTTTTCTTCTCCTTTCTTTATTCATTTTTAGAGAAAACAAAAACAAGAAACCTTTGAGATAGTAAAAAGAACGATATCCCAAATGAGTCTTGGGACAATAGCGAAAAAGCCAACGTGGATAAGCTG
>CAVBGZ010000228.1:0-1145 GCA_963595075.1 Waltera intestinalis
TGACGGATTATTGCAATTTGCATTGTAAATATTGCTTTATTGAAGGAGCAATACCAGAAGGGTATGTTAGAAAAGTAATGTCTTTTTCTACAGCAAAAGCAGCAATTGATAAATATATAGATATTTTATGTCGAGATAAAGCTAATATTGATTCCAATCCTTCTATAGTGTTTTATGGTGGTGAACCTTTATCTAATTGGCCTGTAGTTAAGCAGTGTTTAGAATATTTGGATGATTATAGTAAGAAAGAAAATGCAATTGAAATTGATAAAGTTGTAATAACAAACGGAACTTTAATTACAAAAGAAATTGCTGAGATGCTTTCACGGTATAATGTTGTTGTTTCGGTTTCACTTGATGGAATTAAAAAAGTACATGATTTTAATCGAATTGATGAAAATGGAAAGCCAAGTTTTGAAAGAGCAGTAAATGGATACATGCTGTTGAAACAACAAGGTATTGAACCGGGAATTGCATGCGTACTATCCAAAAATAGTATTCCATATGCTATGGATAATTATTTGTTCTTTAAAAATACTCTAAAAGTAAAAGGATTCGGTATGAATCATGTTTCTATTATTCCTAACTTGACATATTATGATCCTCAATACGAAGAAGAATATGCAGATAAACTTATAGAAATTCAAGAGGCTATACAAAGCGACGATAACCCTATTTATGAAAGACGAATGAATCATAAAATTAACTGTTTTTTAAATGGTCAACTTATGCCATCAGATTGTACTGGATGTGGTGAACAAATTAGTGTTAGTACAGAAGGTGATATTGGCATATGTCAAGGATATATGGGAAGCAGAAAAACATTTGAACATACAGTATTTGAGGAAAATTTCTTTCCTGACGAAAATGAGATTTTTAAAGAGTGGAGTAAAAGATCACCTCTAAATTTGGAAGATTGTCAAAAATGTCCTGCAATGGCAACATGTGGTGGCGGTTGCCCAAGAAATGCTGATATGATAAATGGGACAATATGGAAACCGGATAAGGCTTTTTGCCATTTTGCACTTAAGGCACAAGAATGGATGATTTGGAAAAATATGAATAAAGAAGAAGTAATTATATAGGTAGATTTATGCATATTATTAGATTAGTGATTAAAAATAGAATTTTATCTAAGATTAGGG
>CAVBGZ010000228.1:1155-3955 GCA_963595075.1 Waltera intestinalis
GGCATACCCATTTAGCTTAGTCTTTGAAAGTATATTTAATGCGATTTTATCGGTTATGTTACCACTATTTATTTATCGTTTTATCTATCATGGCTCTGTATCTTCAAACTTTGTTGAATATGCCAAAACAAGTGATTATCTAAGTTATTTGATATTAGGACAGATGACAGGGACTTTTGTGTTTTCTTCTTTAATGAGTGCCGGACAAGCAATTCTAATTGATATTCATGAAGGCGTATTTAATCACTTCTTGATTTCTCCATCTCATTCAATATTATTTTTTGTTGGATCCTATATAGAAACCTTAATTCATTCTGGGATTCAAGCTATAATATTTTTTATTCTTGGAATAATGTTAGGAATGCAAGCATGGAGTATTTCATTTGATAATATATGCTTAATACTAGCCTTATTTATTATCTGTAGTTTTAGTTTATCTATATTTTTAAGTGCTTTTATTATTTATTTTAAAGATACTTATCTTACAGAAAGCACTCTTTCTTTAGCTATAGCTTTATTATGTGGAATAGCATTTCCTATAGAATTCTTACCTATTCCTTTGCGATGTTTATCAAATGTAATTCCATTAACCCATCTTCTTAAATTACTTCGTAAGATTGTTATAGAAGGTGAGGTATGGATGAATAACCTTTCAATCATTTTGTTTATTTTAATAACTAGTTCGATTTATTTGCTTGCTGGTTATATTTGGTATAAGAAAAAGATTGAAACATCTCTCGCTGAAAAAATTCTAGTATAGTAGGTGATATTATGATTCAAACAATTAATTTATCAAAGACATACGCAATTAAGAAAAAAGAAAAATTCTTTAAAAATCATGTAGAGTATAAGCAAGCAGTAAAAAACTTAAACTTAGAAATTCATGAAGGGAAAATAGTTGGCGTTTTAGGTGTTAATGGGGCTGGGAAAACAACAACGATTAAAATGCTGGCTACTTTATTAGAACCAACAAGTGGTGAAATACGATTAGATAATTTACAATACACAAAACAAAACCGTCAAAAGATAAAAGCAAAAATAAATTTAATATCTGGTGGTGAACGTAGTTTATACTGGAGACTAACAGGTAGAGAAAATTTAGAATATTTTGGTTCACTTTATTCAATTGATAATCTTAAAGATAGAATAGATGAATGTTTAGAGATAGTTGGTTTATCTGATAGTGCTAATCAGTTAGTGGAAACATATTCAAAAGGAATGAAACAACGTCTTCAAATTGCAAGAGGAATAATTAATAAACCTAAATATTTATTTATGGATGAACCTACATTAGGACTAGATGTTGCGGTTGCACGCAACTTAAGAGAATATATCAAGAAACTTGCAAAAGAAGAAAATACAGCAGTTATTCTAAGTACGCATTATATGCGAGAGGCTGAAGAACTATGTGATTATATTTATGTTATTGATCATGGTGAAAATGTTGCGGAAGGGACTGTAACGGATTTAAAGAAAAAGTATACACAAGCTAATCAATATGATGTGGAAATTGAAAAGAATATAGATTTATTTAAAGCAAAGGTTTTGGATTGTTTAGATTGTACATATGAACTGGAAAACTTAGTCGCACATATAAAATCACAAGAAAATATTGTATCGAAGTTATTCTATCTAGCAGAAGAAAATGAAATCCATATTGTGAATTTTCAAGAACAAGAAACAAGTTTGGAAGATTGCATTATGGAGATTATTTCTAAGAAAGAAAATGTATGAAATGGATTAGTGTATTTATAGCTGAATGTAAAAATCAGAGAAAAAACTTCTTTGGGCGATTTTCTTCTTTGATTACATTAGTGCTATGGCCGATTTTATCATGTGCAATTAGTTATTTTACTTATCTTTCCTTTTCTTTAGAACAACTAGAAGAGTATGGAATTCATAGTAAAAATGATTTATTTGTGTTCTTATTGTGTGGTGGTTTAGTTTACAACAGTTATTGGTCAGTAGTGCAAAGCGCAGGACAAATTAGATATGATCGAATGAATGGAACTTTAGAAAAAATATTTTTGAGCCCGGCAGATAAACGTGCATTTATTTATGGACGATCTTTTGGTGGTATTTTATTTAATACTTGGATGTTTTCTGTTTTTTCATTTGTTATATTGATTTGTACACATCCATCTTTAGAACAGGTTATACAAATTATTCTCTTTTTTGTATTACTAGTATTATCTAGCACGATTTGGGGAGGATTAATTACAATATTTTTCTTATATTCAAGAGATTCAAACATACTTTTCTTAATATGTGATAAACCAATGAATTTATTGAGTGGAACAAGTTTTCCAATAGCGGCGTTACCGCAAATATTATTTTATATTGCAAGCATTTTTCCATCGTCTTATTGCATAGAACTATTACGTAAAATTATGTTTAATCATTACAGTATTAGTTTGAATTTTATATGGTTTGTTGTACTTCATATTGTTCTTGTGGGGTTGACGACTATATTACTCAACATTGTTGAGGAACATAATTATCGTACAGGTGGTTATGAAAGATATTAGAATAACGAAAGAAAACCAGTGAGGAGTTCACTGGTTTTCTTGTGTGTCATTTTGCTGCACATGCCCGCAGCTAACATTGCGGCAGGAGTTTACAGGTCATGGAGAACATTCTTTGACAGAATTTTTTTGAAGGAGTGAACCTGTATCCGCAACTAGTTAGTTATCGCTAACTTCACTAATAATATATCAGTCCTTAAAATCTCTGTCAACAAATTTGTTAAAAAAGTTTAGAAATATTTCTGGTGAAATAGATTGTTTAGATGGGATAATCC
>CAVBGZ010000229.1:0-3940 GCA_963595075.1 Waltera intestinalis
TCAAAATAATGAAGCTTTATTTAATCTTTTGGTTGATTTCATAGTTGAAAAAGGTATTGAAATATCCAAAATTGAAGGCAAATGTGATTATGAAGCTTTAGAATTTCTTATACCTGGAGACAAATTAAACTTTCTAGACAATGAATATAGTTTTACATCCAAATTAAAAGAAAAAATTAAAGAAGCAAAAATATTTCCGACTATTAATAACAACTATATTTCTTTACAAGATAATCCAAAATATACAGACAACGAATGGCATTCATTCATAGAAAAAAAGAGATTTTCGAATCTATTAAAGCCTTGCTTGGATGAAAATATAAAAAAATATATCAAAGATAGTGGCATTCAATTTTATGATGCTGATGAGTTTGTGGATTTAATTAATGTCGATGCGGATTTATATGTATCTAATGGAAATTCAGTAAAAATAATTCAATTGTTTCATGATGAGCTAAGTTTTCGTAATTGTACTAAAGCTCCTTATTTGCTTGTTGATGATAATAATCAAAGAATTTCCGATGGAGAAATTAAAGTTTTTAATATTCCCGATAAATCATATTCTCCACCAAGTTGGAGTAAACTTCGCTTTATCAATAAAGACTTGCAAAGAAAACTCATGTGCTATTGGAAAATCAGTAATGTTAGAACATTTGTAGATAAACTTTCTGCATTTGGATGTATTGAATATTCGTTACCTAGGGTTTTATCAGAATTAACACACCAAACTCAAAATAATCCAGAAAAAATAAAAGATTTGTTGAAATGGTTGTTTGAATATTGGTATAACAACAATCTAAAATTTGATGCTTCTTTAAAAAATGTAGATGTAAAAATTATTACTAGAGATAACAATATTGCTAGTTGTAGTAAATGCTATTTTGGTAAAGATTATGGGAATGATATTGGTGAAAGAATTATTTCAAATTTAGACTCTCATTTTTTTATAGTAGATCAATCAACTTTAGGTTTTGATGATAAATCATCTGATAATGTCATTCAATTTCTAAAACAATTAGGAGTAAAGGAATATCCGAAAATAGAATCAGTTTCTTTAAATACTAAAGACTTAGAAGAATATATTAAATATAACTCAAACATATATACAACTCTGGTTGTAAGTAAAAGCGAAAGTTATTCATTTAGCGAATTTTTTAATCAATCAAAAGAAATAACCATAGACACAATTTATGGAATAGATAAGATTTTAGAGAACTCTACATTTGAGGACATCATTTGTTGGGCACTGAAAGATAGAACGTTTTATGAGCATATCACTTCTCAAAATGAGATAAGTGACACTTCCTTAATGAAAAGCTGCCCTAAACTAAAACAAAACACAAGAGAAATTGGAAAGAGTCAAATGCGATCTTGGCTTAACAAAATCATTAAAGAGTTTGATTGGCTGCCTACTATAAGTGGCGTAAAAACGAATACGTTTAATTGTATTATTTCAACTAATAATGGATTATCTCCAGTGATAGAAACCTTAAAAATCGACTATCAAAAAATAAATGAATGTTTAAAGTGTGATTCTAAAAAAGATGTAGATGCTTTTTTTGAAAAAATAGGTATTTCTGAAGATATTGTTAACTTATCTAAAGAAAAAATATATGAAATTCTATTAAAATTGCCTGAAATCGACACAAATTTTGCTGCTGGAAAGAAAATATATAACCAACTGAATCTATTCTATAAAGAATCAAAATTAGATAAATTATTAACTGACAATAAAAAATATGAAGAATTCAAAAAGAGTGGTAAGGTTTTAGCAGAAACAAAACATCAATATTCTTACTTGCCATTTTCTCAAGTTTATTATGTTGGGAGAAAAATATATAGCGATGACATATTAGATAACTATCCAAAATTGGTACTTAATCGTAGAGTTGGTGATTTAAAAGTTGAAAGGATGTTTCAAGTTAAATCTATTAACAAAATAGGGGATGTAAATGTTACCGATATAATTACCCATACTTTAAATGAAGAATACATATCTGATTTTCAAAGATATTTACCTTACATTTATGCAAAAAGATTAGAATATGATAACAAAAGGAAGGAATTCAATCTTTTAAGAAAAGCTAATATTATTTTAGTTTCAAACGCTAAAACAATATATAAGATAGGCACAGAACATAAAGAGGGTACGCTTAAAGACTATGAATTAGTTTATTCCAAAGAAAAAGTTGCATATGTAAAAATTCCTGACAATATTACTTCAATTGATGATTTAAAAAATGAAATAGATTTTGTTTCAGCGATAGCTGAGGTAATTACAAATATTTTAGATGTTGATGGTGACAAGGATGCCTATACAATAATTTTGAGATGTCATTCAATTAGAGAAGTAGAAAATTATTTTAGAAATAATGGTGATGATGCTTTATATACAGTTAGTGAATCGAAAAAACTTTTTAATACAACTATAAGTTTTAAAGATGAGTTCATAAATGCACTTAATCAAGCTACATCTAAAGATATGTTGGAACTTCGAAAAACATGTGATGAAATATTAGGAAATGATTTCAATTATCAAAATATTAATTTGGAGTTAAGTTATGATTGTTTAAAAAGGCTTTTTGAAACATTAAATATTGCACTTTATGAATTCAATCAATATAGTTATCAAAAAATCGAATTAACTGATTATTATAAAACTCAATTTCAAAAACTTAAAAATGAAATTCGTAGCAAATATTTAACGTATGTAGCAACTAAAATTTTAGAAAAAGGTGGTAAAAAAGAAGATTTTGATGATAAAGTAAGAAAATTTGATTTTAGTGACATTACACCTACTGAAGAATTCAACTTTGATATTAAAGAAGAATTTTACAAGCAATTCTCTGTTAAAATTTTTGATTTAGATAATCAAAATGAAAATCACGAAGAAATCATTAAACAATTAAAAGATGATGAATTTAAGAATAATAAACAGGAAGAAACGAAACCACATCAACAAGAAAATCTTGAAATTGATTTTAAGGAATTAAATGAAACCATTAAATCGCAAACAACAGGTGAGGTTTCAATTCCTGAATTAGAGGCTTTAAGACATCATCAGTTTGGCGTTTCGACCAAGCCTTCTAGAGGTGTATATTTACCTCAAACAAATAGACAAAAAGAAGAATATGGTTTTTGCGGAGAAAGCAAGGTTTATTATACTTTATTATCGATAATTGGTGATAAGGGATCGGTTGAGTGGGTGTCTGGCA
Organism: Waltera intestinalis; assembly: GCA_963595075.1. Lineage (GTDB taxonomy): Bacteria > Bacillota_I > Bacilli_A > Erysipelotrichales > Erysipelotrichaceae > Holdemanella. The sequence continues at coordinate 3,216 of CAVBGZ010000229.1, forward strand.
ATGCTCAAAAAGCGGGTATTATTAAAAATGGCGATGATACCCTTGGTTACGATATAAAATACTCTGATAATGATGGTGTACATTATGTAGAAGTGAAGGCATCGAAAAGTGAAAATGTTGAATTCACTTTAACGAGGAATGAATTTGAATTTGCTGAAAAGAATAAGGATAAATTTGAAATTTGGTTTGTTCCTATCAATCATGATGGGACATCTGGAACACCATTGAAATTAGGTAATATTCTTTTGTTTAATAACGGAGAAAGCTTCTTTAAAAATAGTAAATTTGATGTTGAGCAAAGTGAATTCAAGATTCGTGCTAAAATTAAGAAGCAATCAAATGAATAATATAAAAATAAATATTCATAAATGTTAGAATATATCCGTAATAGAAAGAAGAAATGATAGTGGTGTAAAAGCCACTATTTTTCTTTTGCCTATTGCATATGATAACTTTTTATGGTATTTTAAGAATTGTCCAAGGATGGATTGATTTCCCCAAAGTAGTTGAGTAAATTGATTCGTTTGATTGTTCCTAAGGGAAGAATCAGGTGAAAAGTTTTACAAAAATTGTTTTGATAAATTAAGACCGATGGATAACATATGCTTTTTTATTATGCATTTTTATGCCACAGGTCTTTTTTGTTCCTCGGACACTTAATTCTTTTAAATTGAGGAGGACAAAATAATGGATGATGAAGAATTAAAGAAAAAATTAGAGGAGTT
>CAVBGZ010000230.1:0-3920 GCA_963595075.1 Waltera intestinalis
TAAATTATACCGCGACCGAACAAGCAAAACAAGGAAAATTTGTCAATTCATCCCACCACTTTCATTCTTTAGAAGTGGGGGATTTCTTGCCTAGAAAATGTTAAAATGTCTTGGTCGTTTTGGGACAATAAATACAATTTTGATAGAAGGACAAAAAAGATATATTTTTTGAATTTGTACGAAACAACAACATTGATTTTTTGCATAAGGTTATTTCATTTGGATATCCGGATGAAGATGGTAAAGTAAAAGATAAGCGGAATGAGGAAAGGATACATTATGAAGAATAAGTACTTCCCAGACGAAGATATAGAGATGAATGATCTTTATTTTGTGTGTTATATGATAGAGCGTGTGGCAAGACATATTAAGCAGAAAAATAAGTATGTCGTAAACACAATTGGAAGAGATGGCTTATATCATTTGCTAAGCTGTGCAAGTGTATTGCATTGTGAAAATCCGTTGAAGGTGGAAGAAGATTGGATAAAGGATTATGATCTAGCAAATGGAGATTATGATGTCACTGCCGTGGATAAAGAACTAGCTTCAATTATCCCATCACCTTTGGATATGGGAGCTGTATATCAACGCCTGATAAGAGATACTCTGACATCTAAAGAAGATTTTGTGGATGGAATAATTAGAGTCTATAACAATGAAATCTGTGAAGTGATTGATAATTATAATTGCAGTGCATTTTATGAGCCATCATATGTAATCGCAAGAGCATATCAGAACGGTGGATTCTAGTGGCTTTACAATAGCTTCTAAAAAGACTCGATGAATTTTTAATTCAAAGAGTCTTTTTTGGTTGTTTAATTTTTTAAATTCATTCAAATTTAACAATTCAATCTTGCCATATTGATTTATAATATATTTAGCAATTCGATGATAGGAAGATTGAGGGTAAAACATGAATAATAATGAGATGACACTTGAAGAATTTTACTTGAAACATGTTGTGGAAAAGCTTGGTGAAGAGTTTAAAAAGAGATTTTTGGATGTGGATGAAGATTTTGATTTGGAAGTGGCAATGGATGAATTGATGGATGATTATAGAGATTATTTTAATGAAAATGTGGATCCAAATAGAGAATTTTATGATTTCGCTCTTAAATATCTAAATGCTGCAGGCATTAGTGAAGATGACGTTGCTGGTATAGAACGTTTTTCACAAAGAAATCAAGCCTTAACAGAAAGTTATATGGAAGCATTGGAGAATGCGGATAAAGAAGATATTGAAGAAATCAATCGCCTGAATGATAAGATTGAAAAAGGTAGGGCAATTGGCATTGGTATTCTTTCCATTTCACTGAATAATGAAGAGTGTAAGGGTATATTGGCTTAACTTGTATGAAACAATTTAATCCAGGTGACATAGCTTATTTCATTGCTTCAAATCATATTGTGAAAGAAGCGAAAGTAATACGTAATGCGGGCGGCTTTGTCACTATTAAATTTAAAGAAGGAAATTGTGGTCCTGCAGGTACTCGTGTAAGAGAAAGTAAGTTATATCCTACAAAGGAAGAGGCTGAACAAATTATAAAGCAACAACATGAACGATTTAGGTAGAGGTTATATGATCTCTACCTTTTTTTCGTTTTTGTACCTAAAAATGGCAGATTATGCCAAATTATAAAAATTTAATTGTAAAAAGAGAATTGTGATGTTATATTTTGGTTAGATAATATTGCTTAAATTAATAAATAAATAACATTTTATTATAAAGCATATAACCACATTAGGTTAGAAAAGGGTAGGTAAAGGAATATGAAAAAGTTATTGAGTGGATTGCTTTCTTTAGTGATGATGTTTTCTTTAACACCGTCTACTATTGCATTTGCGGATGATAATACAAATCCAACAACAAAATCAGAAGAAACAACTGAGACACCTGGTTCTGGTGATGAGAAAACTACAACGGGTTCAGGTACTGGTACTGAATCGGGTGGCACTTCCGGCGAAAATGGGGGGGCAGAAACGCCTTCAGATGATGAAGAAACAATAGGTTCTGGCCAAGAAGAAACTACAGAACTTCCAGAAGGAACAGGACAATTAGATTTAACGAATGGTAAGATTGTGATTAGTCCAACAGGCTATACACAGGGTGAAACAACTTATACATATACGGGTGCGTATACGATTACAGGTAGTTTAATTTGTGATACACCTTTAAGTTTTACGAATACGAGTGGTAGTGCAGTTGTATATGATGTTACTTTGAATGATGCACATTTATTGGGTAATACATACTGTACTGCAGTTGCATTTAAAAAAGATGAGGTTACATCTCCAATAACATTGAATCTTACGAATAATGGAACGAGTGAAATTCGTTCTTGGGGTGGTGCAGCTTTCCAGGCGTTTGGTGGTACAACTAGCATCGCAATCAATATTACAGATAATGGATCATTATATTTGGGTCCACGTGATCAAAGTCAAGGAGATACAGAAAATAGAATTTATGATTCTAATATTACTTGTACTATAAATAATCAGACTGTAGATAATTCAGGTGCTTATAAGTCTGGTACGTATGAGACAAGTAGTGAAGATGAAACAGTAAAAGATAAGATTACTTCTTCGAATGCAACTTACACAATCTCTGAGGGTGGAACTTATAATGTTTATGAAGGTGAATATACAGCTTCAGAATATGCGATTGTTATTAATACAGATGAAAAAGTGACATTAAATATTGAGGGTGATGTTGAATGTCAGTACGGATTTGTAAAGATTAAAAGTTCTGGTGAAGTTGTTGTTAAAGGAAATAAACACAAAGTATACAGTGGAAATTATAAATATGTTTTGTATGTAGACTCTGGTGCAAATCCAACAATCACAATGAAGGATGGAGAGTTTGGATCTAATACGCAATCAAATTATATTGTTTATGGTGGAAAAGCAACGAACTTAATGACTTTAAATAATTCTACATTTACTAAAAAATATAATGATGAAACGATTGTTTCTGCGAATAATTTAAAGGTTAATAATTGTACATTTAAAAATGGCAGTAATGCGATCTTTGCAGGCAGCAGTATAACGTTTGATGGAACAACAACTTTCAATGGAAGTACAAGTAGTGATGTTAAATTAAATGATGGAGCTACCATGAGTTTTGGTGACAATTATAATATTGATACTTCTATCAAATTATCTGTATCTGATTATGATTCAATAACAAGTGAAAATCCTAAACGTGTAATTACATCTTCTGGAGTTAGTAAAAACATGGTTGAAAAGATAACTTCAACAAATGATAGTTATCCAGTCAATTATGGTGTGGATGTTAATGGAAATGGATATTTATATTTGTGGGAGCATACGCATAAATATACTGATATAGATAAGAATAATAATTCATTGATTGTGAAATGTTCTGATTCTGAGTGTAAAAGTTCAATTGTTTTAGCAACCCTAAATGCTACTGATTCTAGTTTTACTAGTAAGTCTTATAGTGGGGCAAGTGTGGTTGTGAACAATGCTTCTATTGAGTATGGCACTATACAATACAAAGAAAAAGGTAGTGAAGAATATAGTACAACAGCTCCAACTCAGCCTGGCAAATATATTGCGTCAGTTGAGGTAACTTATCCAGATGGAGATAAAGATAGACCATATACATTGGAAAAAGATTTTGAAATCACAAATACAATTTCTCCTTCTAAAACTACGGATACAGTAACAATTACTAAGGGTGGTACTTACAATATTGAAGGTGGAACATTTACAATTCCAAGTAAGAGTTATGCAATTTTAATTAATACTACAAAATCGACGGATAAGGTTATTTTAAATGTTTTAGGCGATGTTACTTGTAGCGTGGATGAAAGTTATGCTTGTGGACTTATTGATATTCAAAACGCTGACGAAGTCGAAATTAATGCTAAGGGAGAAAATAAAAACTATAAGATTGA
>CAVBGZ010000231.1:0-3852 GCA_963595075.1 Waltera intestinalis
TTCAAGCAATATCATCTAACCAAAATATAACATTATGAAAGCGCTTTTACAATCATTTTTGAAATAAAGTGAATATAAAAAGAGTAAAGATTATAAAAAAATGAATTATTTATGTCAATACTTTCATCTATACTCTCCAAGTAATGTATCGAATCAAAAATCTATTCACCAGTTGATAAGTTCAGAATTAAGAAATCATTTAGTTGCTAAAACCAAATCAAATATGAAAGCCATATTTGAGTGGATCCCTATCATCAATCACAAATTTAGAATAACCATCAACATAAGCCATGCCTGTGATTTTCGGGATGACAGCTTGATACTCTCCCAACCTCGTTTCTTCTAAAACACAACCTTTAAAAGAAACACCAGTAAAACTTGTATTCACAAAAGTCTCATTCAATTTTAATTGATTTGTAGAATACATATACGCCAGTTTAGCGCAAGTACCTGTACCACATGGAGATCGATCAATTTGTCCTTCTTCACTGACCACAATATTTATTTGACCATCATTTGTTTTTTTATAAAACTCTATATTCGCAATTCTTGAAATAGGAAGCTTAGGATGTTTTACTTCAAATTTCTTATTCATTTGATTCAACAAACGAATGCCTAAATCTTTAAAATATTTAACATGATTCAAATTAATTTCTTCTTCTGTTTCAACTAATGCAAAGAAAGAACCTGAATAGCTAATCGCAAAATCAATATTCTGTCCATCCAATTCTAACGAGCAGTCTTGTAAATACAGAAACGATGGAACATTCACAAATGAAATATTTTGAATTTCATTATTTTTAACTTCCACTTCAACGTCAATCATTCCAGCAGGTGTTTCTAAAGACAGGGAGGTAATAGGTTCATTCACAGTTATCATTCTTTCATGAACCAATGTCATTGCAACCCCTATAGTTGCATGTCCACACATATTAATCCAACGATTTGAATCCATATAAATCACACCTATATCCGCTTCTTTGGATATAGGTGCAACCAAAAGAGCACCGACCATGTCACGATGACCACGCGGTTCACACATTAATGAACTGCGAAGATAATCATAATTTTCTTCAAGATACTTCTTATATTCCATCATAAAATTTACATTACATTTAGGAAATCCAGAAGTAATAATCCGAGTAGGCTCCCCTAACGTATGCGTTTCAATCGTTTCAAAAATCATTCTTAATCCTCAAAAAGACATGTCCCATTAGTTTTTATCAACTTTTTATAGTAATAAAACGAATCTTTGGGTTTTCTTTCTAAAGTACCATGGCCTTCATTATCTAAATCCACATAAATAAAGCCATATCTTTTTTTCATTTCACCAGTAGAAGCACTTACCAAATCAATAGGTCCCCACCAAGTATAACCAATCAATTCAACTCCATCATCAATCGCCATTTTCATTGCTTTAGCATGTTCTTTCAAATACTGAATACGATACTCATCATGCACAACACCATCTTTTCCAACTTCATCAATGGCACCTAATCCATTTTCAGCAACCAATAAAGGAATCTGATATCGACCATAAATTTCATTCATTACCCAACGAAGTCCATCTGGATCAAACGCCCATCCCCACTCACTCTTTTTTAAATAAGGATTAGCAGCCCCCAAATTAAAATTTCCAGAATCCGTATCTACAATTTGATCCAAGCAATCCGTTCCAGAAGTATAATAACTAAAAGAATAATAATCCACAGTACCTTCTTTTAATATTTCCTTATCTTCCTCACTAATTTCTAAGCTCACACCTTTTTCTGCAAGAAAACTTTTTGCAAAATAAGAATATTCACCACGAACTTGAACATCACCACAATACCAAAGCTTTCTCATTGAATTTTGAGCAGCTATAACATTTATAGGATTACAAGAGTAAGGATAATGAGCATCCGAGGCAATCATACATCCAATTTTATTATCCCGGTCAATCTCATGACCGATTTTTACAGCTAGTGCACTTGCAATAAATTGATGATGTAGTGCTTTAAATCTTTTATTTTGTTTTTCAGGTGACATTGCATCTTCACCAACATGATTGATATCAATAATCGTAGTTCCATTTGACAAAATACCAGCACCATATACATCACCAAAATAATTCATCGTCATATTTATTTCATTAAAAGTAATCCAATATTGAACCAATCCCTTATATTCTTCAAAAAGAGTTCTGGCATATTTGACATAAGCACTTATTGTGTTTCGAGAAAGCCAACCATCTTGTTTTATAGCTAAGGCCATAGGCGTATCATGATGCATGATTGACACTAATGGTTCAATTCCGTACTTATGACACTCTTCAAAAATATGACGATAAAAATCCAATCCACTTTGATTTGGCTTTTCATCATCTCCATTAGGAAAAATACGAGACCAACTCACACTCATTCGGTACACTTTAAATCCCATTTGTGCAAACAACTTGATATCTTCTTTATATCTGTGGAAATGATCGATTCCTATTTTTGCAGGGTAATACGTGTTTGGTTCCACTTCAAGTGTTAACCTTCTTGGATTTTTTCTAGAACCAGCTGTCAATAAATCTGTTATCGCAAAACCTTTTCCATCTTCATCCCATGCGCCTTCACATTGATACGCTGCCGTTGCTCCTCCCCAAAGAAACCCTTTTGGAAAACTATTACTCATTTTAATCCTCCCTTTCCAAAAACAACTTTGTACCTTCTTTTAAACGATTCAACCCTTCAGTTAGAATTGCTTTACTTGTCGCAATACAGATGCGAATATGTCCTTCAGATTGATCACCAAAATAATTATGTCCACCAGGAACAACCGCTAATTTTACAGATTTCTTTAAGAATTCCACAAACTCAGCTCCTGTTGTATTTAATTCACCGATATCAACATACAACAAATAAGTTGCCTGAGGTTTATACGCTTTTAAACCTGGAATATTAGAATTAATAAAGTCCACAGCAAAATCTCTGTTTTTTGTAAGGTGAGTCAAAAATTCTTTCACCCAATCTCTAGAATCATTCATAGCTGCAATGGCTGCAATTTGCGAAACAGAAGTCGCACCTCCAGCAGTAGATAACACATCACTTGCCTCAACCACTTTTTCAAATTCTTTTTTATCACTCGTATATACACAGCCAATACGTAAACCAGCTAGGCCAAAACTTTTAGAATATCCAAACACAGACAATACTCGTTTACATCTTTCATTACCTAAACAATAAATACTATTAAACTTTGCATCTGGATACATAATATCCGACCAAATTTCATCATTCATAATATACAAATCATATTTCTCACATAAAGACATAATATAATCTAATTCTTCTTTAGTATAAGTGAGTCCGTATGGATTATGAGGATTACACAATTTAAGAAATTTATAGAGAAAATATAGATGGCCGATCACGAGTCATCTTTTTTTAAATTTTTTATGACTCAATTTTATACTTATTTAGCCATTAATCAATCATTTTATCTAATATCTATAATTTTATTAACGATACCATGTTGTACTTCAAGAATATAAAATCGAAAAAAAATTTTTTGACACGTTAATCAAAAGCTTAGAAAATAAATTAAAACAATACTAATATATAGAAAATCACAAAAGCAAGAGTAATACCATGAAACCATTAAATACAAAATCCATATTCGATTATTCAGACAATGAATGAAATTAAAACTCACACACCAGAATGTTATATAAACATAGGAATACTAAAGCAGCTAAACGACAATAATAATAACAGTGCTGTTTTTATAAATGATAATAGTACTTTAAAAATAACCAATTTAGATCGTTTAATTTTTTCACCAAAAATGGTGAATTTCACGAATTAAATTGAGTTATCTTTTTCTTTT
>CAVBGZ010000232.1:0-3759 GCA_963595075.1 Waltera intestinalis
GTGATGCGCATTATCCTAAGCATGTAGGAATGGATTTTGAATTGTTAAAGGAAGATTGATTCTTTCTTTAAATTAAATGATGTTAAAACAAATGAAACTTTGGATTCAGTCACGAAAGAGATTGAATCCTTTTTTAACGAGCATCCTCCAAAGGAATTACAAAAAAGAAAGTGTTCAAGACCGATTTGAAATTTGAAGAGTGGGAAAACGATGATAAAGATATCACTTTATATGGTACAATGAAAAAAATATTGTTATCTATAGTAAGATTCATGCGAAGAACAGGAGTTGACCTTGATGAAAAGAAACGAACAAAAACTTTATGAAATTTGCAAATCGCTTGAACTATATCAAGGATACACAGAAGGAATTATGGATACTGTGCAAGAAACAGAGGATATAGAAGAACTTATTTCTTATTATGAAAAAAACAAGCCGAATGAATCAGATTTTTTGATGTATGCCACATATTTGGGCATTAAAAGAGAAGAACCAAATAGAATTATCGAAGACGACTAGAGCAGAATAAATCTGTTTTTTTTTGGAGGATTATAATTGGGTTATTGATAGTTATAATCATTACATGGATCAATTAAAAGAAAGATATGGAAATAAAAAGAATAAGAGACTTTAAAGATGAAAATATAATATGAACTGTGTAAGTTGAGAACGCCAGTACATATTACACTTTCATCTTTTTTTGTGCATAGAAAAAGCGTATAGCCTAAGCCATACGCAAATAATTATTGATATTAGATATTCATGTCTTTTTGTGCAGCTGTTACAATAGCCATCTTGTAAATTTCTTCAGCTGTACATCCACGTGATAAGTCGTTAATTGGAGCATTCAATCCTTGTAAGATTGGTCCAACGGCTTCAAATCCACCTAAACGAGCTGCAATCTTGTAGCCGATATTTCCACTTGATAAGTTAGGGAAAATAAATGTATTGGCATGTCCTGCAACTTTTGAGTTAGGAGCTTTTAATGCAGCAACATCTTCATTTACTGCACAGTCAAATTGCATTTCTCCGTCAACATCAAAGTCTGCGATACGACGTAAACGATCGCTTGCTTCTGTCATTTTTTCAACGCATTCACCTTTAGCACTTCCCATTGTTGAGTAAGATAATAAAGCAACCTTAGGTTCAACACCAAATTGACGCGCAGTATTAGCTGTTTGCATTGTGATTTCTACTAAATCATCTGTATTAGGGTTAATATTGATTGAACAATCTCCCATAATATAGTTTTTGTCTTCTCTTAATAATAAGAAACATGAACTTACTAATTTATTACCAGGAGCAGCTTTTACCAATTGTAAAGCTGGACGAACTGTATCAGCAGTAGAATAAGTAGCACCACCTAATAATCCATCAGCATATCCCATTTGTACAAGCATTGTTCCAAAATAGTTTGTACTCTTTAATGAAGCACGAACTTTTTCTTCATCCATACGACCACGACGTAATTCAACCATTTTGTGAACCATTTCATCAAAGTCTTTAAAGTTATTTGGATCAATTTGCTCAATACCAGTTAAATCCAAACCATTTTTTGCAGCACAAGCACCGATTTCTCCAGGTGTACCTAATAAGATAGGATGAACAACATCATTCTTCTTTAAATCAATAACTGCTTTTTGAACACGTACATCCCAACCTTCAGTAAATACGATACGTACTCCTGTACCTTTAATCTTCTTTTCTAATTCATCAATAATCATCTTAAAATTACCTTCTTTCTAACAAAGTATAGTAAAAATCATTTTTATTGTCCACAAAAAACAATGTGAACTTTTTAACAAAATATTTGTTCATCTAATTTTATATTTTGATTACGGTTCGTAAACATTTTAAGTGTTTTGTAAATTACTTACATACAAATGAAAATTATTGAAAATTATTGTTGCATTTTTTCATGAAAGAGATATACTAGTAGCATCAAACGAAGGGATAGGTGCTAGATATGAATAAAAGTCACGTTTTGAAAAAAGCTGGTGCTATAGCTATGGCAGCAGTTATGATGACCGGCTGTGCTAGTGGATCAGGAAGCAGTGGTGCTAGTGGATCTACATTAACAGTTGGTATCAGTACAGCTTTCAATGGAATTTTCTCTCCATTGTATTACTCAACTGTATATGATGATTATGTAGTTGAGATGGTTTACCAAAGTATGTTGTCATACGATAGAGACAATCAATTACAACCTGTATTGGCTAGTGAAATGCCAACAACATCTGAAGATGGTAACACATTAACATTCAAATTGAATAAAGGTGTTAAATTCTCAGATGGTTCAAAACTTACAGCTGATGATGTTGTATTAACATTTAAAGTTATGGCCGATCCAAACTATACTGGACGTTTCACAAGTTACGTAGATTATTTGGAAGGTTATGCAGATTACCATGATGGAGATGCAGAAGACTTTGCAGGTGTTGAAAAAATCGATGATTACACAGTCGCATTCCATATGGCTAAACAAAGAATTGATGCGATCTCAAACATTGGAACATTCCCAATCATTTCAAATTCTCAATTCAAAAACTTCAAGAAAGGTGATGCTGGCGACGTTGAAGACAAAGTTAGCGAACCAATCGGAACTGGTGCATATGTATTGAAAAACTTCAAGAAAGATGAAGCTGCTACATTCGTTAAGAACGAATACTTCAAAGCTGAAGATGGTGAATACCAAATCGATAATGTTGTTATGAAGATTTGTGATACTTCTACAGAACTTCAAGAACTTCAAAAAGGAACTGTTGATTTATTACCTCAAGCAAGTGATGCAAATAAAGTAGGAAGTGCAAGTTTAGATGATAACTTAACATTCAACTACTATCAAAGTTCTTCAATGCAATATTTCATTTATAACTGTGCTGCTGGACCAACTGCTGATCAAGCCGTACGTCAAGCATTAACATACGCAATTGACCGTCAATCATTCGTTGACAGCTACTATGGATTTGAAAAAGGAAGCAAAGCCGTTAAGAAAACTGCTGCTGGATTCGTTCCTGCTTTAATGGCTAACCCATTATCAAGTAACTTAGGCGATATCATTAATGGTGTTGAAAAAGATGACGCAATTACTTACTATGACTACAACTTAGATAAAGCTAAGGAAATCTTAGATGAAGCTGGATGGACAGTAGGTAGTGATGGTATCCGTGAAAAAGATGGTCAAAAATTAACTGTACGTTTAATTTCTACAAAAGGTAAAGAACAATTAGATACTATGCTTCCAATGTTAGAAAAAGCTTGGGGCGATGAATTAGGTGTTGATTTCCAATCAAGTGTAAGTGAATTTAATACAATGGTTGCTACAGTTCAAGGTGATGATACTGTTAACGATTGGGAAGTTTCTTACATGGGATGGCAATATGGATCTGGTGATGATACTGGAGTTAACTTACAATATCAAACAGGCCAAGAAGACAACTACTCAAGAATCTCTGATGCTACTTTAGATGAGTTGTTAGATGAAGGTCTATACACTACAGATCAAGAAGCAAGTACAGCTGCTTATAAGAAAGTTTACGAAAGAGTTTCTGAATTAGTACCATTAGTTGCAATCAACGGCGTTGGTTACTATGACTTGTATAACAAGAAAATCAAAGGATTAGATACTGCTCCTTTATACGATTTCGTTAAAGCTTTAGATAAAGCAAGTATCGAATAAATCGAGTAGGAGGAAGTAAACCCTTACTTCCGACCTCTCACACCACCGTACGTGCCGTTCGGCATACGGCGGTTCAAAAC
>CAVBGZ010000233.1:0-3736 GCA_963595075.1 Waltera intestinalis
TTAGACTTTATCCGGCCAGCGTTATCCTCCTAGTGTCTAATTCAGATAACAGGTTCTTAATTCCAACACAATCTTCCCTAATTAATATACAACTTAATAACGTTACTTTTATTAAAATAACTCAATTTCTAAATAAACATCGCCAACATTGAAGTAGTTATAGTTTTTATTTAATATAGCTTTCGCTGGTTCAATTCTCATAATTGCGCGATCTAACAGAAAATCAATGTCGTCTCTAAAATTCATATCTTCTAAGCTTCCAACCATAGGTTCTCCACTATTATAATATACAACAACATCGCTACTTTCGTCTACAATCTTAAACAAATCTCTTAGTGTCATATTAATCATAGACAACGCCTCCTGTTTATATATATATATTATATCATGCGTTAAACTATTTGTAAATAATTTTTATTAATTTATTCCTGTTAATTCAGAAAACTTCGGTAAAGTCTTACACCAGTCAATAAAATCTTTCCATTCAGTAAGACGATGTCCTTTTCTTTGAAGACACATTGTCTTAAGCTGTCGATAATTAGTGACCATAGTTGCAGATAAGCAAAATCCCGATGGAAGAGTGGCGATGATTTGATACCATAAATTTTTATTGTTGCTTGTATCGTCTTTAGTTGCGGCGTATTCATCGATCATCTTCTGAACGATCTTAATAACTTCAGGATTTGTCTCTGGTACGCATCTTTCTTCTACTTTAAACTTAGTAGCACAGTGCATTGTAGACTGACTGGAGATAAATTCAAACCAATGATAACGTTGCGCCTGCTTCCACCAATAAAGTGGAGCGGTAAAATCTGCAATAACAGTAATTCCGTTTAGAAAAGAATCGTGTCCAGATCCGACTTCAACCGAGCCTAACCTTTCACATCTATTCAAATCTTTTTCATTAAGTTCTTCTTCACTACGAATCTCTGTTCTGAAAGAATTTCCGCTTGCAACAATAGATCTCTCAAGTCCAGACACTTTAGTATTTTCAATTTTAAAATTCATAGATAATTTTTCAATTCTTTCTTTTAGGTTGGTAAGTTACTTTACTTCTGTAACTTCTAAAATTTCATACTCTTCACAATCGGTCTCAAGCCCAAAAAATTCAATACACTCCTTAACAGAGTCCATATAAGAAGTATTATACGACCATTTACCGTTAGTATATCTATCCTTATATCTAAATTTAATCTTAAGCATCTCGTGTGCCCTCCTTAATTACACTTATATTATATCAAACTTAATTCACAATGTAAATACTTTTTATCAACTTTTCTCAAAATATAAAACTTTATTAAACATGCAGTGTCTGCTTAATTTTCCAGTCATCAACAATCGCGCAAGAATTAATGGCGCATAATCGTTGACGAGTAAATTATTCTGCCAACAATCTTTTTTAGATTTTCTGCCAACGCTGGATCTATCGCCTTCATAGACCGTGATATAAAGTTTTCCGCCTGGCTTAAGATGATCAAAAGCGAGTTCTGCGAGATCCATCCAGATTTCTCTTTCTTTGATAACATTCAAGACGTTCGAGATTGTTGCGGTGTCATAGTCTGTTTTATTTAACGCGAATGAATTCTCAGCTTCAGATCTGTTAAACTTATCATAGATCCGATTCTCTGCGCCAAATGATTTTAAATATTCAGATGCCGTATCATATCTACCGCCGCCGATGTCAAGATTGAAGCTTCCAGATTTCCAGATAATCTTTTTAAAGACTGTTGGAACTTTGTTTTTATTGATAGACGTCGATTTGCTGCTGAATTCTTGTTTCATAATAACTCACCTCTTTACAGATATATTATATCATGTCAAGAGTAATTTGTAAATATATTTTTAATATTTCAAGCAATCTTTTATTTATTTAAATTCCAAAAGTTTTTCTAACCTTGCGAGCAAAGTCGTCGCCAAACATCCAACGACTAAAACAAAGTGAAATGCCAACAATCAAGTCAAAATCGTCATTTGGGTGACATTTAGCGCAAGCGGCTCGTCCGTCATTAAACACGACCTTAACTTCTCTGCGACTGCGATTTACACTAATTTCACGGATAAACTCGAGTAGATCGTGATTCTTCTTTGTAGAGGTGACGGATTTGACGGTATCACTTGCATGCGATGCAGTGTTATGCTTAGTAGCGCTCAATCCGCCGCTCATAAACTTATTAATCATATTGATTAAGTCGAAGTTAGACGGTTTTTCAACGTTCTCAGTAAAATCATCGTCAACACTCTTCATTTCTTTCTTAGATTCTGCCTTTGCCTTATTATTAATGCCGCTATCGACCTTCTTAGAGTATTCAGCATAAGAACGACCGCAAATAGACTTTGCTTTGTCGCTTGCTTCTTTCAAAGAAGAGGTAGTTCTCGCAATGTCTTTAAGCAAGTTAAGCCAGCCTTCAATCTTTGCAGATGTGTAATTATTGTTGTTAATATCCATAATGATTTCTCCTTAATTTCTTAATTATTATACAGCACATAAAGCGAAAAGTAAATAGAAAATAAAAAAATAACTAGTAGGAGGAATTACTAGTTATTCTCATATCTGCTCTTCAAAAAGATTATAACATTTACCGACCTTCGCCGTACATAACTTCCAATAGACGTTATTAGTATATGCTTCCCAAGTACTGAGCGTGAGATAGCGACTCTCACACTTACCTGAGAGCTCTCCCGAAAGAGAACGAACAGCAGCTGAGACCAATACTCAGCAACTTTCACCAAGCGTTCAGTTTAGATTTTTTACAATTAAATTACAGTACGTTGTGTAATTTTAGCTGTTATTTTGTCTTATGGCTACTCGCTCTGACTGACTGTGTTATAGTAGTACTTTCTACTACGATTCAAGACAAACCCATTCTGATTTAACCGACGTAGATAAGGTTATCAAGCTTACCTACGTTTATGGCGAAACACTATCACTAGTATTTCTTTGTAAGGGCCACAATCATCAATACTTACGCTTACCGCATTATGCACAAGCTACAATTAACCGTTTGACAGCAAAACGGATTACCTTATCCTTGAGAATCCTCTATAAATAAGGTTTTAAGAGTGTTCACATTATCACATAAGCACTCTATATTATTCAGTAGCTTTCCAGGCCGTCAAACAAGACGACTTCACCTGGTTGTAAATATTATAATCTTTTCAAAGAGCAGACATATTGTAAGTTATTTGTTTTGCTTACAAATTAATATACAGTATAATTTTTAAAAATTAAAATTTATTTTAGAATTTTTTTAAAATAAAAGAGTCCTAATAATATATCAGGACTCTTAAAGATTTTTACTGTCTCTTGGTAATCTTATACTTAAAGCTCTTTGGATCGAATCCGACGCGCGCATAAATTTCATCTCGAATCGCGTCTTCTTCGTTCTCATTTTCAAGATCGACATATACAGTCACTTCAAGTGTAGACGGAAGATTGTCGATTAATTCTTCTAGAGTGTCATACTCTGTACCCAACAGATCATCTTCATCAACGTCAAATTTAATATCAGTGACATTTGCAGTGATTTCACTTTCGACAACTTTACTGTCGAGATCTGTGTAGTCGTTATCCATTTCATACGCACCATACTCACAAAGCAGATCAGCAATTGATGAGTCGTGAAGTTTCTTAATAATCTCTTCTTCAGAATTGCCTGAAATTACAATGTCTTCTAGTCTAACAGCTGCATTTAAGTTAAATCTAATCTTCATTTTAGTTCTCTCCTTTATCTAGATA
>CAVBGZ010000234.1:0-3723 GCA_963595075.1 Waltera intestinalis
GTTGGGTGGCTGAAAAGACACTAGATGATATGTGTAGAGATACTTGGAATTTTGCGAAAAATAAAATTGGAAAATAGAAGGAGTAATTATGGCTAAAATTATATTGACAGGAGATCGACCTACTGGACAACTTCATATTGGACATTATGTTGGATCTTTAAAAAATAGAGTTTTATTACAAAACTCTGGAAAATTTGATGAGATTTATATTATGATTGCGGATGCTCAAGCTTTAACAGATAATTTTGACAATCCGGACAAAGTTCGACAAAATATTTTACAGGTTGCTCTAGATTATTTGGCATGTGGATTAGATCCGAATAAAGTTACTATTTTTATTCAATCACAAGTTTCTGAGCTTACTGAGTTAACATTCTATTACATGAATTTAGTTACAGTTTCTCGTCTTCAAAGAAATCCAACTGTGAAATCAGAAATCAAGTTACGTGGATTTGATGCGAGTATTCCTGTTGGTTTTCAATGTTATCCTATTTCTCAGGCTGCTGATATCACAGCATTTAATGCGACTACAGTTCCTGTTGGGGAAGATCAGATGCCTATGATTGAACAAACACAAGAAATTGTAAGAAAATTTAATTCTATATATGGTGAAACTTTAACTGAACCACATATTTTATTGCCTGAAAATGATGTCTGTAGACGTCTACCGGGAACAGATGGAAAAGCTAAAATGTCTAAATCATTGGGAAATTGTATTTATTTAGCGGATGATGAAGAAACTGTTCGTAAAAAAATTATGTCTATGTATACAGATCCAGATCATATTAAAGTGAGTGATCCTGGTAAAATTGAAGGAAATACAGTATTTACATATTTAGATGCTTTTTGTAAAGATGAACATTTTGAAAAGTATTTACCTGAATACAAAAATTTGGATGAATTAAAGGCACATTATCAACGAGGTGGTCTAGGTGATGTTAAAGTAAAACGTTTTTTAAATAGTGTTATGCAAGAAGAATTAGGACCAATTCGTGAAAGAAGACAACAATGGGAAGCTAGACTTGATGATGTGATTGATATTTTAGAAAAAGGAACGCAAAAAGCGCAGAGTGTTGCAGCTAAAACGCTAGATTCTGTAAAATCAAGCATGAAAATCAATTATTTTAAGGATAATAAATTAGCTTAATTTGGAGGGGTAACTATGATTATAGTGGATAAAGAAAATTTTTTAGGTGGATCAGGTATTGTCCATTTTGAACATATCTTATCTAGTGAAGAGATGCATGGCATGAATCGTGTCTATGCTCGAGTAACTTTAAAAAAAGGTTGTAGTGTTGGCTATCATGTACATAATGGAGATGCGGAAGATTATTTTATACTTTCAGGAAAAGCCACTTTAGATGATAATCATGAGCGAACATTATATTTAAATCCCGGAGAACATTATTATACAGTTTCTGGAAAAGGTCATAGTATTATGAATGAAGAAGATGAAGACCTAGTTTTCATGGCTTTAATTGTCTATGATCATGAAATGGATTAATTAATATAAAAATTTGTTAATTTGTACAAAAGATTATTGTCCTATTTGTTGTATAATTTTTATAGGCTTTGTGAAAACGTTTACAGAGTTATATCTCACTATAATATTAAGAGATTATCCGTCATTATATTCTTTTTAATTAAGAATATCATGTAAGCGACAAGTAAATCTTGTCGCTTTCTGAATTTATGGAGGTGTTTTATGTTTTATCCAGAGTGTTTAAAAGAAAATGATTTAGTAGGTGTTTGCGCATTATCTAGTGGTGTTGGACACAAACTTGATAGTTTTGATGATTCATTAAATTATTTAAAATCAAATGATTTTAGAATTTTAGAAACACATTCAGTCCGAAATTCTAGCGAACCTTCCACAAATGCTTTGCAAAGAGTTTCAGAATTGAATGAACTTATCAATGATACGAAAGTTAAGGCAATTTGGTGTGCAGCAGGTGGTGATTTTCAATTTGAGACACTACCATATATTGATTTTGATGAAGTGAAACAAAATCCAAAATGGTATCTTGGTGCGAGTGATCCAACAAATCTATTGTT
Organism: Waltera intestinalis; assembly: GCA_963595075.1. Taxonomy (GTDB): domain Bacteria; phylum Bacillota_I; class Bacilli_A; order Erysipelotrichales; family Erysipelotrichaceae; genus Holdemanella. The sequence goes on from CAVBGZ010000234.1 coordinate 2,056, forward strand.
TCCTATTACTTGTAAGTGTGATATTGCGACTATATACGGTTTTAATGCTGGATCTTTTGATGAATATGGACAAAATGAATATGCAGAAAATCTAATTCGGTTTTTAAAGGGAGAAAATGCACATATATATTCTTCAAAGCTTCATCAACATGTTGATTTTTATAATGATGGTAAACCTATTCTTAATACTAAGACAAAATATATTGGTGAATGTGATTGTCAAGGAAGATTATTAGGAGGCTGTTTTGAAAGTATCTCAGATATGGCAGGCACTCCTTATGATTTTGTGGAAGATTTTATAGAAAAATATAAAAAAGATTCTATTATTTGGTTCTTTGATATATTTTCAATGAATTCATGTGATGTATATCGTGCTTTATTAAAAATGAAATATATGGGCTATTTTAAATATACAAATACAATCTTAGTAGGAAGGGTATTGTTTGAAAATAAATCGGATTTATTGGATTATCACGAAGCTTTTAAAAGAGCTTTACCTGAAGTGAATTGTATTTTTGAAACAGATATTGGTCATACCTATCCACATTTCTATTTGGTTAATGGGGCAAAAGTGAAATTAAAGGTTGAACAAGGAATGGGTGAAATGGAATTTATTCTCGAATAGAACCTTTACATTTTATTTAATCGGACTATACTTTTCATAAAGAAAGAAGGATCGATATGATAAAAATAGGTGTTATTGGTATTGGACATGTTGGAAGCCATGTACTTTATACTTTGGCTCTTAAAGGTGTTGCGGATGAAATTGTTTTAATTGATGCAAATGAAGCAAAAGCAAAATCAGAGGCTCAAGATCTTTTTGATGCTGCTTTATATTTGACACATAAAACAAAGGTGTATGCAGGAGATTTTAGTGATTTAAAAGATTGTGATGTGATTGTTCATGCAGCAGGAAAAATCACATTGTTAAGAGAATCGAAGAACAGGGATGCAGAGCTTAATTTTACTGTTCCGATGGTTCGTAGCTACATTCCCAAAATTAAAGAGAGCGGTTTTCATGGAATCTTTATTAACATTACCAATCCGTGTGATGTCATTACGCGAGAATTTGATAAAGGGTTAGATTTACCTAAAGGTCATGTTTTTGGAACAGGAACTGGACTAGATACGGCTCGCTTGGTTTCTCAGTTGGAAATGACGACAGGGGTTAGTGCAAAATCAATTGATGCTTTTATGATTGGTGAGCATGGAAATAGTCAAATGTGTTCATGGTCTAATGTTCATTTGGGTGGTCTTTCTTTGGCTGATAGTGGATTTGATTTAGATAAAAAGGATGTTCAATACAAGGCGGCTCAAGGTGGCTGGGTAACTTTTAGCGGAAAATATTGTACAGAATATGCGATTGCTTCTTGTGCAGTTAATGATGTTCTTTCAGTCTTGCATGATGAGAAAAAAGTTATTCCTGCTTCTGTTGAATTAAATGGAGAATACAATCAAGAAGATGTATATGCGGGTGTTCCTTGTGTTATCGGAAAAAATGGAATAGAAAAGATTATTGAATTGAAGTTAACAAAAGAGGAACAAGAAGAATTTCAATCTTGTTGTGATAGTATTCGTACGAATATTGAAAAGGCAAAGAAACTATAGGAAGAAAAATTTTCTTCCTTTTCTTTTTTTCTATACTTGCAAAAAATGATTAGCTTTGTT
>CAVBGZ010000235.1:0-3689 GCA_963595075.1 Waltera intestinalis
GAATTACAAGAAGCACGTGCACAAGGTGACTTGTCCGAAAACGCGGATTATGATGCTGCTCGTGAAAGACAAGCACAAGTTGAAGGTCGTATCCGTGAATTAGAGGCAATGATTAAAAATGCTGAAATCATTACGGAATCTGACGGTAAAAAGAAAGCTAGCAAAAAAGCAACAGTTAAATTAGGATCTATTGTAACAATTGAAGATTTATCTGACAATCAAGTAAATACTTTTAATATTGTAGGTACAATTGAAGCAGATCCATTTAATGGAAAATTATCAAACACAACACCTCTTGCTGAAGTGATTATGGACAAAAAAGTAGGAGACGTTGTTACTGTAACTCGTGTTGAAGAACCTTACGAAGTAAAAATTTTAGAAATTAAGTAAGTCAAATTCAAAAAAAATACGTATAAGAGAAGGGTGATGTTATGAAGAAAGCTCTTCTCTTTTTTAGTTTATTTGTATTTTTTGTGTTTACATTCTTTAATCGGTATACACCTGTTTCTTTGGATTTGGTAAAACCAACCACAATTGAAGTGGAAATCAAGGGCGCGGTTAAAAATCCAGGCGTATATACATTAAAGTATGAGTCCAATGTCAAAGCACTTATTTCAGCGAGTGGCGGATTATTAGAGAATGCCGATGATTCGAATCTATCTTATCTTCGTGTCTTAAATGATAAGGATGTAATCGTCGTCCAAGAAAAAAATGAATCTATAACCCTTATTTCAATTAATAGTGCATCTATTGAAGAATTAGATACTTTACCTGGTATTGGTCCTTCTATCGCGAGTCGTATTGTTGAATATCGCAATGAGCATACCTTTACAAGCTTAGAACAAATCAAAGAAGTAAAGGGAATTGGGGATGCCTTATATAACAAAATCAAGGAGTTGATTTGTTTATGATGTTTCTTGTTGGACTTGGTTTTGTACTTGGACTTGCGATACAAGATCTATTCGCTTTTATATTATTTACATGTGCGTATATGTTGTATTTATCCTATCGATTTAGAAATAAAATGTATGTTTTATTATTTTGTATTTTATCTGTATTTTCTTTAGGATTAAAATTTGATGCTGAGAAAACACCTGAGATAGGCGATTATCAGATTGTTGAAATGAAAAATGGGTATGCGTATGCACAAACATCAAACTGCAAAGTACTGATTCAAAATGTTGAAGTTTTATCTTTTAATGATGTGGTGTATATATCTAGTTTTGAAAAAATTCATACAGATGATAATTTTAATTTATTTTCTTTTACAGACTATTTAAACCAGAAAAAGATTTTTTATAAGGCGAAAAGTTTTGAAGTTAAGAAAGTGTCTCATTCTTTAAAAAGTCGCTTGTATCGATACCTCTCTTCTAGAAAAAATGCGAGCACTTATTTATCTTTGTATTATCAAATTCATGATGACTCTATTGAATCTATCTTTACACAACTTGGTTGTGGCATTATTTCTATGTATTATTTACTTGAAAAGGCATTAAAAAGAAAGTTTAATGAAGAAAGAGTACGCTTTGTTTTGATTTTAGTTCTAGTCTTATATGGATACTTCTTTATTTATTCAGTTGCTTTGGTACGTCTTATTTTGTATCAAATCTTTAAATCTTTTCATTTATCTAGAGAAAATACATTAGGCTTATTAATGATGGCTTTTGGAATTTTAATGCCTTATGAAATAACATCGTTTGGATTTGTGTTTCCTATTGTGTATTCATTTTGTAGTATATATTTTTTAAAAAATAAATATTTGATTCAAAAATGTATCTTGATTGGAATGATGTTTATCTATTTTAAAAAAGTAGATTTAATCAGTTTACTTTTATTTAATTGGATACGAAAAGGCTATGGAATTTGTTTTATCTTAGGATGGATTCCTAGTATAAGTGTTCCAAGTATAAATGTTTACTATGCACCTGGATTTCTTTTTATCATTTGTTTTTTATGCTTCATTTATTTTTCAATGAAACACTTTAAATGGAAATATCTCTTTATTTTTGTGATTCCTTTTATAGAGATGTATTGTAATCCATTCTTTCAAGTTTATTCCATCAATATTGGACAAGGAGATTGTACTTTAATTGTAGAGCCCTTTAAAAAAAGTGCTGTTATGATCGATTGTGGTCAATCTATGTATCGAGATAATGTTGAAAAAATCATTTATCCCTTCTTACAAAATTTAAATATTCATAAGCTAGACTGTTTAATTTTGACACATGACGATTATGATCATAGTGGTGGATATGAAAAATTAAGTGAATGTATATCAATTGATCAGGTTATTACAGATTCTAAAGACACAGTTCATGTTTCGTATCCGTTTTATTCCTTGTTACCTGAGCGAAATTATGAAGATACAAACAATCAAAGTATAGTTTCTTATTTTTCTTATGATTCTTTTACTTTTTTATGGATGGGGGATGCAGGGGTTGAAGTAGAGAAGGAACTATTAAATACATATTCATTGGATTGTGATTTTTTAAAACTTGGACATCATGGCTCAAACACGAGTTCAAGCTATGAATTTTTAAAGAAAATGGATCCTAAGCTATCTGTTATTAGTGTTGGCTACAAAAATAAATACAATCATCCTCATACAGAAGTTGTGAAAAGACTTCATGATTTAGGAATCGCATCTTTATCGACTAAAGATTGTGGGAGTATTGCGATTTATACCTTAAAGGATTTTGCATTTGTTCGTACACAAGATGGAATCTTTGGTATAATAAGGCAGGAGTAAATTATGTTTTATATTTTATATGGTAAAGATAAAAGTATGATTTCTTTGAAGAAAAAAGCGATTCAAAGAAATCATCATATTGAAGATTGTATTGTAGAATTTGATGCGACAAAAGATGATTGTGCTGATATTTTATCAGAAATCGATTCTATGTCTATTTTTGATGACAATAAAATGATTGTTTTAGAGAATGCGACCTTTTTATCATCAAAGAATACTACAAATTATGAAGTAGCTCCTTTTCTTTTAAGAAAAGATACAGAATGTGTTGTAGTATTTGTTTGTCCAAGCGATAAATTAGATTCTAGAAAAAGAGCCGTTAAAGAATTGAGTGCGTGTTCAACACTTCATGCTTGTATTGCGCTAGATGAGAAATCGCAGAAATTGTATTTACAAGATAAATTAAAAGAATATAAGGTCAAGGTGGATTTTAAAACTTTAGATTGGATGAGTGCACGAATTGGCATGGATCCATTATGTATCGAAAATGAAGTAAAGAAGATATCTATTTATTCTTTAAATCCAAAATTGGAAGATGTGCAATCGTTGATGAGCATTGAACCTATGAATGATGTGTTTAAAATGGTAGATGCATTTTTTAATCAAAATGGAATCTTGTTGATGGCGTATTATCGTAATTTTATGAAATTAAATATGACTACACCGGCTATCGTGGGTTTACTTGCAAGTCAAATTCGCTTTTTATTTCAAGTTCGCGTTTTAATGGATGAAGGGTATTCAAAAGAAAAGATCGCATCCACTTTAAAGGCACATCCTTATCGTGTACAGATTAATATGCAAAAGGCGATGCGCTTTTCAAGTGAGTATTTATTGGAAAGCTTAAGCATTTTATCAAACTTTGACCAATCCATGAAGTTAGGAAAGGTCGATAAAGATGAGGGATTTGAACAATTTTGTTTAAATCTGACATTAAAAAAAG
>CAVBGZ010000236.1:0-3648 GCA_963595075.1 Waltera intestinalis
TTCTTTAGATTTTTGACTTTTGTGTATGTCGCATATCGTTTTGCGTTTTCGGGATGATAATTGGATAGGGATGTGATTGTTTGAATGTCTTTATCACTCATTCCATTTTCTTTTAAAACATCAACACCTTCTGTTGTTTGAGTTTGTACGGTTTGTTCTTCTTGTTTTGGCGTAAATAGAGAGGAGATTCCTTTTACTATGCCAAAGAGTATAAATAGGATGAGTATACATCCAAATAATAAAATCAATCGATTTCTCGTTCTTTTTTTCATTCTTCTTTTCTTACTTTTCATGCGTATTACCTCACTTGAAGTATAGCATGAAATAGGGGTTGATGCTAAAATAGGTTTGGTGATTTTAATGAAAGTATATGAAATGAATTTTAGAGAGATGGCTGGCCAGTTTTTAGAGATGCATGGTCCAAAAATGGTGAAGTTATTAGAGAAGATGGGATTAAAGTTAGATGGTCTTTATGGAGCCTTGTTGTTTGGCTATATTGATCATAGTCGTGGTTTTATTTTTGAAGTTTTGGCGTTAGAAACTAAGAAACATCATACGATTGAATATCGTTTGGTTCCAGATTCTATTTCTTGTAAGATCGCAAGATTGGATGTGCAGGAATTGGATGTAGAAGTTTTAAAGAATGTGAATGTGGATATGTTTAAAAATAAGATTGAAAGAGTGACTCAAGAAACACGGGTGGATGAAGTGTTAAAGAATTTAAGGGCCTTTCAAGATTTGGATCCTTCAAGACATTCTGAATATCCTGATGATGTGATGGTTTATTTTTTAGAGGAAGGAAAAGATCCGGAAGCTTGTTGGGTTCGCTTAGAAGGTATGAAGGATGGAAAGATGTTTGGTTCTTTATTGACAAATCCGAAACAGGATTTTGGACTTAAGGAGAAAGACGTTATTTCTTTTGGCTTAACAAAGATGGAAGATAACAAGTCAGCTTGCGTTTGGACAAAATAAAAAAACAATGCCTGGGCAATTGACATTGTTTTTGGGAGAGGAAAAATTTTACTTTTTCCTATCAAGGGTCAATCATAAGATAAGGGATTTCTTATGACAAGTTCATTATAATCAATGTGAAGATTTTTTTAAAGGGTAAACTGTGTGTTTTTGATTAAAAATGCGTGGTTGGGAGGTTAAATATGTGTACAGCGCTAAGTTTTAAACATTTTTTTGGAAGAAATTTGGATTATGAATTTTCATATGGAGAACAGATTGCGATTGCGCCAAGAAATTTTGATTATTCTTTTCGATATAACCAAAGTCCTAAAAATCAGTATGCTTTAATTGGTATGGCTCATGTGTTTGAGGGCTATCCTTTATATTATGATGCGATGAATGAAAAAGGATTAGGGATGGCTGGATTAAATTTTGTGGGCAATGCCTATTTTGGCAAGGCTGATAAAGAGAAACAGAATGTGTGTGCGTTTGAGTTTATTCCTTGGATTTTGTCGCAGTGTGAAAGTGTAGATGAAGCCAAATCTTTATTGGATCAAACGAATGTGTGTGATACGCCTTTTAATGAACAGTTTCCTGTGGCTTCTTTGCATTATATGATTGCGGATGAAAAGGATTGTATTGTAGTGGAATGTATGAGGGATGGCATGCATGTGTATGAGAATCCAACAGGTGTTTTGACGAATAATCCGCCTTTTGAATTTCAGATGTTCAATTTGAATAATTATATGAGGCTTTCTACTTCTCAGCCTGAAAATACTTTTTCTAAAGATCTTTCTTTAAATACGTATTCTCGTGGTATGGGGGCGTTGGGTCTTCCTGGAGATGTTTCGAGTATGTCTCGTTTTGTGAAGTGTGTGTATACAAGTAAGAATACGAAGGGAAGTAGTATAACGGATTTCTTTCATGTTTTGCATAGTGTTGAGCAACAAAAAGGACTTTGTGAAGTGGAAGAAGGAAAGTATGAGTATACGATTTATTCTTCGGGTTGTGATTTAAAAGAAGGAATTTATTACTATACAACGTATCATGATCATTGTATTCGTGGGGTTTGTTTGGATCATGAAAATTTGGATGGAAATCAAGTGATTGCGTATCCAATGTTGGATGAGGAGAGGATCAATTTTCAGAATTGAAAAATGTTTCATTTTAGAAAGTGTTTTCATTGACTAATGAAAAAGTCGTTCTATAATAGGTGATGTTGGAGGATTTAAACTATGTATAAAACAGAAAGCTTTAAACCAGATACTTTTAAGCCTGCTCGTTTTGAGTCGGATGGAAAGATTACTTTAAAGGGAAAAGAGATTCCTTACCATACAGTTTGTGAGGATAATGTGATTTATGGTGCGGATGGAAATGCGGTCGCAAGTATTTTTACATATGCGTATTTTAGAAGTGATGTAGAGGATACTTCGAATCGTCCGGTTGTCTTTGCGTATAATGGGGGTCCTGGATCAAGTTGTATGTATGTGCATGCGGGCTTTTTAGGAACGCGTCGTATGGAATATGATATTGTGGATCGTGAAAGTGCTTTTGGTCCATATAAGGTGATTGATAATCCAGATTGTTTATTGGATATTGCGGATATCGTATGTATTGATCCTGTTGGTACAGGGTATGGTGTCTTGATTGATGAGAGTAAAAAAGATGATTTTTATGGTATTGAACAGGATGCGGAAGCTTTACTTACTGTATTAGAGGCTTGGGTTCGTCGCTATAATCGTGGCTTGTCTCCTAAATATTTGTGTGGAGAAAGTTATGGTTGTACTCGTAGTGCTGTTGCAGCTGGAATCGCATCTACAATGGGTCGAGAAAGATCATATGGTATTGCGTTTGATGGAATTATTTTCATTGGTAATACAGTGACTGTAGGTAAATATTTTGGTCAGGGTATGCCAGTTGAATCGAGTGTGATTGGTTTTCCAACTTATGCGGGTGTAAATTGGTATCATAATCATCCAACAGATCAGAGCGTTGATCAGTGGGTAAAAGAAGCCAAGGCTTTTGCGGATCATGATTATGTTTTAGCTTTGTATAAGGGAGAAAGTATTTCTGAAGAAGAGAAGGAACATATTTTAGATAAGGTAAGTTATTATACGGGTGTTTCTAGAGAATATTTAATTCGTCATGGATTAAAGATTGATGATAATGATTATCGTCAAGAAGTATTGAAATCTCAAGGTAAGGCCGTTTCTCGTTATGATGGTCGTGTAACACGTCCAATGTTACAACCTGAGCAGGATGAGGTTCAAAAGGCATTGTGGGATGATGCGACAGCAGATCGTTATGATACATTCTTCTATAATGCGTTTATTGGTGATTTGTTACCAAGATTAAATGTAAAATTAGATCGTAACTTTGTTCCTGGAACTGATTATTATATGCATTGGAATAAGGAAGAGAAGAAGGGAACTACAGCTGAAGAACTTCGTTATGCGTTAACGCAACGTCCTGGTATGCGTGCATTCTTTGCGAATGGATGGTTTGATTTATGTACAGAATTTGGTTATGTATGGCATACATTAGATCATGCAGGTCTTCCAAAGGATCGTTGTTGTTGGAAGGGCTACGAGAGTGGACATATGATTTACTTGGGTGAAGAAAATGTTCATGCCTTATGTAGCGATATTCGTGATTTTATTGAAGGTAAAAACCCTCAACAAGAATGGTAATATTAAG
>CAVBGZ010000237.1:0-3590 GCA_963595075.1 Waltera intestinalis
GGTATTTAAATTGAATATTTCTTCTATAATTGTTTTCATAAATTTATTTTAATAGAAAAAGAAAAGAACTTCAATTGAAGTTCTTAATTTAAGTCAAATCTAAATAATAAAGTATTCAACTCATTTTCATACTTATAAGACATTGAACTTGATAATTTTTTGGCCATAAAAATTCCAAGACCACCAATTTCACGGTCTTCCGCTGATAAAGTAATATCAGGTGCCTTATTAGTTAATGGGTTGTATGGGATTCCATTGTCTTTAAATTGTAAGAAAACAAAATCATTTGTAATTTTTAAATTCGTAATGGCTTTTGTTGCCTTTGAGTAATTGACAATATTGGAATACACCTCATCCATTACAATAAGGATATGACTAATTGTTTTTGGATTCACTTCATATTTATTGAGGTTGTTTTCTAAAAACTCATTGACTAATTCTGTGCTTTGTATATTTGGGATTGTGACAATTTCATTGATTCCTTGTAAAGCATACAATTGGACACAAAGCATCGTAATGTCGTCGGCTTGCGGTGCTCCATCGGCAAATTTACGTACATCTTCTAAAACATCTTCACAAATTTGCGTTGGATTTTCATTTTTGATGGAATTTAATGTCTCCAATAAACGAGCTTCTGTATAGAGCTTTTCACTCTTATTCATCGCTTCTGTTACACCATCGGTATAAAGGTATAATGTGTCACCTGGATTTAAATAGAATTCATGTTTCTTATATCGAATGGTATCCATACCAGCTAGAACAAAGTTAGGTCGTTCTTTTAAGTATTCATAATCACTCTCTCCATGCTTGATTAGTGGAGGATTATGTCCGGCATTGACATATTCGACAAGTCCCGTAAATAAATTGATTTTAGCCATCCATGCGGTCACAAACATATCTGCTTCATTGTGCTTACATAATTCTGCATTCGCGATAGTAAAGGCGGCTTCTACACTACGTCCACTTTCAACTAAACTTTTAATCAAACTCTTTGTCTGCATCATAAACATAGCTGCAGGAATTCCTTTTCCACTGACATCTGCCATTAATACAATTAATGTTTCTGTATCCAACATGTAGAAATCATAGAAATCTCCACCTACTTCTTTGGCTGCATTCATACTTGCATAAAGGTCAAAGTTTTTGTAATTTGGGAATGGTGGGAAAATATTTGGAAGTGCCGAATGTTGAATTTGTCGGGCAAACTCTAACTCTTTATTCATTCGGTTTTCTACATTCTTAATATAATCTTTCAAGGTATCGACCGTTGAATTAATGTCATTGGATAGTTTCACAAATTCCTGGTGTGTATGTACATTGATTTTTGTATCCAAGTTACCCGCTGTAATTTCTGTAAGTCCTTGATTGACTTTCTTTAAATTGAAAATGACTCGTTTCTTGATTAATTGATACAACAAGATATATAGAGCACTATAGACTAATACTTCCATGAAAATGGTTAAGTATAAAGTAACGTCTCTTGAATACGTAGCTTCTGTAACAGGCATGTACCCAATGATCGTATAGTCTTTATATGTTTCATATAGATAGTAGGAATCTACATGATTGAGTGTAGCTCGATATAGTTCATCGGATTCTTTTTTTGGCCATTTCTTTAAAATTTTAGTGCCATTTGTCACTTCTTCATTTGTGATGATTTTGTTGTTCTTATCTAAAATGAAGATGGTGCCTGTATGTCCGATGCGCCATTGTTCTGAGAGTTCAACTGTTTCATCGATGCCAATGGATTGAATTTCTTCACCAACGTCTTGTACGTTTAAACGGATAAGTCGTGTAGCTTCACTGATCGCAAGTTCAGTTTGAATGTGATACATGAAATTACTTGTACAAAAGAAGGCGATTAATATGCAACAAAATAGACTGAAACCAATGTCATGAATTAAATAAGGTGGACGAATACGAATGGGTTCGTCACGCTTTACATATCCGGTTGAAAGAACGGATAAACTTACGGCGGCTCCCGTTAACAGGATCATCATATCGGAACATTTTTGAACGTATACAAAGGCTTGAGATAAATCATAAAGATTTGTCAATAGCACAAGCAACATGTGTAAAACTTCAGTTGTGATTCCAATCGCAAAACCATAGGCGATACTCGGTTTTCTGTTGTCAAACAAACGGATGCGCATAAGTCCGGCAAAGAATCCGGCGGCAATAGTGGCAATGGAACAAGCGACACGTGTATACATTGCTCCACCCCAATAGACGCATAACCATCGATAGATTCCACCGATGATTCCAGATATGATGCCGGCAGGCATACCAAAGATTAGACCTGCACATAAGGGTCCAGCATCTCTTACATTAATGATGGCTCCATTTTCTACTGTAATACCAAATTGTGTAGAGAGAATACAGTAAATTCCAAAAATCAATCCGATCACAACTTGTTTTTTCTTGTAATCAAGTTTATTGATGATTCTTGAATTTACAATATATCCAGATAGAATGGGACATATGCAGGCAATTAGAATTAATTTACCCATACTATTCGATGTTTAAGAAATCAACGAATCCTGTGATGTCAAAGATTTCCATGATTGTGTCGCTTACGTTTGTCAATTTCATGCTTCCTTGTTGGTTCATGGTTTTTTGTGTTTTTAAAATGACACGAAGTCCTGCACTGGAAACATATTCTAAGTCTTTACAGTCAAATGTGATTTCTTTTAATCCAGAAATCTTTTCTTCAATGGCTGCATCCAAATTTGGCGCTGTAGTTGTATCTAGTTTTCCACTTAATACAAATGTTGCACTTTCATTGTTTGCGTTAATATCAATGTTTAAACTCATTTTCATATCCTCCTTGTATAAACATTTAAATTTTATCTTTATATCGATAAATATAGTTGACTAGTCGCTGTGCTCGTTTTTCATCTTTTGAATTGATCATTAAGAATTGTAAAGCTTGTTCTTGGCTGCATTCATGGACAAGTTTTGCTCTACATAAATAGAGTAGGGCTGCATTGGATGAAATAATATCCAAATCACTATTTGATAATGCGTTCTTTGCCATAACTAAAGCACTTTGTTTATAAGTTTTTAATAAGTCCTGAAGTTGACCTATGGTCGTAATGTGGAACCATTCTAATTGTTCAATATAGTTTTCAGGGCTGATTTCATCAATCTGTGCGTTAGAGAAGGAAGCAAGTTCATGTAAGAATTCCTGCATCTTTAAATTCCTTTTCATATATTCATCTAATGAAATAGAATCGATAGGAATGTCGTCGGCCGTGTTATTGATGATACGTTGACGAATATTTTCTGTATATACTTTCATCGTATCTCGTATACGGACGAATTCATCATCGGCAATCTCGAGAAGTCCTGCGACTCTGGAAAATCCTCTTATAACGCCTCTAGGCACGCCAAATTCGCTTTTATATCCCATGTCATGTTCAATATCGCTCCATACATGTTGTAAGGCTGTTCGAATTTGAATTTCAAATCTCCATTTGCATAACTTATGATCATATTCATTACTTGCTTTTAATGAGCAGATATAGTGTAAGGAAAGGTATCCAAAGGAATCGGCTTTGATGAGAGCTCTTTTATCGGATGAATTTTCA
>CAVBGZ010000238.1:0-3566 GCA_963595075.1 Waltera intestinalis
CAAGAATGAGGCTACGATTGAGACTAAAGAGGGGACATCACTAATTTATCCTAGTCTTGCTCAGTCAAATCTATTAGATGATGATGGGATCTATGAGCAGCCACTTTGTAGCTATTACAAGACTTCATCTTCATTAACCATTCATACGAATGACGTTACTTATGTAAAGACAGTAGGAGAACTTTTAGGAGATCTTCAGTCAACATTAAACACAAAGATTAGCAAGATTCAAAATGGACTAATTGGCGTGACTATTCCTAGAACTAGTAAAACAAATGAAAAGCAGGTCTTCAACATTTCAAATTATGTAGGAAAGAGTGACCTTCTTATTAGGTTCTCAGTTTGTGGGAATGTTATCTCGACTTGTTTGAAGCAAATCACGAGCACCACTTATGGTCTATTTATTCCTTATTACTATCTTGGCACTTGGTACAACCTTGAGGTCATTTATTCTGGTGGAAATTTGACTCTTTATACAGGTGCAGATAGCCACAACATTAAAAATATATTCATTAATTATTAGGAGGATATTTTATGGCAACTATTCAAATTAAAAGAAAAACAAGCTCTGGCACCGGTCCTTTGACTGGCAATGGAACCATCAAATCTGGTGAACCTTTAATCGACCTTAATGGTGGTAATCTTTATATCGCCAAGGCTGATAAGACAAATAATCTTACTAGTGCCGATTACATCGAGTTCTACAACAAGCCAAATGCTGATGCAGCAATCAAGAATGCAATCAACCAAAAGGTGGCTGATCTAAGCTTAGGTAATGCATCTAACTATGATGTCGGAACTACAGGTGGAACTATTCCAGTCATTCAAAGTGATGGTAAATTAGCATCATCTATAATTCCACAAATTGCAATTACCGATACTTTCGTTGTTGCATCTCAGGCTGCTATGCTTGCTTTAAGTTCTGCTCAAATTGGTGATATCGCAGTTCGTACTGACCTTAATAAATCATTCATTTTAAAAGCAGAAGGATATTCCACTTTATCCAATTGGCAAGAACTCTTAACACCAACCGATGCAGTGACAAGTGTTAATGGCAAGACCGGCGCAGTCTCTATCACCTTAAGTGAACTTGGCGGTGTTTCTACATCATCTTTCAGTAATCATACGGCTAGCGATGTCCACCTTACATCCACTCAAAAGAGCATTATTGCTTCTGCTTATAACACCAATCTTGCAACTAGTACAAGTTCAGTAACTTCGTGTTCTTCAGCTTCTGCAGTAACCGGAAGTAGCATCAGTGGAGCAATTAGAGTTTATTCGGAAATTTCAAAGAACTATGGTATTCCAATTAAGACTTATACACTTGGTATCGACTCAAGCAAGGTATTAAGCCCTAGTTCAACAATTGATGGAGGAACTTACTAATGGCAAATACGATACGAATCAAAAGAGGGACTTCAACACCAACCACATCAACTCTTACGAACATTGGTGAAATGGCAGTCGATTATGTGAATGGTAAGGTTTATATCAGACTCGCATCATCAGTTATTTGCATCAATTCTTCAAGTTCCTCTTCATCTAGTGGTGGAACTACTACATCTTAAGGAGTGATACATTATGGCAATTATTAAAGAACTTGAGTCGAGCTATGGTGTTTCACCTTCCTATCATCGTGTAGTTTGTGTTTCTATCAATGCTTTAACGAAGAAAGTAACTATTTGCGTTTCATCATACATATCAAAAGATGCTCGTGATAAAGGATGCGATGCTATCGACACTTTGGACATTGAAACACCAGCAGAAGATTATGATTCATTCCTAGAAGACAATATTTACAAGTGCGCCTATAAATGGCTTAAAGAAAATGTAGAAGGTTTTGAGGAGGCAGAAGATGATTAAGGATTTAATTTATAACGAAGGAGCAAAGATAAAAAGCATTGATAAAGTAGCTTTAACCAATAAAGTAAAAGGAATGCTCAATAAGTATGAGGTTATGTTCATCTATTTTGGTGGATCTATAAGCTACGGAACGTTCAACTCTTATAACTCTGATATCGATGTTATTGTCTTCATCAAAGGTTTCAATGGTTGCATCCACACTGATTTAGATGATTTCGACCTTTTCATATTTGGTGATAACTGCATCAAAGCAAGAGAAAAACAAACTAATGAAGTACATGAATATGAGAGACTCTTCATTGACGATATTTATGCTCTTGATAAAACACTCATCTATTTGAATAAGAAGTACGAGAAGGAGTATGAGTCTTTTAAGAACTTCAAGGTCGAGACAATTATGAAAAAGTACCTTAAGACCATCTATGACTATTTCATGTACCTTTATGTTGACTCCGAGAAGCCAATCAAAAGGTTTTATCATGTCATTCGAGTCTATGGTCAGTTCCAAAATTATCTAAAGACCGGAACATTTAATCTCACTATGGATGATGAGTATAGAGATCTTATGATGGAGTTCAAGAACAACTATGACAAAGAGCGTGGTAAGCAAATCTATGCAAATGAGATACCAGCCTATTTAGAGACTTTTAGAAAATACATTGAGGAGGAAAATTAATGGCAGAAAAGATAATTACAATCGCATCAGTCATCACAGCTCTTGGAGTAATCTTCGGTGCTCTCTTCAATGCTTATAGGTGGTACTTGAAGAACGAAGAGCAAGACAAGGCTATCAAGGAAATCAAGAAAGAGCAATCTATCTTAACTAAGGGTATCCTCGCCTGTCTTAAGGGACTTCACGAGAAAGGATGCAATGGACCAGTCACACATGCGATTGAAGAATTAGAAGAACATATAAATGAGGAGGCACACAAATGAACGAAATATTATTAAATATCTTAAGTGTGGTAGTATCAGCAGTGGTATTACCACTTATCAGTCTTATAGGAGCAAAGCTTGTAAGTTTCATCAACGCCAAGATTAATAACGAGAAAGCATCAAAGTTATTAGAAAAGGCCACTGAGATTGTCACTAGTGCCGTTAGATCAGTCTTTCAAACTTATGTTGAAGCTTTAAAGAAAAATGGTACTTTTGATAAAGATAGTCAACTTTTTGCTTTGAACCAAGCTAAGACCATAGCAATTAACCAAATGACCGATGAAGTGAAAACTTATATTTCTGCTACATATGGTGATTTAGATAATTGGCTTAGCACTAATATTGAAGCTACAATAAACTTGTTAAAAAATGAATAATGTCAAGTCTTGTTGTTTAACTTTTTAGTGATATCATTGAAACTAGTTGAAGGGGTGTTATTGATGTTTGATGTAAATGTTTTTGCTATTGGACCAGATGGTGAAGATTTATCATTTGAGAGAATTTGCGATAATCATGAATTAAGTGAGTTGAAGAAGTGCTATGACAATTCTGATCTAAGTGTTAAAGAAATACCAAATGCAAAAATGTCGCAAAGTAATGAAACTTGCTTTTGTCCTTACTGTATGAGAATGGAGTTCATAAAGAATCATCACTTTGTTGACATTTGCAAGGCTTGTGACAATAAATATTATGTAAATTGTTAAGTCGGGCATATTGATTTATTTTGGATTTAGAATATAATCAAAATTGATATAAGATAATTTACT
>CAVBGZ010000239.1:0-3522 GCA_963595075.1 Waltera intestinalis
GTCTTAATTCTTCTAACATTTCCCTTATCTCTCTATGGTTAGATTAACCCCCCCCCGATTTTTGTCAACCCGGAAGAAAGATATTTTAGTCTGGTACATGTAGAACGTCAGACTAATCTACCCAAATAATTATAAAAAACGACAAATTAATTTACCCAGAAAACGACACTTTATTTTACCCAATCTGTGTTAAAAAACTTTGGATATTTGTATTTAAACAGTTTGATCACTTCTTCTGCTTTTAACGTCTCAAATATAACTATTGAATTTTTTCACATAAGAGATTTGTACTCTTCATAATATCCTCATAGCTAATATTGGCTGCATAAGGATATTTTTCCTGATAAGAATTCCACAGAGTACGTAAATGCGTATCATTGTCGATGTAAAACATTATCTTTGGTGCTTCCAACCTTAATTTTTCTGTGTTCCTCTTTTTACAAGTAGCATCAAACGCTCTTTTTAAAACATCATAGTCAACATCCTTGCCATAAACCAAAAGTAACGTTCTTATATCGTAAAAATCCCTCATTCTAGTGTTCAAAAGACCTCTTGTGAGTACTGTTTGAAGTTTTTCTGCCAAAATCGTTTCCAGATTATATGACCACAGACTAATTGAGCGATCCTCCAACATCAGTTTATACTGAAATTCAATAGCTTTTGGCGTAATAACATCTCCCGTAGAAACATCAATTTTCATCGGTGTTACTAGTTTTCCCATCACTGCATTCATTGCAAAACGAATGCCCGAATATTCCATTTCATCCATAATATTGGAAACTTCTTTTATTTCAAAGACCACTCCATCGCCAAGATCAATATCTTTAATCTCATCTACTATTCGCCTAGCATCTTCTACCGACAAATTTTGGTTCTTTATACTCGTGTCGATATCCATAGTAGATCTTAGTCCAACACCCACCATTGCCGTAACTAGAATTCCGCCTTTAATAACAAAGTTATCCTTATACTCAGATTTTGCCACTCTTTCAAGAAAACGTTCCATCATATATATTCTCATAAGCATTCTTGCGTCTGCACAATTTTCTTTAGCCACATTTCTGATTCTTCCCTTAACCTGTTCTGGTGTTAGCTGCATTTTACAATAGAACCCCCATATATCTACGAATCACATTATCAACCCGGAATAGCTTTGCATATTCCATAAGACGATTCAGATTCTTGTCTTTTCGAGAAACATAGGTTTTTAATACCATATTGAAATCTTGTATCTCGATATTACTTCGACTTCTAATCAAATCACAAATTGTCCGTTCTAAGTCATACATCGGAATCATATTTCCATCATGATTTTTCACAATCGTTTTTCCAACATTTAATAATTCTCGTTTAACCGTATATACTTTACAATCCCCATTCACTATAAGTCTATGAGCATTATACCCACTATATATGGTGAGTGTATGAATAAGCGGCTCCCTATCCGTTAGGCCATAGTAATAGAATGCCTCATCATGTGAAAAAACAGCATTTGGACATCTTTTATGCAAAATATACATTTCATCAATCCAAACAGATTCAGTAGAGTAAACGCCACGACAAACCTCTTCCAATCCATTTTCTTTAACAAATTTGTAAAACTTGAATTTTGAAATTCCAGATTCCTTTGCGATTTTTACCGTAATATAATCGTGAGTTTTAGTCAGTTCTTTCATCTCATCCATAGAGACACCACCCTTTCGTGCTTATATTGTATTCTAAATAAGCACGTTTGTCTAGTTACATAAACGTAATAAACTTCGTCAACACCTACTCGGTTTTATACATCTATAGGAAAAATGAGGATCAGCTATTTAACCAATGTCATTAAGTTAAGGGCAATATCCAAAAATTGAGTCTTATCTAGAAATAGATAAGGCTCTTTTTTTTGTGAAAAAGCCAAGAAAATACTTGACAAACAAAAAAGCGGAATATTAAACATAATCCGAAGGAATTATAGAGGAGGATTTTTTACCTATGATTCCAGATAAGATTTTATCTATTTTTAACCGTTCTATTAAAATGGTCAGTGACAACATTGCTTGTTACTGCAACGATCCAACAAGTGATTTTACTCGTAAAAGAAAAATATCAGCTGAGACACTGATCCACTTTATTATTCAGATGCAGTCTAAAAGCCTAAATTCTGAATTGTGTGAATATTTTAATGATATTGATTCATTACCTACCGCTTCTGCTCTGTGTCAACAAAGAGACAAACTTGATATCGGTGCTTTTCAAAGAATTTTGCACCTTTTTGTGAATGCATTTGATGATTACAAAACTTGGAATGGTTATCACATTCTTGCCTGTGATGGTTCCGATATTAATATTGCCTATGATGAAAAGGATGAAGAAACTAAAAGGCGAAATGGTAGTGATAAACCATTCAGTCAGTATCATCTTAACGGATTGTATGACTGTCTCAATCACATTTTTTGGGATACAAGTATTGATACGGCCGCCAAGACCAGAGAATGTGGCGCTTTAATAGAAATGATTATCAAACATGATTATCCATCAAATTCGATTATTACAGCGGACAGAGGTTATGAAAAATACAATCTGATGGCATGTTGTATAGAAAATAATCAAAAATTTTTGATTCGCACAAAAGACATCAATGTATATAGCTCTATACTATCCAATTTGAATCTTCCGGATGATGAATTTGATTCAGATATTACAAAAATATTGACTAGAAAACAAACAAAAGAAACAAAATCCAACAAACAGAAATATACTTTCATCACAAATAAATCAGAGTTTGATTACTTTAATACAGAAGGGTTTTATAAAATGAATCTAAGAGTTGTTCGTTTTAAAATTACAGATGATACCTATGAATGTTTGGTAACAAACCTAACAAGAGATGAATTCAATTTAGAAGAACTAAAGAAGATGTATCATATGAGATGGGGTATTGAGACAGCATTTAAAGTATTGAAATATATCATTGGAATGATTTCGTTTCATTCAAAAAAGCGTAATTTTATACAGCAGGAAATCTATGCCGCAATTCTATTACATTGTTTAACCAATATGATCACAGAAAGAGTTGAAATAAAACAATCCGGCGAACGGAAACATACCTATAAAGTAAATTTATCTACCGCTGTAACGAATATGAGACTCTGGTTAAGAAAAATAATTGATACGCAAGAACTGGTAAAAAGAATAAAAAAATATCTGGCCCCAGTAAGACCAGATAGAAAATATCAGCGCAATATGAAACCCAAATCATTTGTTCCGTTCAATACAAAAGCATCATAGCGCTACACTGATTATATTTCATATTTGTGGTATCGGCAATTTTTTAATTCGAAAAAATTGCCTTTTCGTCATGTCCGAAAATTATAGATTTTGATTTTACTATAGTTAAAAGTCTGGATTTTTTGAAAACCCAGACTTAACTTAATAAATATTTTTAGTCGTCACTATTCTTTTTAGCTTAACTTAATGACATTGGTGGATTCACCGTCTTTATTCAATTTTTAGTAAATTTTTTTAATTTTTTTAAGT
>CAVBGZ010000240.1:0-3502 GCA_963595075.1 Waltera intestinalis
TGAATGGGCATAAGATTTCTAGGAATTTAACGAGCACCAAATCAAATGGTGAAGTGATTAAGTTGTGTTCAAATTCCACATTAAATTTAAGTGGAAAAAAAGCCCCTGATACATGGCTTTACTTAGAATATCTTAATTCATCAAAAGTAAAATCTTATCAATCTATAAAAACAGGTGGAATGATTACGGGTGGTTATAGCTCGAATGGTGCTGGTGGAATTCATATGAAAAGTGGTTCTAAACTAAATTTGGATACAGTTGTGATCTGTGGAAATAATGCTGAATATTCCTGGGGCTACACGAGCAATGATGGATGTGGTGCTGGCGTATACATGGATGGTGAATCCGATTCTCTTGTTTTGAATAATGCACAAATCAGCTATAACTGGGCTGAATACGATGGTGGTGGTGTTTATGTCAACAACAAGAATTCTTCTATTACTTTGACGAATTCAAAAATTTCTGATAACTGTGCAAACTATAAAAACAGCACGTATGATTATGGAACTGGTGGTGGAGTGTATATTGATGCACAAAATGTTACGGTTACACTGAATCAAAACAGCCAGATTTCCAATAATTACGCAAAAAATAATGGTGGAGGTATTTATACTAGTGCCAAAAACTCAAAAATCTACTTAAACGCATCCTCCGTTGACCATAATAGTGCCGAAAAGAATGGTGGCGGAATTTATTATTCCTATTCCAATTTTGAATTAAAATCCGACAATAAAGATGGTTCAATCTATGATAATCATGCGGGTACAGAAAAATCCGGTGGAGGAATCTATACAGACCGTTGTGTTTTTTCAAGTAATGAAGGAAAGATTGATGGTATTGCATTCTATTCAAATTATGCATATCGAGGCGGAGCGATCTCTATCCACCAAGAAAATATAACTGTTAAAAATTGTAATTTATCATATGACGAAGCCGAATATGGTGGAGCGATCGATGTTCAAAATGATAATTTTGTACTGGAAAATTCAACCGTCCAATACAATAGAACAAATTCAAATAGTTCTGCGGCCATTCATGTGGATAGTTATAATGATATTACATTAAAAGGAATTGTGAATATTACAGAAAACTCAAATAAAGATTTAAAATTGGAGACTGGAAGCACAACAGATTCCTATATATTAAGTACGCCAGATGCATCAAGTCGAGTTGGAATTTATGTAGATAAAAATCGAAAACTCGGAAAAAATCAGACGAGTGATGCACCAAACATTTATTTTGCCGATAATTCAAATGAGTATGAGATCAGCTATGATGAAAGTTCAAAACAAATTTCTTCTACGACTCCGCCAAATAATGAAGTCAGCGAAAATACAGATTCACAAGAAGAAACTACAAATACAGAACAATCAGAAGAAAGCACAGCTGAAGAAGTACAAATGTATACAGTAACAATCAACATGGTAAATGAAGCGGGTACTTGGCAAAATACACAACAGATGACAATCAACAAAAATGAACCGTTTGAATTTCAAGCACCAACGGTAGAAGATAAAATGTTTGTAGAAATTAAAGATCTATCAGACACATTAACCGTTGATAATGATGTAGTTAAAACTGATTCCATAACATCCGATGTAGAAATCACCATTGTCTATAAAGATAGTGATTCTGAAGAAAGTACAAGTACTGCGAGTATTTTTGGAGATGGTAATGTAGTTATCGCATCAGTTATTATTGTTGTATTAGTTGTTCTTGGAGCATTCGTCTTTATTAAGAAGAAAAAACAATAAATGATAAGCTAAGGATTAATCCTTGGCTTTTTTGATGTATACTATATTCAAAAGGAACAGGGTAAAAAATATGAATCAAAAGAAAATATTGAGTGTTTTATTTGCAGGTGTACTTTGCCTATCCCCTATTGGCGTTAAGGCAGCTCAGATGTATGCTGAAAATGAAGAAGGCACAAAGGTCTATACTTCGATTGATGATGCGTGGGATGCTGCACAAAGCGGCACAAAGATCATTATGAGTTGTGATTGGAATCTAAGCGAACGTTTAGTATTAGATAGTAATAAAACGGCAACCATTGAAATGAATGGGCATAAGATTTCAAGAAATCTAACAAGTGCAAAAACAAATGGTGAAGTTATCAAAATATGTAAGGATTCTACACTAAATCTAAATGGCAAAAAGAAGCCAAAAAGTGTTTTTAGCTTTGATGGATATGTAAATGGAATTAGCACAAAATGTTCAACCAATTCTGGTGGACTTATTACTGGTGGCTATAGTACCAATGGTGGTGGAGGAATCCACATGAAAAGTGGTTCTAAATTGAATTTGGATTCTGTTTCTATATCAGGAAACAAATCCAATCGTTCTTTAGGATCTGATGGTCATGGTGGCGCCATTTATATGGATGGTTCTGGCGATCAATTAACGATGAATAATGCAGAAATTACTTTTAATGCCGCACAAAGAGATGGTGGAGCCATCTATGTTGACTACAAGAATGCTTCCATAACTCTGACAAATTCTGATATTGTCAATAATACAGCTGGAGCAAGTCTTGACGATTTAGCCCCATCCGATGCGTGCGGAGGAGCCATTGCCACTTATGGTAGTGATTTAAATATCACTTTAAATGAGAATAGTAAGATTGATGAAAATTACGCCCATGGATTTGGTGGAGCCATCTATTCTGAAGGACAAGGAACGAAAATCAATTTAAACGCATCAAGTATAAACTTTAATAAATCAGACTACAATGGTGGTGCTATTTACTTCTACTATTCAAAATTTGAAGTCATTTCTTCAAATCATGATGGTCAAATTTCACATAATAAAGCCCAATCCGAAGATCGTGGTGGAGCCATATTTACAGATTCTTGTACCTTCACAAGCAGTAAAGGAACTATTGACGGTATAACGTTTGAGGATAATTTTGCATCACGAGGCGGTGGAGCTTTAGATAACAACCAAGAAAATGTGACTGTTTCAAATTGCGTTTTCACAAAAAATACATCAGATAGTGGTAGTGCCATTAATTTAAATGAAGATGATTTTGTTTTAGAAAATACAACGATACAAAACAACATAACGAATAGTGAATATTCGGCCGCAGTAGATGTTCAATGTTTCAACGACATCACTTTAAAAGGAACAGTCAATATCACAAACAACACCAATAGTGCCAAAAACATAGATACCGATTTAATAGTGCAAACAGATAATTGGTATAAATCATATATTTTAACTACTCCTGATGCATCAAGTCGTATCGGACTCCATATTGATAGTGATCGTACCATCGCTAAAAACCAAACAAGCGATGCGATGAATATTTTCTTTGTGAATAATTCAGACCAATATACCATCCGCTATGATGAAAGCTCCAAAGAAATTGTATCTGAAGAAGCAACAAATGCAGAAGTTGCGACTGTTTCAAATGATCCTACAAACTATGTTGTAACTATAAATATGGTCAATGAAGCTGGTACTTGGCAAAATACACAAAAGATGACAGTCGATGCGAATTCCC
>CAVBGZ010000241.1:0-3486 GCA_963595075.1 Waltera intestinalis
TTTACCTAGTTGGCAAGATGCATTAGCTAGATACTTGAAAGAAATGGGAGAGTAGAAATTAATTCTTTATTGTGTTAATCTAATAATGTTTAATAGAGGAGTTGAAGAATATGACAACACATACTTTTGTGGTTCTTGCGTATAAAGAATCAAAATACCTTGAACAATGCATTTTAAGTGTTTTGAATCAAGAACATAAAAGTGATGTGGTAATTGCCACTTCAACTCCTAATTTTTTTATTTCTTCTTTGGCGAAAAAATACAATTTAAATATTTTTGAAAGAAAAGATGGAAAAAAAGGAATCGGATATGATTTTGATTATGCGAGAACTTGTGTTCCATCTGATTTAGTTACGATTGCTCATCAAGATGATTTTTATGAACCTGAATACTCAAAAAAGATTATAGAAGCATATGATGAATGTCAAAATTCTACGATTTTATTTACAGACTATTATGAAATTCGTAATGGTGTTCATGTTTATGAAAATAAAAATTTGAAAATCAAACGTTGTTTATTAAAGTCTTTAAAAAACTCGGCACTCGCTCATAAAAGATTCTTTAAGAGAATATCGCTTGCTTTTGGAAATTCAATTTGTTGTCCTGCTGTTACATTCTGTAATAAAAACATAAAGAAAGATGCATTATTTTCTTGTGATATGTTGTGCAATATTGATTGGTATGCATGGGAACAAGTTTCCAATATAAAAGGGTGTTTTAATTATATTCCTGAGCCTTTGATGGGACATCGTATTCATGAAGAGTCCACTACGACGGAAATTATTGAGAATAATAACCGATCAAGGGAAGATTATGAAATGTTTAAAAAATTTTGGGTTGCACCAATTGCCAAGGTGTTGACAAAATTGTATTCAAATTCCGAGAAGAGTAATAAAGTGTAAAAGGCTATTATGTCTTCTTTTTTTAGAAAGGAATTAACAGATAAGTTAATTATGCAAGATAAAATCTTTAAGAAAAATTTTATATGGAACATGATAGGAACTACATTATATTCATTTAATTCTTTGTTTTTTATGATTGTGATCACAAGAATTAATGGAACTCAAGATGCAGGCATTTTTACGTTGTTATTTTCTGTATGTTGTTTATTATTTAATGTTGGAATATATGCAGGTAGAACATATCAAGTTACAGATAAAATAGGAAAATATAATGATACAGATTATTTTGTGCAGAGAATTCTTTCTGTTTTTTTAATGTTGTTGTTGGGAATTTTTTATGCGCTCTTTAAAAAATTGGATTTCTATAGATTTTCTCTTGTTCTTTTATTAACTGTAATGAAGTGTATGGAAGCTTTTGCGGATTGTATTTACGGAATTCTACAAAAACATGAATGCTTATATAAATCGGGTATTTCACTAACCATTAAATCAATAGCTTCTTTGATTGCTTTAATTGTCGTTGATTTATTTTTTCATAATTTGATTATTTCTTTTATAATTGTCGATATATTTTGTTTGATAATTACTTTATTATATGATATTCCTTCTATAAAAATGTATTTGAAAAATAGTGTTTCTATAGAAAAAGCTCTATCTTTATTTGTCACAGGATTTTTTTCATTTGCTTTTTATTTTTTAAATGTATATCTTTCAAATGCCCCCAAATATGCTTTAGATGGTCATGTGAATTCAAGTGAACAAGCATTATTTAGTATCGTTTTAATGCCTGCTACACTTATTAGTTTGTGTGCTATTTACTTACTTCAACCTTATATAAATAAATTGAGTATTTTGTTTCAAGAAAAAAATCATAAAGAATTTATTAAATTAATACGTTTGATCTTATTGGGGATTGTTTGTATAGGGGTAATCGCTTTTATAGGAGCTACTATTTTAGGGATTCCAGTTTTAAATTTAGTATACAATGTTGATTTATCTGATTATTTAAGAAGTTTACAAATCATTATCATTGGTGGAACTTTGTATGCGATGAGTACGGTTTTATCAACTGCACTAACTACCTTTCGAAATACGAAGGTTCAGTTTTATATTTATGTAGTTGTATCTGCGATTATTTTTATTGGATCCGGATATTTTATAAATACTTTTGGTGTTTATGGTGGAGCCTATATATATGCTTTATCGACCGTCTTGCAATTTGTCCTATATTATATTGCGTATCATAAAGATTTAAAAAATTGGATTCATGATGTAAAGGGGTAGTTTATGAATATATTACATATATCTCCATTTGTTCCAGATGTTCACGCTAATCATGCTGGTGGCGTATGCATGGGAAAACAGGTGGAGACACTTAAACAAAAACATAATGTCACTGTACTGACATTTGTGAATAATGATTATGAAAAAGAATTAATAAAAAAACATCCGGATTATTATTATGTTGAAACTAGTACATTTACTTTTATTGGTAACATTTTATTGCATCCTTCTCAACCTAATATGTTTGCGATTCGAAATAGTAGAAAATTCAAAGCTCTTTTAAAAAGGATTATCGAGGAAAAGAAGATTCAGGCAATACATGCAGAATATACATCGATGGGACAATATGTGTGGGTGAAAAAATTGTATCCAAATATAATTTTTAATATGACAGAACATGATGTAACGATTCAATCTTATGAAAGGCAATTATCAAATGCGAGTGGAATAAAAAAGCTATACTTTAATATTGAAACTTCTAAGGTAAGAAAATGTGAGAAAGAGTATGTCTCACAATCAAATGTTGTGATGACATTCAATCATAAAGATGCATCTTTACTAAAAGATATTTATAACCTTGATGATGTTAGAGTGTTAAATCCTTATTATGGTCTAGATTTTAAAGAAGATTTAATGGTTACTAAAAATCCATATAGTATTTGTTTTGTAGGACAAATGGGTCGAGATGAAAATCATGTTGCAGCCATGCGATTGATTCAAATCTTCAAAAAAATGAATCATAAAGATTGGATGCTTACTATTATTGGGGCATATCCTAAAGATGAATTAAAAAATATGGAATGTGAGAATATTCATATCACTGGATTTGTGGATGATATTAATCAAGAAATATTAAAGAATGAAATTGCAGTATTTCCATTAACTTATGGTGCAGGTATTAAATTGAAAGTATTATTAGCTTTTGGGTTAGGTTTACCTGTAATCACAACGACAGTTGGTGCAGAGGGTATTGATGAAGAGGGTAAAGTTTTAAATCTTGCCCAAACGGATAAGGAAATCATGGAACAAGTAGATCTATTATTTTCAAATCGTTCTTTATTACATGAAAAGAGTCATGAATGTATTTCTTTTGTTAAGCAGAATTTTAGTTGGAGTAAAACAGAAAGTATTTTTGATGAATTATACAAGTAAAGGGAAGGAGGAAATTTTATGATCATAACGAAAACACCATTTAGAATGTCTTTTTTTGGTGGTGGTACCGATATGGAATCTTTCTTTAATGAAAATGGAGGTTCTGTATTGTCTACGACTTTTGACAAATATTGTTACGTAAATGTAA
>CAVBGZ010000242.1:0-3477 GCA_963595075.1 Waltera intestinalis
CATGAAACAGTTATTTTCTCTAGATAACTTCTAGTTTTTTTCAAATAAAAAATGTTAATCAAAAACCTTTCATCAAATGTCATAAAAGGCATTTCAATCCATTATCATAGCTGCAGTGAGTTTTATTTAATTAATTCTCCACTCAAATCTGCAAAGGCTGAAACAAACCTTTAAAAACACTTCTTTTCTTGGCTTTGAGCACTCTCTTTAGAATCCGATTAAATTTATAAAAGATAATTAATTATATTAAATATGATTTAATCATATTTAATAATGTAATATATATCAACCGTTTTTATTCATTTATAAAGGCTTAATTTCCTTTGCAAACGAATATTTTGATTTTTTATTATTAAAAAATACTAAATTGAAATTAGAGACTTTTGGTGATAAAATGAAGTTATAATTTCAAAGAGTAAATCTTTGATGTTTATGTTTACTTAGTCTAGGAATGTTGATTTTTACTGCTAGACCATATGATTTAAAGTTTATCCAACACGAATATGAACACACAATTCAATCGCTTGTCTGGACCTATTTTGTCCTTTGTGTTCGACTTACCTAGTCTTATTTCGTGTAGTCGTTTTGGCAAGTATAAATAGAAGTATGACATGAATTATTATTCTTTCTATACCGAAGCTTAGCGAATAAACTTGGCAAAACACAATTAATGTATGTACCATCTTGACAATTAATAAAAAATTAACCACATCATTTATTGATTAAAATATTAAGAAGGGAGGATTTGCTTAATGAAAAGAATGTTTTCAATATTTGCATTAGTACCATTATTGACTTTGTTTTCAGCTTGTTCTTTTGCATCGACAAATTCCGAAGTTTCAAATAATGTCAATCAGCAAGAGCAAGTGACTTTAACATTTGTCCAACATACATTTATAACATTATCATATAATGAAAATAAAGAGATCAATGGTTATTATTTTGAAAATGATGAATTAGCTAAAACTAGTTTTTATTTTGAGAAAGGCTATAATCTTTCATCAGATGATATTTCAAGTTTTGATAATTCAACTTTAAATTATGAATTGCCAACACTAGTAGGTGATGGCTATTGGTCGTTTACTTTTTTTACTACTTCTTTTGATGAGAATTCTGGATTCTCATGCAATTATTTAAAACCATGCGTATTAGATAAAGATTTGACATTGCATTTCGCTATTTATGGATAGGAGGTGAATAAACATGAAAAATATTAAGATTTTAATAGGAACAGGATTACTGTTTAGTTGTCTAAATTATTCAAATTGTCGTTTTGAAAACAAGAATGATTTTTTTTATGAGAAGCCTAATATCGCACGACATGAATCAAACAATGATTTTGATACTGGTTATTTTTATCAAACAGAACAACTTGATGGTGAAATACAAATTGCTGAAAATTTTTTACCACTAAGTGAGCAAAACAATGAAAACAACTCAGTTCTTAGAATGCCACAACCTACAGATCCGTTTGAGGGAGATACGTTTATTTCAAACAAAACTTACTTATCTGCTTATTATTCGCATCTCCACAAGAATATGCCTTTTAACAGATTGGGAATTTGTGGGTATACCGGCATTTCCATGTTCCTTTCTTTCTATGATTCTTATTGGGATGACGATTTTATCCCTGAACAATACGATTCTAACATTTCGAAAATTAGTAGTGACCAACTTTATTCTAACTCAACCTATGAATATGAGTCACCTGGTGTGTGGAATAACATAGACCGGACATACCCTAGTGTTGATGTTTTAAAAAATGAAATAATCAAATCTGGAATTACTGATACCACATCTACAGAATTTAAAGAAGCTCTTGATCGAAAGGTAATGGGTGAAGTTTATAAGCAAATCGATGATAAAACATTTTTGGGCAAACTGTTTGAAATAGGAATAGAAAACGGTTCAATCAAACCACATTTTATTGAAAGCGAGTATCACGTCGCCAACGAAGGTTATGTGGATGGGATTGGAGTCAATAACAAGATTATGAATTCTGTACTTTCCGATTATATTGACGATAACGATAGTTTAAGAGGCAAAGTTTCTATTGTCACGTCCAAAATGAATGACGACAGTGAGTCAGAAAAGAACAGAATTCGTTCTGAAATTGTTGAAATCGTTAAATCTGGTAGACCTGTATTGATGGGAGGCAACGGCTATACCGATTCCAATGGAAACGGCGTTAAAGACAAAGATGAGGGAGCATTTGGCCATGTAGTTGTTGCTTATGAATACGATGATAAAAATGACATTCTTTATGGAAATATGGGGTGGAGCAGTCCTAACCAAGCGCATAGAAATCTCGATGAATATTTCAATATTCAAATGTCAGATTACTGGTCTTTGAACATTTCATCCGCCTTGCCAAGAGGTAGAACTGACAATTATATTTTTACTGACAAAAACAGTTATTACACTCCAGGATTAAATCAAATCTACAATATTATCAGTCCCAAAGATTATGGTTTTCCTGAATCTTATGGTGAAGCAACTACTGCAATTAACAAAACAATAACTTTACAAAACACCGGTGAGGTATTTGAAACAAAGAGACTCAGATGCGGATATATAGAACAAGAATGCGTTAATTTATCGACAAAGCGATATAGTCCTGGATTAGCATATCTTGAATATACATTCGATAAAGACGTTTATCAAATTGAAGTTGATTTATCATGGTGGAGTTCGAATGAAAAAGTCTATAGCTATGATTCCAATTATAGAATCGAATATCTCATTACTGAATCGGTTTATTTTGAAGTTTGTGATTTGTGGAAAGATGTAAGTTTATCCACAAGCAGAAATTCACCAACAAAAGTTACTATAGGATTTCCTAGGAATGTTAAAACTTTTAGATTTTATGGGCTAGCTAGTAATCCTACCAATGATAGAAACAAAGGCAGGCTTTCGATATTTGATATGGTAGTTAAATATTATAATTAAGGCCGAATTAATTTGTAATTTATACGACATAAAGAGGATCATTAATGGTCCTCTTTTCTTTTGTCAGACTGGTGTAAATGTGCTTTCTGTCTTCTTTGAACATCATGCCTGATCACCTTGTCCTCCTTTGATTATATTGTACCATGAAACAGTCATTTTCTCTAAACGGCTCCTAGATTTTTTCCAAATAAAAAATGTTAATCAAAAAGCTTTCCTCAAATGTCATAAAAAGGCATTTCCATCCACCATCATCATAGCATCAGTGAGTTTTATTTGATTAATTCTCCACTCAAATCTGCAAAAGCCGAAACAAAGCGTTTAAAATTCTTCTTTTCTTATCTCTGAGTACTCTTCATTCCATCAATAAAACGTAATATGAGAGTATTTATGTTATTTCTTTTGAGTAGTGGAGCTATTTTTAAAGGTAAAAAATGCCTAAAAGTTCTTCATTTTGAAGAGACTATGAATGCATAATGGGACTAGAGAGGACAAAATTTAGCGATGAAAATTTTGAGTTCTTTAAGTCTA
>CAVBGZ010000243.1:0-1820 GCA_963595075.1 Waltera intestinalis
GGCAAGAGATATCATCTATTTGATGACTGAATTGCTTGTCGTTCCTGAAAAAGAAGAAATCAAGGAATATGGTTGCTCGAAAACAGCCTATGACATGACGATGGGTACTTCCCAGATGCTTGCTTGTCTTGATGAAAGACTGAAAGATATCAATCCAAATACGGATTTAAGATGCTTCGGTCAGGAATTTAATCCTGAGACTTTCGCCATCGCTAAATCCGACATGCTCATCAAAGGAAAAGATGCCGAAAATATGAAATTCGGTGATACTCTCAGCAACGATCAATTCGAAGACTATCAATTCGACTATATCATCTCCAATCCTCCTTTCGGTATTGACTGGAAGAAAGAAAAGGAAAGCGTTGAAGCCGAAGCAAAGAAGGGATTTGATGGAAGATTCGGTCCTGGACTTCCAAACATTTCTGATGGACAGCTTCTTTTCCTTCTCAATGGCGTCAATAAACTGAAAGATACAGGAAGAATGGCGATCATTCAGAATGGTTCTTCCTTATTCACAGGTGATGCCGGCAGTGGGCCTTCTGAAATCAGAAGATACATCATCGAGAATGATCGACTTGAAGCCATCGTTCAGCTTCCAACAGATCTTTTCTATAACACAGGTATTGCCACCTATATCTGGGTTGTCGATGGCATGAATGCAAAACCTCTCAACAGAGCTGGAAAAGTCCAACTTATCGATGCGTCGAAATGCTTCATGAAGAGAAGAAAGAATATCGGTTCGAAGAGAGTTGATCTCGATGATAGATGCATCAATCTCATTGTTCAGGCCTATAAGGAATTCGATAGCAAAGAATATACAGATAATGATATTTCAGTGGAATCAAAGGTTTTCGATAACAACTATTTCGGATACACAAAACTGACTGTCGAAACAGCATCTCTTGATGAAAAAGGAAATAAAGTCCTTAAAAAAGGAAAACTCGTCGCAGAAAAAGGAAAGACCGATTCTGAAATCGTTCCTCTTCAGGAAGATATCGATGAATATTTCAAGAAGAATGTTCTTCCATATAATCCAAATGCTTTTATCGATTCTACAAAATCCAAGATTGGATATGAAATTCCTTTCACTCGCATTTTCTATAAGTTTGTAGCACCGAAGGATTCTAGTGAAATTTTCAAGGAAATCAAAGAACTCGAACAGGAAGAATCAAAGCTTATGAAGGAGTTGTTTGGAAATGAATAATGAACTTAAAGTACAACTTCGTGGCGGCTTTAGCGACAGAAGAAAAATCAATCCTTTAAATACAGAGATTCAAATAAATGATTTGGATGAACGAACAAGAAATAAAATTGCTAATCTCTTTAAAGTGTGGTGTGATGCAATACAATACCATCAGTTAGCGACATACTTTTTTAAGAATTACATTAGTGACGTTTTTGGAGAATTTGTCGATGACAATATGGTGGCTAATTTCGAATATAATTATCCGAAATCATTTAAACAATATGTTTTTACACCTATTCATGAAGACGAATATCAGGATGTTTTGACGATTTGTGAATATATAACAAATTTTTCATCTTCATTTTATAAGAGCTTAAACAATCAATCTCAGTTTTACCCCCAAAATCAAACTATCAACTGCGAAAATGAGTTAAATGAGTTATTTAAGGAAGAGTTTGTTGGATATAGAATCATCGATTCTGAGATCATACCTATAACCGATGAAATAGAATTAAATGAAATTAAAGAGAGTCTAGATATCAAATTTGAGGGATGCCGATCACATATTAAAAAAGGACTGAGCTTACTTTCGGACAGAGAAAAACCTGATTATAAAAACAGTATAAAAGAAAGC
>CAVBGZ010000243.1:1830-3469 GCA_963595075.1 Waltera intestinalis
GTGCTGTTGAATCCATTTGTCAGATAATTTGCAAAGATGATAAAGCGACTCTAGGAAAAGCATTAAACAAACTAGAAAAGAATGACATCAAATTGCATACAGCATTAAAAGAATCCTTCTCCAAATTATACGGATATACATCAGATGAAGGTGGAATTAGACATGCTGAAGGCATGTTTGAAAGTGAAGTTTCATTTGAGGAAGCCAAATATTTTTTAGTAAGTTGCTGTGCTTTTGTGAATTATCTTATTGCTGAATATGGAAAAGCAGAATGTGGAGGTGACAATAATGACTAGTCAGATCAAAACCAATATAAAGTGGTTGCCTTATATAGCATCCGATTGGAAGTTAGGCAAGGTAAAACAAATGTTTTATATCTCCAAAGAACTATCATACAAAGAAAATCCTACGATTTTAAGTTTAGCTAGAAGCGGAGTGAAAATTAGAGATATTTCTACGAATGAAGGGCAGCTAGCTGCTAGCTACGATAATTATAATTCTGTTAAAGCTGGGGATTTGCTTCTCAATCCAATGGATTTGTATAGCGGTGCTAACTGCAATGTGTCAAATGTAGAAGGCGTTATCAGTCCAGCATATTCCAATTTAAGAGCAAGGGTTCAATTAGTCCCTAAATTTTATGATTACTATTTCAAAGTTCAATATTGGGCGATGGCAATGTTTGCTCACGGAAAAGGAGTATCTTTCGATAACAGATGGACACTGAACACAGAGACTCTTTTAAATTATGAGATTCCAGTTCCTTCTTATGAGGAACAAAAAGAAATAGCAACAATATTAGACACTAAAATTTTGCAACTAGATTCTTTGATATCCAATCAAGAAAAGCAAATTGAGAAACTTGAGGATTATAAACAGGCAATCATCACCAAAGCAGTCACAAAAGGACTCAATCCTGATGCAAAGATGAAGGATAGTGGTGTCGAATGGATTGGTGAAATTCCTGTCAACTCCAATATTGCTAAAATTTCCAAATTATACGGAATTACTCTTGGGAAAATGCTACAACCAAAGCAGAATGACGACGAGGATGTTTATTGCAATTATTTGTGCGCCGCAAACATAAAATGGAACGGCGTCGAAACCTCCAATGTAAAAAAAATGTGGTTTTCTCAAGAAGAACTAAAAAAATATGAACTTCACGAAGGCGACTGTTTGATTATGGAAGGTGGGAATGCAGGCACCTCTACCTTATACCATTCGGAGTTTTCTCCATGCTATTTCCAAAACTCAATTAACAGAGCAACCGGAATAAACGGGAACCTCAATCAATATTTGGTATATTGGCTATCTTTCGTTTTCCATTCCGGATACATTGATGCGATTTGCAACAGGGCCACGCTTAAACATTACACCAAGGAAAAAGTGGAAGCCACGCCAATTGTCGTAAGAACCATTGATGAACAAAAACAAATCGTTTCTTATTTAGACTATGAAATCAATAAAACGTTAAAGATTCAAAATATGAAGCTTGTTAAAATCAAGGCATTAAAAGATTACAAGAAATCCATTATCTACGAATATGTGACTGGCAAGAAGAGGGTCGAATGATGATTGACGAGATAATTAAAGAAATCAATATATGTCTAGATAATGGATGTGTTATAGCTGCTCTTACTTC
>CAVBGZ010000244.1:0-3436 GCA_963595075.1 Waltera intestinalis
TAGCTATAGTATGCATCGGAATAAGGAAGAGTTGTTCTTTGAATTTGTTCTTTAGGCTTTTCTAAATATTCAAATAATATATCCTCAAAGGGTTCATTAAAAGAAAAATAAATATTTTTTGAATCTCTTTTAAATAGACTTTCTTGTTTCAAGCTATCAATAATTGGTTCAATAATTTCTTTTGCCTTCGCAACGTCTTTTTTCTTTAAAAAGTAATCCACTTCCTTTAAGGACGATTTAAATTGTTCCACATCCTGATCTACACCAAGAATAAACTTTTCTTTTTGTTTGTCATCTAAAACATCATATAAAAGCCGTGCACATTCACGAATGATTTCATCCTTATATTTATGATCCTTATATTTTTTCATTTGTTCCTTTAAATAGCTTTGGTCTTTTTCTTTGTCTCCTGTACAGCCTTCTTTAATGGATTGTAAAATTTCTTCTAAGCTCATTGTTCTACTCGACTTTCTAAAATAATCTTTATGATTGCTTCATCTAAAATCAAATTTTGACTAAATGGGTTCACCGTTATTCGTTCTGTATCGATATTCTCTAATATTTTCTCAAAGGGCTCTTTGACAAAAAAGAATTTCTGTTTATAATCCTTTGGCACCTCTTCTAAATCGGTAAACATCGGATAATACGGAACAGACTCATTCATTAAAACATCGTGCTCTTGTTTTAATCCACGAATAAACATGGGAATATAGACCTCCGATTGAACCAAAGAAACAACCGTTTCAATCAGCTGTTCTTTTGTTGGCATTTCCATCATTTTTTTCATTTCATCTTTTACTGACATATCCCTATTCTAACACAAAAACAAAAAAAGAGACCTTTTCCAAGATCTCTTGATAAGGGGATCATTATGAAATAATGAAAGGGGCTCCCCTAAGTGGCATCCGGCTATAGGGATTATGAAGTTTATACAATTCAGATGCCGCCTTGAATTATAGCACAGTCAATTTTTAATGTCTTTCATTTTATTTCAGAAAGGGCTTACAACTATTTTTTCTTATCCTTTACACATTCTTTTTCTGAATTTCACAACTATTTCCTATATTAATTACGGGTCCTCTTCTTTATCAAAACTCTTACCTAGTGTAATCTTGGACCCCCTTCATTCCTCATTTCATGAACAAAGTACTTCTCTAGCTTTGTTTATAATTGGGGTTTATTTTTTTGTTCTTTTCCTTATAATTAATAAGACTTTAAGGAGAATCTTATGCTTATACGTACTGCAACCCTAAATGATTTAGATCAAATTCATCAAGTCGAAGAAACTTGTTTTCCTATTGCCGAAGCCGCAACAAAAGAACAAATTGAAAATCGTCTTCAATATTATGGCAATCACTTTTGTTTACTCTTTGAAGACAATCAATTGATTTCTTTTGTAGATGGTTTTGTCACAGATGAAAAAGACTTAACAGACCAAATGTATGAAGAAGCTTCCATGCATAATGAATCAGGCCAATGGCAAATGATTTTTGGTGTAAATACCCACCCTTCTTTCCAACATAAGGGCTATGCCAGTGAAGTTCTTACGGCCTTTATAGAAGATGCGAAGAAACAAGAAAGAAAAGGCCTTGTTCTAACCTGTAAGAAAAATCTTATTCCATTTTATGAAAAATTTGGTTTCTTGAATGAAGGAATTACCGATAAATCCGTTCATGGAAATGTACAATGGTATCAAATGCGACTGACATTCTAATAAGATAAAAAAAGCCCATCAAATCATCTGAGATGATTTGTATGGGCGCTTTTCTTTTCTCCACGTCTTGTTTACATCTCTATTTGATTCTATACTTCATTTATGGATACCACTTTTTATTCTTCAAAGCCAATTGAATCTTTATTTCCTTTTCATTGCGATACGCGTGACTTCAATTTTTCTCATCCAATCAGAAAAATTTTCTACGATAATATTGATTTTCTCCGTTCCCTTGATGCTTCGGGCAAAGCTCGTCCCTGCGTACTCGATAACGTTGAACGCTCACTTCTTTGCCGCACTGTATATCTAGGTTATGATGAATTTGATTGCCCTCACTGTGATAATTGGAATATCATTCCTCATTCTTGTCATTCTCGCTTTTGTAATGCCTGTGGTGTTAAATACGCCAAACAGCTTGCTGCCAAAGCTACTTCTTTTTGTGTTGATTATCCACATAGACATATTGTATTTACCATCCCTGAAGAGATCAGAAACTGGTTTAGACAAGATCGAACTCGGCTGAACCTTTTATTTGTTGCCGCTAGAAATACCATCTCTATTCTCACCAATAGATCTCTTTCTGATAAGCTAAAAAAGAAAAGAATCTCTGATACGCATTACATCTTTAAAGATTTTCCTCTCCGTAACATTTTTGGCATGATCGCTACTCTTCATACATTTGGTCGTGATTTAAAATGGAACCCTCATATCCATTGTTTGATTCCTGAACTTATTTACTCTCGTAAAAATGATAAAATCAAAAGATTCCATCACTTCCATTTTCTAAAGCTTAGAAAAACCTTTCAGTTTGAACTCATTCGACTCATGGAAGAAACAGGCGCTTTTAAAAATTATGCTCAAAAAAACTATCTATACAAAAAGCATCCAAAGGGTTTTTATGTTTATGCCAAATGTAAACCAGATGAATATACATCTGATGATGACTCCTCTAAATACAGTAAAGATATTCAAGGATGTGTTAACTACTTTATTCGTTATGCAGGTCGTCCTGCGATGGCTGAAAGCAGAATAACGAATTATGATAAGGAAAACAATACCGTCAGTTGGTTCTTCAATGATCATAAAGATGGCAAACGTTATAATGTGATTGATGATGCCAAAGAGTTTATTAAAAGACTGATCATACACATTCCGGATTACCATTTCTTAAATACGCGATATTACGGTTTCTATTCCAATGCTTCTAAGGAAACCTTGGACAGAGTACATGAACTTCTTGGTATCAAAAGAAATAAAGATTATTCACGCGAGGCCAGAACCAGAGCACTTAAAAATAAACTAAACAAATTGAAATACCGTACTCATTTAATTGATTCTTTCAACAGAGATCCTATTCAATGCCAATGTGGTGCAATTCTGCAGTATACTTATACATATAATCCGTTGGAGGGAAAGAAAAATGACAGAGCATACAGAAGAAGGTGTATTGATGAAATGCACAAAATGTCGATACGAAGAAGAAGTCCCAAAATGGCTACTTGACGAATTATTTCCAAATGAGCCTAAAGAAAAATATATAATGCACTGTCCACAGTGCGATCATAAAATGATTGTCAAAAAATAATTTCAATAACATCACCATATTCAAAAAAGGCTATATTCATAGTCATTTTTGTCATGCATTATAATTTTTTACTTGTGATATATATGTATTTGTTCACTAATGAGTTTATCCTCTTCCGAAACCAATTTCTTAATATA
>CAVBGZ010000245.1:0-3431 GCA_963595075.1 Waltera intestinalis
GCCAGTAACTATAATCAAGACTGATATCCCAAGGTGTAGAAAATATTGCTATATAAGTTCCTGTGGCAAATGAAACAGATATGATTTTTTTAAAATCAAAAATGGCAGACCAAGGTTCATTGGCAAAAGTCATGCCACAAATCAAATGAAGCCAACCTAAAAATGTAGATTTGGCAATGATACGGGATCTATAATTTTCATTATTATCCTTAGGTATGACTTCTTTAAATTGAGTCAATTTAAAATGCTTAAAGTTTAAAGTGTTTTTGTTTCTACCAGAAGAATGTAAATATTCAATAATAAATATTAAGCACTGTCTTAATTTCTCTTTTAACTTAAAGTTTCCCAACGCTGGTAATGATAAAAGTGCTGTTTTAGTATCGAAATCAATATCACATAATGCACTTTTATTTTTAGAAAAATTAGGTAAATCCGTAATACAAATTGTATAATCCCAATTTTTTTGTTGCTTCATATTGGATGCAATATCCAAAACTTTATCCATATGTTCCGCAGTCCCAATCATAGATGCAACGTGTATTTCAAATTGCCATTCCACGCCATTATCTACATGTTTTGTGAAATCTTTTGGGAGCTCTGAATAAATTTTGTTGATTAATTTATGAGGCATGTCAGGAGAAGGGATTAAGCCAATGGATAGATTCATGTTAGTCAAACCTCCTTTTATTTAACACTGATTCTTACTCTTCATTCCCTTTCAATTAATGAACAAATCATAGTTGTCTTAAATATTTATATCATTTTTAATGCATTTATTTAGTTTGTTAAAGGAAAAAAGAGGTAAAAGAGAATTAATATAAGTTTTGAAGATGGAGGTTTTATCACATGCCTTGGACGATGGAAGATTATCCACAAAGTTGGAAAAATATGGAAAACTTGGAAAGAAAAAAAGCGATAGACATTGGAAATGCAATGCTTAAAGTTGGATATCAAGAGGACAATGCGATTCCAATCGCTACAAAACAAGCTGAAGATTGGTACAAAAATGCGACTGAAGATGAATTGAAAGCGTTGAAAAATAAAAAAATCACTGTGCATGAACGTGATCAATCTGTAAATCCACAATTAAATTATAAAGATGTTCATGTCTATTATGAGAATAGTGAGTGGAAAATAAAGTCTGATGGTGCGAAACAAGCTACGGATAGCTTCGATAAAAAGGCAGATGCTATGAAGCGAGCACGTAACATTGCAGATAATAGAAGGACTCAAATTATTGAACATAAAATGGACGAATAGTGTGAAAAAACGTGAAGGCGAAGCTGAAAATGTATTTGATTTAGTAGAATAGAGACTTTTGTATGTATAAGTGAAAAAACAAAACATGTCAATTGAAGTAGTTGGCTTTAGAACAAACAATAGGCAGCTATGGATTTTTATGAGCTCAAACAGCCGAAACTGAAAAATGCCCTTTCACATATCAAGTAATCTCTGACTCGAACCATTCATTGATAAATATTCACTGTATTGTTTCAAGTAGTCTTTAAATTTAGCTATAATGTTTGGAAAGAGATGAATTATTGGAGGTACGATTTATGTACATTGAACGTAAACCAACGTTGAATATGGATGATTTGAAAGAAGAATTTAAAGAGAGTTTATCATATATAAATAATTATGAAGAAGCATTTGAAATGGTCATTGATTTTGTTGCTTTAGAGCAATTATATTCATCCGCACTAAAAGAAATTAGCACTAAACTTGATATTTTAGACGATCATTTTCAACAATTGTATAAACATAATCCGATCCATCACATGGAACGTCGTGTTAAGGAAATGAGAAGTCTGATTAAAAAGTTAGATCGAAAAGGATATCAAATCAACACAGCGTCAGCGAAGGCATATATTTATGATATTGCAGGTATAAGAGTTGTTTGTAATTATATAGATGATATTTATGTTATTGAAGAATTATTGTTAAAACAGGCGGATGTTCAGTTATTAAAACGAAAAGATTATATTATGAATCCAAAAGATAACGGTTATAGAAGTTTGCATATTGTAGTGTCAATACCGGTGTTTTTAGCGAATTCTGTAGAAAAAGTACCAGTAGAAATTCAAATTAGAACAATAGGTATGGATATGTGGGCGAGTTTAGAACATAAAATACGTTACAAAAATAATAAAAATACAGAGGATTATAGAGAAATTTTAAAACAATGTGCCAATGAAATTACAACTGTTGAAAGTAAAATGCAAAATATTCATTCCGAAATTTTTGAGAATTAGAGTCTTAAACAAATATTATGCACTAAAAACGAATGTTACACTTGCTCGTTACGTTAGGTCACCATGTATGATTAACGTCAAGGAGGTTATTTTATGACACTATATCAAACAGGAGAACTAGCAAAGCATTGCAATGTAACAGTAAGAACAATTCAGTATTATGATAAAAAAGGACTCTTACAATCGATGCCATCATCAAGTAATGGTAGACGATTATTTGACGAACAAAGCAAGGTAAATTTAGAAATTATCTTAATATTGAAATCGATAGGTTTTTCATTGAAAGACATAAAAATATTACTAACAGATGACAAAAAGTTACAAGCAGTAAAAGTTATGTTACATCAAAAGAAAACTGAAATTAATGAAGAAATTGAAAAATTGAAACTTACTGCTTATCAAATGAAACAACTGGAAAGCAGTATCAGTGAAGATGCGCAAGCACCTATTGAAAAATTGATTAACACACATAAATATGTCATTCAAAATCAGCGTGGCATGACGTTATACATGCCACTGCTATATAAGCTGAGTCCTGCGATCATAATACAATATACATCTATCATCGCTAGCGTATTATTAAAAAAATGGATGCCTTTTTTATCAACATTACCTATTCTAGTAATTTATGCTGGCATTATGACAAAAGGGATATATCAACGTGTGAGTTATTTATGTCCGAATTGTCAACAAATATTTAAACCTAAATTGTCGACGTGGATGTTTGCTGCACATACACCTAAAACTAGAAAATTACAATGCCCGCATTGTTACCAAACACATCATTGTGTAACAACGTTAAAAACAGGAAATCATTAAAATGAAAAAATCGGTATGTCGAGTGAAAACTTGATATGCCGATTTTTTATGGAATTGGGAGACGCTCCGTATAATTGCAAGCGCTTGCAATTATACAGGATGTATATTACTATACTTGTATACAAGTATATCGATTGAGTGGAGAGGTGAAGTCGTTTGGAATATATTTATCCAGAACAATGGCTTGAAGGTGTTTCTAAAGGTGAAATGATTGCTTCGGAAATACGTTTAAGGATTGTTGATAGCATGATTACACCAGACACATTGTTAACCGAAAACCAAATTGCCAATGAATTTAATGTGAGTCGTTCTCCAGTAAGAGATGCATTTAAATTATTAAAGCAAGATCAGTTAATTCAT
>CAVBGZ010000246.1:0-3343 GCA_963595075.1 Waltera intestinalis
AAAGGGTTGGTATCAAAACAATCGAACAAGAAGAAAGTTATACGAGTAAAGCAAGTTATCTAGATGAAGATACAGTCCCTGTATACAAACAGGAAACAGAAAACAAATATACATTCTCTGGAAAACGCATCAAACGTGGAATGTATAAAAGTAAAGATGGTAGATGTATTAATGCGGATTTAAATGGTTCTGCAAATATTATGAGAAAAGCATTTCCAGATATCGCAACTAATATTAACTTTGAAAGTATCACAACAATAAGAAATGCATATACAGTATTAAA
Organism: Waltera intestinalis; assembly: GCA_963595075.1. GTDB lineage: Bacteria > Bacillota_I > Bacilli_A > Erysipelotrichales > Erysipelotrichaceae > Holdemanella. Next base: position 284 of record CAVBGZ010000246.1, read on the forward strand.
TTAAAGTGGTCGTGTAAAAACGAAACCAGAGGGCGCTGTGAACGTCCGTGCTGGAAAGAACTATGATGCCACCTGTGCACCATGGTACTCTGGAAAGCGGAAACCCCGTCTGATTCGCATCAGCGGGTCAGTCGGGGTAATTCATTTTCCATGGTCATGTCCTCCAAAATATTAGAATTTATTATGCCATTGCAAGTTTTGTTATACAATTAAATTCTTGCTTTTAATCATCCTTTTGTGATATTGATCCAATCAAAACGGTCCGTATATCTTTCCGCATTTTCCCATATCACAATATCTGGTGCATAACTATCTAGATCATACATATGATAAGACCATACACCAACAGATTGTACGTCCGCAAAGTAATTGGAAAGTAATGGTTGTAATACATCTGCGAACGAATCACCAATAATCAAAACTCGCTTGTCTGATTTTTTTGTTGTATCAATTGTACTAACATCTAATTGATATTGTGTATCTTCATTAAAGATATCTTGCATTTCACAAAGTGCAGCCAAATCACCAGAATAATTATCATTGATTACATTGAATTTCACTTTATCTAAAGAGTCTTTTTGTCCTATTAATACAGATAATACTGTTTGTGAGGCAACAAATGCTCCAATCTCATTAAAATGTGTATCTGTACTATAATAAACTTGATATTTTGATTTGGCGTCAATTAGATCTTGTTTACAATTAATGACACCTAGATCTGAATTATTTTGTAAATAATCCATAAATATATCCGTCTTTGTTGTAGTATCACTTCTTTCAATACTGTCAGGCATATATTCAGGATAAACATTGGATTTGTTTGGAATCGACATCACATAGAATTCTTTTCCATAACTATTAAAGAGTTGTTTATATTGTTCAAGTTTACTTGTGATACTCGCCATTTGTTCATCACTATAATGATTGATACCTTGATAATCACTGATTGGATCACCATCATCCGTCGCCTTATAAAATAACCAATCTTCTTTCCCTAATAAAACTTGCGTTGATTCAATAGAAATCCCCATACTTGCAGCTTTGGATATTTTGGTTGCAGCTTTTGCGCCTTCTTCTTTCCCAGCTAAGTCATTTGTAAAGTCGTTTACTAGATCTGTAACTTTATTGGAACTTTCTTCACGATTCTTTTCTTTTTCTAATTCATGCCCTTTATTTACATCAGATACTTCTTCTTTTGGAGAAAACAAACCAATCGTCTTTTTTACAATTGTCGTACCAGTAACTCCAAGAATCGTTAAACTAAATACCAATGTTACAATCATTTCTCTAAAATATCTTTTCATATTCTGCACCTCTAGAAGTTAAAGTAAATAAATGGATTATACGCATTTGAAAATATAAACATGATACTAATGATCAATATCGCACTCATTGCAATGATATAGATCCAACTATAGATCATATTTTTTCTTAGTTTGATATTACAATTATGTATGATTGGAAAACAACATAAGATTCCTAGAATTAAATAGATCCAATATCTTTGTAAATACTCTATAGATGCCGAATCAATGAAGCTTTTGCTACCAATGCCAATCATTGATAATAAATAACTTCCTGCTGCACGGATGGAATCACTTCTAAATAATACCCATCCTAGCATTACAAATAACATTGTATAAACACCCGCAAAACTTCCGAATTTTTCTTCTAGATGCGTATATTTTTCAATCACCAATAAAACAAAGTACATTAATCCCCATATAACAAATGTCCAATTTGCTCCATGCCATAAACCTGTTAGAGCCCATACAACAAACATATTAAAAATATGTCGAGGTACACTACATCTTGATCCGCCCAATGGAATATAAACATAATCTTTAAACCATGTTTGTAAGGACATATGCCATCTTCTCCAAAACTCTGTAATACTTTTGGAAATGTATGGATATCTGAAATTCTCTAAGAAATGAAAACCAAACATTCTTCCTAGTCCAATTGCCATATCAGAATACCCTGCGAAATCAAAGAAAATTTGTAAAGTATAGGCTATTGCTCCAAACCAAGCCATAAATATCGTTCGACTAGAAGCATTAAATGCCGCATCTGCAACAATGGCAAATTGATTAGCTAACAAAACTTTCTTTCCTAGTCCCACAATAAAACGATTTACGCCAATACTAAAACCTTTAAATGTTTCTTTACGATGTTCGATTTCATGTTCTATCGTTTCATAACGAACGATTGGTCCAGCAATCAATTGTGGAAACAAAGAAACATATAAACCTACGTACAATGGATTTTTCTGTGCCTGTACTTTTCCACGATATACATCAATGACATAAGAAAGTGATTGGAATGTATAAAATGATATTCCAATTGGTAGGGCAACATTAAACAAAGAAAGATTCAGATGAAATATCGCATTTAAATTATTGATTAAAAAATCGGCATACTTAAAATAGGCAAGAACACAAATATCGATAACGACGATGCTCCCCCCCCCAGTAGGCGCGCGGCAAGTTGATTGTTTGCTTGTTTTGTTTTAGAAATTAGCATCGCAAATGTATAATGTAAGATGATCATTACAATCATCAAAATAATATTCTTTGGTTCTCCATATGCATAAAAAGCTAATGACATGATTAATAGAAATACATTCTTCGCAAATGTATGTTTTACTAAAAACAAATAATAGATCAAAACTGTAAATGGCAAAAACAGAAACAAAAAAGCTTCACTTGTAAATAACATAATCATTCCCCTTAAACAGCCTTATTTTACTATTAACTAAAGTATTAGAAAAGAGAATGCTTATCACATTCGTAAGCGTCAAATAGAGACGTGGTATGAAAAAGCTCCTTTGTGATGGATAATACTTCCATACAGAGGAGCTTTATTGATACTTACTACTTATTAGGTTTCTTCTGTTCACTGAGGATCTGTTTCATTTCCTGCTTGCTTAACATCTTTGTGAATGCAGGCAATTGTTCAGAATATGGTAACAAGTTTCTCAACTGTTCTTTGTCATCTAAATCTATATTTGGCATTACCTGGAATAGATGCATGAAATACATATATGGATTGATTCCATTT
>CAVBGZ010000247.1:0-3319 GCA_963595075.1 Waltera intestinalis
ATATAATATAGGACTCTTCATTCTATTACCCCTTCTTAAAAACAACCAATTTACTTAATATATAATTTGTGATAACCACTAAAACATTGACAAATATCTTACTGAACATTTCATCAAAACAAAAAATCGAAATCAATAGCCACATAAAAAACATATCCAAAACACCCGTCGTCATTCGTGATCCAAAAAATTTAAACATTTCACGAACAACAGATTCTGACTTGCTTTCAAACACATATCTACGATTCGTTACATACGCAAATAAAACCGATAAAAACCATGCGATTAGATTGGAAATCAAATATTGAATATGCATTAAATCCGAACAAATAAAATAACTAACAAAATTCACTACTGTAGTTAATACCCCAAAAATTAAATAATTTATGATTTCTTTATATTGATAATATACATCTTTAACCAAAACATTCATCCCCTAAAAAAGACCACTGAACATGTGGTCTATTCTCATTCATATTAATCATTAAAAAAACAATCTTCTAACATCAAGCACCAACAATGATATACAGGTAAATGCAACTCTTGAACCATATATACCTCTGTTTCCGGTACTTTTACACATACATCACTCATTGTACTTAATTGACTTTCTTTTTCTCCAGTAAGACCTACTACTTTCATACCTTTGGCATGAGCCGTTGTTGCGGCATACAATACATTCTTACTATTGCCACTTGTAGAAATACCCAATAGTACATCGTTTTCTTTTCCAAATCCATTGACCTGTTGTGCAAAACATAGTAATGGTTCACAATCATTCATATAAGCTGTAGAAAGTGCACTATGACCATCTAAAGCGATAGCTGGTAGTGCCTGCTGTAAATGATCGGCCAAAACTTGTCCTAGTTCTTTATCTTCAGAAATCAGTTTTTCTTTAAATTCTAAATCTAAAGCTCTTTGTGATTTGAACCCCTTCATCAATTCACCAACAATATGTTCACTATCAGCTGCTGATCCACCATTACCACAAATCAATAGCTTGCCACCATTTTTATAGCACTCTTCCATCAATAGATATCCATCTATGATATCTTGTCTACACACTTCTAGAACAGGATATCGTTTTATCAGTAAATTAATATGTTTTTCTAATCTTTTTTCTAACATAACTACAATATCCTTTCTACCACTTCTAAAAGTGAATTACCCGTCATATCTTGATTAAAGTTTTCATTTCCAATCAAAGCCGTCTTACAACCTGCATTCTTTCCAGCCAATATATCATTTTCACTATCTCCAATCATCCAAGAATGAGATAAGTCTATATTAAAATCTTTAGCTGCCTTTACTAACATGCCTGGTTTTGGTTTTCTACAATTACAATCTATTTTTAACTCTACGATTTCTCCCTCATACCCCTTATGTGGATGATGAGGACAATAATAGATGCCATCTAGATAAGCTCCATGTGTTCCTAGTTCTGTTTCCATCTTATTATGAATGGTATTTAACTTATCAAATGTAACTTCTCCACGTGCAATAACGGGTTGATTTGTGACTACAATCGCAAGATATCCAGACGCATTAATTTTTCCAATAGCCTCTACAACGCCAGGAAGTAATTCAAATTTATCTATATCTCTTAAAAAGCCAACATATTTATTAATTGTTCCATCACGATCTAAAAAGATAGCTTTCTGTTTATTTTGTAGATTTCTAGCCTGTACAATACCTTCTTTAAAATCTCTACTTACAGACTCATAACGATCCGGTGTTCCCATATCCTTTACATATTCAGGACTATCGTAACAATACATCAATCCACTTCCGCATAAAGGTTTTAATACCTGCCTGTCCAAATCAATCTTTGGTGTCAAAATTTCTTTTTCTAAGACTTTTGGACTGATCACATGTAACCCCGCATTTACACGATTCTTATAATACACTGGTCTTTCCTCTTCTTTTGAAAGCCATTCTAGCACCTGATTCTTTTCATTAGAAAGAATGAGTCCACTATCATAAGGATGACTATTTGGATGCGTAAATAAGGTTACTAGTCCCTTATGTTCTTTATGAAAGGCAACAAAACGATTGAAATCAATATCAAACATCGCATCTGCATTTAATAGTAAAAAATCATCTGTCAATGTATCTTTTAATCGAAACAAAGCACCCGCATTTCCTAATGGCTCTTTTTCTACAAAATATTCAATATGTGTATTCAGGCGCGATCCATCTTTAAAATAATCCATGATCTTATCAGCCATATAGCCAACGGTTAAAATAATATCCGTAAAGCCTTGATCTCTTAAAGAAATGATTTCTCTTTCTAGTACAGGAACGCCATCAATCGGAATCAAAGGTTTAGGAATATCCGGAAATAATTTTGATATTCTTGTTCCTTTTCCTCCTGCCATAATTACAACTTTCATGATGCGAGCTCCTCATAATCTTCTGGACCATAGTAAATCACTTGGGTTCCACCATCTTCAAATTTAAAAGGAATATACATCAAATCTTTCATGGCTTCTTTGACCGTTTTCTGATATTGAGGCTGTACATAAAAGACTAAAAAGCCTCCTCCACCAGCGCCTAATAGTTTTCCACCCAAAGCACCCGCTTGGATTCCTTTTTCATAAAACAAGTCAATATCACTAGTACTTACTGCTCCACCTGTCTGTTTCTTTAATCTCCACGTCTTGTCTAATAATCTTCCAAAATCATCTAGATCCATGGACTTATTCGTTAGAATCTCTTCTGCCTCATCAACTAATGTAAGCATTTCTTTTAACTGTTTTTTCTTAGATTCATCATCCAGTTTATTTGTCTTTTGAATCTGAGAGCTAAAACGAGTAAAACCCGTAAAGAACATCATTAAATTATTATTAAGTTGACGCTTTCTTTCTGGACTAATAATAACAGGTAATACTTCATATCCATCCGCATTAAAGTTAATACGATTAAAGCCTCCAAAACTAGCCGCAATCTGATCTTGCCATCCACCAGCCTCATTACATAAGACTCTCTCTAAATAAATCGCTTCATCTGCCAATTGTTTTTTAGAAGCATACTTTCCTTTTAATGCATAAAATGCATTTAACATCCCTACCGCAAAAGAAGAAGATGTCCCCAAACCACTACGTGCAGGTAAATCGGCTTCATAGGTTAAACGAATCTCATGCATATCTAACATCTTCATCGCATTACGAACCGCAGGATGTTCGATATCATCCACACTTGTTACCCTTTCTGTCTTTGAATAACTAATTTCATTTGTATATTCAAAAAAGCGTGGCAAATGTCTTACATTTACGTAACAATATTTGTCAAAAGTCGTAGACAATACAGAACCTCCATT
>CAVBGZ010000248.1:0-3205 GCA_963595075.1 Waltera intestinalis
AAAATATTTCGTTCCTAACAAGAGATATTTTGAATTATATCCTGAAGAAACTAAGTGTAGATTTACATCTTATATGAAGGAGATATTAGCAAATTAGTTTAATCTTCTAGCATTATGGAATATCAATTAAAATGAAAAATAAATAGCAATACATTGCAATCCCTTAAGGGATTTGGATGCAAATAAATTGCTATTTATTTTTGTTTTAGTATGTTATATTTATTATATCGGTAGAAATAAAAAAAGTGAATGAACCATAACTCGAAAATATCTTTCATTCACTTGCCGATTAGCAAAATTATGATAATATTTCTTTGGTCAATTTTCAAGGATGAAATTTACAATTCTGACAATTTAGACAAGCTTTCTTCTCGTTTACAAGAACGCTATTCTTCTGCTGTTGATAATCTTAATTTCAATAGGACAGTGTGTCCTAGTTGCAAAGCTAAAGGTGATTTTGAAATAAAGGCATATTACTATCGTAATATCTCTTATAAAAATGTAATTGTTAGAATAAGAATACAAAGAGTTAAATGCAAGAGCTGTCATCACTCTCATGCAGTATTCTTTGAAGACTTCATACCATATTATCGTTTAACTTCTTTTGAAAGTTTACAACTGTTTCTTAACGGCTTTGTTACTGATGATTATGATGGCTATTTTATGTCTAGACTTAAGAAGCGGTTCAATATGTTTATAATGAACACTCATTCTATTATATGTTCAATCGAAAAACTGCACGAGTTTAATTTGCTATTAGTTCCTTCTTTAAAACAATCTTATTTGCAAATTCATAGCGGTTATGTGGATTCGGGATATTTTTCCCCCTAAGATGCATTTTCTTTGTCTTTGTTGTAGTTTAAGATTATTGCAGGAGGATAAAAACCATGACAAACGACGAGAAAAATAAGATTGCCCTATTCAAATTCAGTGTTATTTCACCACTTGTATCAAATCCAGATCATTATAAGAGTAATGATGCTTTTTTCATTGAGCAAGGTGGAAAGACTTGGAAATTACCTAATGGTAAAGAAGTCATTGTAGCTTCTGGAACTCTTGAAAGATGGTATTACATGTATATGAAATCTGGATTTGAAGCCTTGATGCCAAAAGTCAGAAATGATTTTGGCAAATCAAGAAAGTTTGATAATGATATTATCAATGAAATCAAAGAATATATGACAAAATATCCTAGAATGAATGCTAAAGGTATTTATAACGCTCTTATTCAAGATGGTAAAATTAGACAGACAGAAGTATCTTATTCTACAATGGCGAGATTATTTAAGAAATTAAAGTATAAATCAGAAGGAAGCTTTAAACAAATGCTTCGTTATGAATGTGAATTTGCTAATGATGTATGGTGTGCAGATTCTTCTTTTGGACTTTATCTTTACAAAGATAATAAGAAGATAAAATTGGTCATTATCGCTTTTATTGATGATGCTTCTAGAAAGATATTGAGCTGTAAAATTCATGAATCAGATAAAATCAACAATCTTTTAGCAACATACAAGGATGCTATCGAAAAGTATGGATTACCAAAGCTATTAAATCTTGATAATGGTGCTAATTATCGTTCTAATGCATTCAATTTAGTCAATGCCAAATTAGGTGTTGGAATTCATTACGATCAGCCTCACACACCACAATCAAAAGCTAAGATAGAGAGATTTTTTAGAACTCTAAAAGATCAATGGATGGCAGCCATTGATTTCCATGATTTTAAATCAATTGACGAATTTCAAAAGTCATTAGACGACTATATAAACAATTACAATAACACAGTTCATTCTTCTTTGAATGGATTGACTCCAACCGCTCGTTTTCAAAAAGATATTGATAAAATAAACTTTATACCACAAGAACAAATTAATGAATGTTTCTTACTTGATATCAATAGAAAGTCGACCTTTGATTCGATAGTACAAATTGATGATGTTCAGTTCCAATTACCACCTAAATTCTCAAATAGAAGTGTTCAAATCCAATATTCGACTGATTTAAAACATGTTTATGTTATTGATGGTGATGAAAAAATTGAAGCTACAGTTGCTGATAAAATATCAAATTCTAAAATAAAAAGAAACCAATATAAGCTATCCAGTGGAGGTGAAAATTAATGGCATACAATTCCCGTTTTTATTCATTCTTCGGATTGAAATACAATCCTTTTGAAAAGAATAATTCAGATATGTTTCGTTACGAAAGCGAAGACGTTAAAGAACTAAATATCAGACTTGATCATCTCATTGCAAATAAAGGTATTGGCCTTGTAACAGGGGTTCCAGGAATAGGAAAAACATCAACTGTTAGAAACTATACAGCCAATTTAAATAAAGCTCTTTATAAGGTTGTTTATATTCCTCATACAACAGTTACCGATATGGATTTGTTATATCTTCTAGTTAGCGAATTTGGCTATGAACCAAGCTATAGGAAATCAACAAATATCAAGACAGTTCAAAAAGCAATTCTGGATTATTCAGAATCTAAAAAGATGACACCAATCATCATCTTTGATGAAGCTAATCACTTATCTTCATCATTCTTAAATGATTTGAAAATGATACTTAATTTCAAGATGGATTCATATGATAAATTTGTTGTTATCTTGATGGGATTACCTGTTATAGCATCAAAATTATCAAATGCATCTCAAGAAGCATTAAGACAAAGAATTGTGATGAGATATGACTTTGTAGGTTTCACAAATACAGATACTAAGAATTATATTACTGGAAAGTTAGAAAAAGCTGGTGGTAATCCAAACATGTTTGAAGAAGGAGCTATTCAATTGATATGTAATAGCACACATAATACTCCAAGAATAATTGATACAACAATGTCTTACGCTCTGTTAATAGCATCGCAGTTAAATTCTAATATCATAACCAAAGATATAGCCAATAACGCAATATCACAATTGACAATTTAAAGAAAGAATTCGCAGATACAAATAATCTGCGATTTTCTTTTTATAAACAACTTTTAATAACAGCTTAAATTATTGTGCTAATAACGTCATCAAATAATTTGACAGTCTATACTTTCCATTCAATCAGGTCTTTTTCAATCTTTCTCTTAAACATATTATCACTTATCCTTTAGCTCCATTATAGACTTTTTCAAGGGAGTTTAAGATTTTAAATCATTATTTATTATGTTTTCTCCTTCTCAAAAAAACGATAAGTGAGGTAACAGT
>CAVBGZ010000249.1:0-3186 GCA_963595075.1 Waltera intestinalis
ACAAATCATCACTTTATTCATAACTTGTTCCTTCTTTAAGTACACTTAAATCAATTTGATTATCTCCAATGTCTATTGTCTCTTTATCATGCGTTACGATAATTACTGTTTTTCCTGAGCGCGCAAAGGTCTTCAATAAATTTAATATAATTTCTTTATTTCCAGCATCTAATGATGCCGTAGGTTCATCAGCTAAAATTAAATCAGGATCTTTCAATATAATCTTTGCGATTGCGAGTCTTTGTTGTTCACCACCAGATAACTCATATACTTTTCGATTTAAATCCATATCTAGTTGTAAACTATTCAATACTTCTTTGATTCTTTCCTCTTTGTGAGGCATCTTTTTAATCTTTTTTACAATCTTTAAATTATTCATAATGGATTCACTTTCTATTAATCCAAAATCTTGAAAGATAAATCCAATATTCTCTCTTAACATTTTTCTTTTTAAAGCATTATTCTTTATTTGTTTCTCGTTATAAAAAATCTTTCCAGATTGATATGGTTCAATTAGTCCAATAATATCAAGTAATGTTGTCTTACCACATCCACTTGTACCATATATACATGTAATTTGACCTTCTGGTATTTCTAAACTCAAATGATCAAATAATGTTAACTTACCAAATGATTTACATAAATTCTTAATCTTAATTTTCATTTGTGAACCACCTTTCTGTAATAATGTAGATAATAAAAATAAAGTACGATTTCAAAAATGATCATAAATATGATGTTATACAAGATACTGCTTAATCCTGTTATTCTATTTGATATAATACATGCAATTAAAGCTAAGAATGCTGGACTAGCTATCTTTAAGATATAGGTTTTAATACCATATGGTTGTACTCCTTCTGTAAAAGCTACTCTATATCTTTGTGAGTTACTATCAATATCAGATTGTATTAAGAATCGATTCGTAAAAGCTATCGCTAATATGATTGCGACAAATAAAATCACATGTTTCGTTAAGCTTTGTACATTTGCTTCATAATATTGTTCAAATGTATTTTTCATTGATTCAACCTGATAGGCTGGAGCATAACCATTATCTTTAAACGCTTTATTTGCGACTTCTGTAGCTTCTTCCAATGATCCTTCATAATAAAACATACTACCTGTCATTTGACCTTCATAACCATATAAGTCAGGTGTATAAACTAATGGATAAGAAGAAACTTGATCTTGTTTTAATAATTCACTAAAGGAAAGAGTTTCAGGATAGTAATCAAGATATATAAAATGTACAGTCTTCTCACTACCTAAACTAGAGAAAATATTCCACTCTATTTCTCCTTCTGTATAAGTGACATTTGGTGTCATAAAGACTACCGCATCGTTTTTCCAATCATCATTATCTAATAAATTATTATTTCTTATATATGACCAACTAATGTTATAAAACCAATCCAAATTATCTGCGTCTGGTGTAGTTAGTTCTGCACTCCAATATCCTTTACTAAATCTAAATCCACCTGTTTCTTTTACAAATTGTTCTCTTACTGCAATATAAGAATCTTGTCCTATATCTAATGAATATCTTGATGTTAAATCATTACCAAATTGATAATAATTTTCTAGTTTATCTAATACATGTTCGTGTCTTTGAATCATCGTAATTAAATCTTTTGTTTGTGTAAAACAAGTAAGAACGGATGGTAATAACACAAATACCGCACCCATTTTTGTAATATAAGCTATCTGTTCTACAACAGACATCTTACTTTCGCCTTTAAAAGAGCTAACAATGGGTACAAATCGAATAACTAAATAAAGAATGATAGAGATAACTAGTTCTATTCCAAATACTTGTACATATTCTAATAAGAATAAATCAGAGAATACTCTAAAGCTATTGAAGCCACCAAAGAAATAGATAAATAAGCATATAAAGAAAATGATTAAACTAATCAAGGAATACTGAAGGAAGTATTTCAAAAACATATCCCAATAAATAGAAAAAGCATTTTCTCCTTCTATCTTATGAACAGATATCTCACGAGTCATAGAGAATATTTTTGAGCATAACATTAACGTAAGAATTAAAACTATCGCCACTTTTAATTTCAAATCATTCGTAACTCCACCAGAATACTCAAGATCACTCTTATAGTCATACGTTGTTGTACCATCACCTTTATAGGAAAACTCGCCAAATTTACTTTGTAGTTCTGAAATAAAATTAGTAACATTGTCTTCAATATTCCCTTCAAGGTTAAAGATGATATACGCTCCACCGTTCGTTTTTTTGTTTTTTAGATTGGATAAAGATAAACGAAACGAAGGGAAAAATGTACTAATTTTGTATTTTCTATTATTTGATTTTGTAGAATACTCGTTTTCACCGCTAAGATTTATATTATTACTACCTTCTATCAATAACCAATCATTTAAATACAAATCATTATCTGTAATATAGAAACTGTAGTTTGCATACGCATCATCATTAGCTTCTCCAGAATATACTACAAGATGATTTTTCTTAGCCACTTTCGCCATTGTTTGATGAAATTCTTTTGAATCAATCGCCGCTAGTTCTTCCGATTCAGGAATCTGTATTGTAGTACGCAAATGCCCAACTGTATCATAAGCTCTCATATAAGTGGTAAGACGAAATGCACTAACAAAATTAAACGGGAAAACTGTCAATATGCAAGTAAAAAGTAAAATTAGTAGAGATAATAAAACAATATTTCTTTTCATATACCTCCTTTTTTAAAAAGGGCAAACTTAATTGCCCTAAGTTAATTACTCAACCTTATAATCTTCTGTTCCGTAGCCACTTAATAAGTAATGATAATGACTCAAAACACTAATTCCTTTACAATATTCAACATATTGTGATTGCCAAGCAGTTTCTCCACATCCTCCAATTAAAGAAATAGATGATCCAATGCATGGTTTGTACGAATTATAATTTATTTTATTGTATACACCTGACCAATATGTATTAATTTCACCTTGATCCCAATATGTATACTGAACGTTCGCATCTTCTCCACTTGCTGTAGCAGCTTTTACCGGAATAGATACCATACACATAAACGCACACGACACGACGAATAAAAATTTAATTATTTGTTTCATTGCCTTATTCTCCTTTACATTAAATCAAAATTGTTGGTACCATTTCTTTTGACAACTCAATCATAACAAGCTACTCACAAGAATAACACTACA
>CAVBGZ010000250.1:0-1051 GCA_963595075.1 Waltera intestinalis
TCTTATAATAGTGTAAATGTTGATATAGAAGAATTAAAACAGCAGTTATTGCAGGATCAAGAATTCATGCAACAGATTAAAGAAAGCGTAGGCGTTGAAGAGAGGGAAGAGAATAATGGACTGGATATGGACGAAGATATGATGCTTGCAGGGCTGACAGTGTTTGAAACAGAATTTTAGAAGGAATAAAATATATTGAAGATTGTTTTGAGATGCGTGATAGAAGAAAGCGATTGATGAGTCAAGAATAAAATATTATAATTGTTTTATAGAACAGTAACAGGGACGAATGATAGTGATTTGTCCCTGATATTTATAGTAAGAGTTGAGGAGGAAGTTAATATGGGATTGCAAGCGACAAATGCAGGAATTGATTTCCAGCAAAGGGTATCTGCATATATGATGATATTGATGGAGTTTGATATCGACATTTCGCTAGCGTTGCAAGTGAATAAGAGTAATACAATAAAAGAAATAAACTTTGAAGACTGTGAAAGTATTGATGACTTGGTTATTACATTAGATTCGGGTAAGAAAATTTATTTTCAAATGAAGCGAACGATATCACTGAGTGATGATAGTGATTCAGAGTTTTTTGGCGTATGTGAGCAGTTTGTAAAGCAATTTTTAAAACAAAACGAAAATGATTTAGCATATATATTGGTGACGAGAACTGAGTCATCTAAAGCAATTTCAGTAAAATTGAAAAGAATATTAGAAGGTATACGTTTGGCTAATAGCTTAAAAGTAATAGAAAAATTAAACCGAGAAGAAAGAAAAATATTTGATAAAGTAAGTGGCAATATTAAAACAGTTTACAAAAAATGTACAAGTGAAGATATTTCGGATGATGATTTATTGAAAATTTTTCTGCGTATATATATTGAATTGTTCGATATAGAGAGTGGAGAAGAATACGAGAAAACAATCAAAATGATTTTATGGAAGTTGATTGATGTTGATGTGGAACTATTTTGGAGAACTTTTATATCAAAAGCAGTTGAATATGGTGCGAATAGAAGATGTTTATCTCAAGAAAACCTTAAAGAAC
>CAVBGZ010000250.1:1061-3157 GCA_963595075.1 Waltera intestinalis
CTGTAATTACATTGAAGAAGAACTTGCAGGAAAATTAAATGACAATGAAAAAAAATATAAATTGGTTTTGTGGCCGGTAAAAGAACACTTTGATTATAGTAACGTGGAATTATTACATAAGAAAGTGTTAGAAAAATCCTTGGAAGAATATAAAGAGTGCACATGTTTAAATTGCGGAAAAGCTATTTTTGATAATAAAATTTATATAATTGAGATTGACAATGAAGAATGTTCCGACAAAGTAGGTCTGGTACATAAATCATGCATTAGACCAATTGATAGAGTAATTGGTGAAGCCTCTATCTCGGGACTGGAAGACTATTCATATTTAAAACATTTTGATATTGGCTCTTGGGCAAGGATGATACTAAAAGGTAAACGAGTATGGGAAAATATTGAAACAATGGCAACACAATGTACACCGCTGGTGGTTGATACAGATGAGGTATTTCACGACGGAAATTATTGTGTATATCAAATGTTAGAGAATGGAGATAAGAGATACACTACAAATAGAGGTGTGATAGATCGACTTAGTAAAGTGAAAGCGGAAATATTGCAACAAGAATTTACAGAACGATTAATTGCTGCAAAAAAAGAAAAAAATCCCTTTGGCTATAGTAGTAAAACATATATGTATGGACGGTATACACAGATACTTGAACAGGTCGGTGACAAAGAAGAATTTATAGAATGTACTGAGGCAAAAGCAGAATTATATAATGAATCTGTTGCAAAAATCTATAATGACTGTGAATCCTATTATGCTCCTATAATATATTTATCTGTTGAAGGAGATCCATATATATTGCCTAATGGTGTATTCCCAATGATAACAAATCCTTTTGATCTTCTTAAATATATCAAGAATTGGGAAAAAATGGGTGTTACGGTACCGGAGTATGAAATATGTATTATAAAAGATGATAATGAGTTTATTTTAAAAATGATTAGTCTGATTAGTAATGGTATATTGCCGGCTGCTAACAGTATGTTTGCTCCGGACGGAAAATTAATTAGAGGAATTCATATTCATTTAATGTGGGAGTTACAAGAACTGGAAGGAGTCGATGAGGATACAAATGCTAGAGATTAATAAGTAGGAGAAAATTATACCGTCTAATGTGTTTTCGCAAGTTCTGTAAGACCGCAACACCGCAAGGCCGCAAGTCTGCAAATAGGAAAACCACTGGGATTATAACAAGTTCCAGTGGTTTATTTTGTGTCATCATTTGTAAATGTCAATATATCATTCGGTGTGCAATCCAAGATTCGGCAGAGCTTTTCGATTGTGTGCGCTGTAATGTTTTTATTATTTCTTAACTGGTGCATAGTGCGGTAGTCAATGCCGTTGTTGACGAGATAGTACTGAGAGATATTCCGTTGTTCCATTGTTTTCCATAATGGACTGTAATCAATCACATTGTTCCCGCCCTTCAAAATAAATTCCTGATTTCTAATTATAAATAGGGGAATTAGTGATAATATAGTGAATATATTCACTATCCGATATATAATCAAATTATGTACAGGAAAAAAGAACAGTAGTTATGAATTAACGATAGTATAAAGCATTATGGAGTAGATATTGGTTGGGTTCTCGAAAGAGGAACCACAGTTCCCCAAATGAGAACTTAAAATTGATAAAATATACAAAAATATTGTAACATCGTAAATTTTTCATAGTGCATAGAAAGGTGATGCACGTGATGGATTCATTAGGAAATAGATTACGGCAATTAAGACAGAACAATCGCTTGCGTCAGGATCAAGTAGCAAGTCTGGTTGGAGTAAATAAAAATACCATGTGTTCCTATGAAAACGATGTCCGGCAACCTTCCTATGAAATATTGGTCAGATTAGCAACGATTTACAGGGTGAGTACAGATTATCTTTTAGGGTGCGAAAGCAAAAGAACCGTTGATGTATCGGGACTTACACCGAAAGAGATACAGATGGTGGCAGAATTAGTTGCAAATATGACAGAGAAGAACAAAAAATTGGAAGGGTTGTAAATGGCTCATACAAAAACGGAACCAAATGATTGTAAAATTACATATTATGATACAGTGTCTGCGAAGACAGTAGAATGGTTG
>CAVBGZ010000251.1:0-3157 GCA_963595075.1 Waltera intestinalis
CGGAATTGGTAGAGTTCTCGTTGACATGGTAAAGGAGGCAAAACGATGAAAAATGTACTACTGTTAGGAGCAACTGGCACAGCTGGCAGCGCACTCACAAAGAAATTACTTTCAGAAACGAATTGTCACCTTACTTTATTTGCTCGTCATGCAGGAGAAGTATATACCGATACTGATCGTATTTCTGTAATTAACGGCGATGCGAAAAACATAGCAGAGTTGAAAGCAATCATGCCGGAGCAAGATGTCGTGTACTGTGCCATTTCTGGTGATGCCCTACCCCAAATTGCAGAAAATATTGTTTCTGCAATGACAGAAAGCAACGTAAACCGGCTGATTTTCATGGGTGCAGTAGGTATTTACAATGAAATTCCTGACGAAATTGATGGGGAAGACAATCTTGACAATGAGCCTGCACAGATTCCAAACCGCAAGGCCGTGGATATTGTTGAATCCAGTAATTTGAATTACACTATTCTTCGTCCCGGTTATTTACGCGATGGTAATGAAGATGATTTTGTTCTTACTCTCAAAGGAGAAGCGGCAAAGGGATATATCACCCCTATCCCTGCACTGGTGAAATTCGCAGTAAAAATCATTCTGAATGATGATCTTTATTCAAGAGAAAGTGTCAGCATCACACATGATGCTACAAAAGTCCTATCTTAATGAGAAAGAGCGGAAAACGCATCCATCTTCCATACGTTCTCCGCTCTTTTTATAAAAGTAGGCTTATAAATTCCGATTTATCCCGTATAAGCATCCTCTGCAGTGTTCTTGAAATTCTGCTTCTCCATGCCAACAATGATGTACTTTTTGTCATATTCCTTCAAAATTTTTACAGCCCAGTTCTTGAACGTCTTGAAACCTTCTGCATCATTTGTGAAGTGAAATGCTTTTTTAGAAAGCTCTTTTTTTCTGTAATCAAATGCTCGTGCATATTCGTCCTTTGACCCAATATCTACACCAATTACTAAAGTTTTTTCATTTATTAGTTCAATCTTTTCATTTTGTTTGTTACAATTCTTCATGCGTACCTCCGTTGGATTGACTATGCTAACCGCTTAGAATCAGCAAATTCAATTCTACAACATGGTGCGCTTTTTTTATTCCTCCTTCTTCCTGCTACTTTTACATCTTACAGGAAGCTCTGCTACTACAACGCTGATAGTTATTAGACTTCATTGCCTTTTGACAACTGATCTCTCGTAGCCTAGCCTTATATGTGATTTCTGTCCGTCGAACCGGAGATTTGCTTACAGTTGCCTTCAGATTCCACCTCACGATGGACACCCTTACTGTTCAGCTATACACTTCCCACTATCTGGGCGTGTTCAGGACTTTCACCTGTTAGAGTATGCCCATGGCAGGCAAACAAAAAGATGGGCAACTTCGCTCATCTTTTAAAATCCACCAATTGGAATCGATGCATCCATTTGTGTTACAACTGCTTTATATTGTTCATAGACACTTTGATAATTTGATAAATGATCTTCATCCATTTGTGTAAAAGGAATCACATCAAAGTTGTAACAATTTGCATCAAAGTAACAATACATCAAATCTGTTTTTAAATCATCTAATCGAATATCGACTGTTCCATCCGCATAAGTTGTTTTATAGATTGTTAATCCAGCCATCATTTCAATTCTACTTAGATCATATTGGGCAGCAACAATATTCCCCATCGCATAAAAACAAATCGTTTTATGATCATTTAACCACTGTACTGGTTCAATACAATGTGGATGGTTTCCAATAATGATATCTGCCCCTGCATCTGCAATTTGTTGGGCAAGACTTGTTTGTTCATCATTTGGTGTTGTTTGATATTCATCACCCCAATGAATCGCAACAATGACTACATCTGCCATTGTTTTAGCTCTAGCAATCTTATCTAACATTTCTTGTTCATGTCCAGAATAACAAGTCACATAGTATGACTCTTCTGGTTGTAAGCCATTCATATCATGACAATAAGATAAAAAAGCATATTTTATTCCGTTCATTTCACCAACAGGAATCGCATCATAATCCTCTTGTGACAAATATGTCCCATTCATCATAACGCCTTCTTTTTGATTCCAATAATTCACCGAATTTGTTAAACCATAGGTTCCCATATCCAAACAATGATTATTCGCAGTTGAAACCAAATTAAATCCTAAATTCGTCATATAATCACCCCAAGATTGTGGCCCATTAAATGTAGGATAACCATGAATTCCTAGATCATCACCCCCTAATATTGTTTCTTGGTTGTAGTAACGAATATCATAATTCTGTGCAATCGCACCAATGCGATCCAACAATGTAAACTGATAAGTTCCATCTCCAACTTCCGCATCTCTTTCAATCGTTGTATGCAATAAAGCGTCCCCTACCATAAACATCGAAGCACTCGTCGTAACTGGCTCAGCAGTAGGTGTTGGTGTACTAATAACTTCTTCTTGTTGCTCTTGTTTGTCATCATTATTTGTTCCATGGAACAAATAATTCAAACCAAAAGCTGTACCTAATGTCGCAACAATCAATAACGCAAGTAACAGCGTAAGTTTTAGGGCCACTCCCTTTTTCAATTTTCTTTTTGCCATAATCATTCCCCTTAAGTACTTCTATTGTACTTTAACATATAAAAGTTTTTCAATTTCTTCTTTGACTGTACGAAAACGATATACAACAACATAATTTCCTCTTTGATTCGTATCAATCAAAGAAGGAAGTATTAGTTCTCCCTTCAAGGAAGAAAATGATTTTACATAAGACATTGGATCAAAAGATTGGCCACATTGTAAAACAACCGTATCACTCACTAATTCTAAATATGGTTTCTGTTCTTCCATTGGAAACAAAGATAGAAACAACAAGAAAGAAACAAATAAAAATACTGGAACATATCTTTGATAATCTATTTTCACTTTCTTACCTGCTTCTAATTGCATTCTCATTTGATGCATTCTTTCAAATGATATTTCCGCATTCATATACTTTTTGATTTTCTTGTATTCAATTCCATGTTCAAAACACAATCGTATTTCTCTCATTTGAAGATAGTTATATTCTCTCGAAGCATACAAATTAATTTCTTTTTCTTTTAAATCACTTATTTTTGTATTTGGAATTGGAAAAGTATTTCTCTACTTAAAAATTCCATTTG
>CAVBGZ010000252.1:0-3156 GCA_963595075.1 Waltera intestinalis
CTAAGATTGAAAGCCTTAATAATCAAATAGCAGATCTTAGAATTATTGTTGAAGAGATGATAAAGGATAATTCATCAAGAAGTCAAAACCAAGAAGAGTACATGAAGAGATATAATGAGCATATCAAGAACTTTGAAGACCTTAAGGAAAGGTTGGATGATGCTATAGCTAATAGAGAAGCAAAACTCCAAAAGGCTGAGTCAATGGAGTCATTCCTAAAAGAAATTGAAGATAGGGAGGAAGTTCTAGAGGAGTTTGATATCACTCTTTGGAATACGATGATTGATGAAGCTGTTGTGAACCATGATGGGACAATAGAGTTCAAATTTAAGAATGGTAGTAAGGTTGGTATTTAATATAGATATTGAGATTACTCTTCCTTAATTGGAGGAGTTTTTCTTTTGCAACTTTTATCATCCTATAGACAAAACGTATTAATTCTTGTAAAATAAAAATGCATTGAGAGATGCAAGACGGTCAATCACTTTAAATAGTGATTATGAAACAATGATATTTTATCCGAGCTATGCAAGTGGCTAAGACAAAATAAACTTGATTCATATTTAATATTTTGATTGATTAGACCTCTTATGAATGCTTTTTAGTACATTCAATCTTTGAGGCCTTTTTGTATTTCTCTAATGCTAAAAGTCATATAGCTAGGAGGTTTTAAAATGGCAATTGATTTACAACAAATCCAACATACGATTGGATACAAATTCGACAATGTTGACTTACTTCAACAAGCATTCGTCAGAAGAAGCTATTCTGAAGAGAATGGTGGTCAAAACAACGAAGTATTGGAGTTCATTGGCGACAAAGCATTGGATTTAGCAGTTATTAGAGTGATGATGGAAAGATTCGGCCACATAACTGAAGAGAAGGAATGGTCAGAGTTTAAACTTAGAAATCCTAAATATTTTCAAACAAGACTCAAGGAAGGAAACTTCACCGATATCAAAAAGGATTTAGTTGAAAAGAAAGCATTAGCAAATTCTATGAACAATCTTGGATTCCAAACACAACTCATTATGGGTAATGGTGATATTCAAGAAAATGTTCAAGAGCAGGATTCGGTCAAAGAGGATCTATTTGAGGCAATCATTGGTGCTGTTGCTCTTGATTCCAATTGGGATATGGATGCAATAACTGATGTTGTTGAGAGAATGATTGATTTCGACGCCTATTTCAATAACGAAGTAGATGAGAATCAAAACTATGTTGGCTTGGTTCAAACCTGGTTTCAAAAGAACGGTTTAGGATTACCAGATTATAGGTATCAAGGTCAAAATGGAGATTATTCCTGTTGGCTCATTCTAGACTTCAATGGAAGGCATCTGCAAGCTTATGGCGAAGGAACCAGCCAAGCAAAAGCAAGAATGGCAACAGCTAGAAACGCTTATGATTTATTGGAAGAAAATGGCTATATTTTAAATCAGTACAAAGAAGCAGTCGGTAACGCTGATTATGATAGAGCTTCAGCCCAAATTAATGAGCTTTACCAAAAGAAACTGATAAATAAGCCAAACTATGAATTCACCCAACAGTATGATGAAGATGGCAATTCAATATGGGAATGCGTATTGACCATTGATGGTGTGGATGAATCTTTTGTTAATGAGGACACCAATAAGAAAGATGCACAAAGAGCTAGTGCGTACGATATGCTTCTTTATTTGATGGATGAATACGAAGATGAAGAAGATGAAACTGAGTATGACGATTATGATGAATAATTCATCTATAAATTGACCAATAAGTCACATAATTGTATAATTGAATAAAAGAAGGTAAACATATGGACTTAGCAATCATTGGCTCTAGACTAGTTTCTTTGCGTAAAGCTAAAGGAATTTCACAAATAAAATTATCAGAATTTACCAAGCTCGATAGGACATATATTTCTAGAATTGAGCATGGTAAACAAAATATGACAATGACTACTTTGATTTTAATATGTGACTGTTTAGATGTAACACTTAAAGAGTTCTTTGATTTTTAAATAATGGTGGTGATATTATGAGTAAATATGATCCTTTATATGAGTATTTATTAAATTGTGATCATTCGGTTACATTAACTTTTGATGAAATAGAAAGAATACTAGGATGCGAGTTGCCATATAGTGCCAAAGAATATACGGTATGGTGGGCTAACGAAGATGTTGATACTACAAGTCATGTTCATTGTAGGTCTTGGCAAGATGCAGGTTTTAAAACAATTGATTTAGATCTAAAAAATGAAACAGTAACCTTCGAGAAAGTGAAGTAATCATGTACGGACTAATAATGCTTAGAGAATACCTAGATGAAATTCTCGATGGAAAGAAGTCTTTTGATGCTCGTGCTTATGATACCACCAAGCGTGGAACTATTGCTTTAGTCGATACAAAGAAGTCTGCAGTCATTGGCTTAGTTGATTTAGTTGGTACTCATAAAATCTCAGCTGAAGAATATTGCTCCTGGCACGCTACAGGTAAATGGGAAGGTATGATTTTCCAAGTTGATGATATGAGCAAAGAATATTATGCATATGATTTTAAGAATCCTAGAAGACTCGCCACACCTATTAAGATTGTTAAGACTGGTAAAGTTTGGACTAAGATTGATGATGGGATTGAGATAAATGTGCAAGAAAGGTTGTTTTAAAAAATATGAAAGGTTTAATTATAAGATCACCATATATCGATGATATTCTATCTGGTGTCAAGAAATGGGAATTAAGAGGAAGAAGAACTAAGAATTATGGGACAATTGTTTTACTAAAAAAAGGTACAAAAACTGCTCTAGGAACAGTAGACATAGTTGATGTCAAAGAGATAACTTTAGATGAATATAACGATTGGAACTATCGAAAAGATAATGGAAATCTTCCAGTTGATAAGTTGCCATATAAAAAGACATATGCTTATGTTCTAGAAAATCCTAGACCTTTTGATAAACCAAAACGATATGTTCATCCACGTGGTGCGGTTATTTGGGTGAATTTACCAGATGATTTCTAGGGGTGCTAAAAGGGTGCTAAACTTTTACACGATTATATGCAAGGGTGCTAAATTTTTACACGATTTAAGTTAAGGGTGCTAAAATTGTATCAAAGTTGTATACTTTAGACATTTTGAAATTAATATCTGGTACTTCGGTATCAGATTTTTTT
>CAVBGZ010000253.1:0-3141 GCA_963595075.1 Waltera intestinalis
CATTTGACTCTTCCGTCAATTGAATATAGGAAATCCGTTTGTCATTTGGATTAGAGTCTATTTTAATTAGTCCTTTTTTAAATAACGCATCCACACTTCTAGAAACCAGTCCTTTTGATACACCAAGCACAATTCTTAGTTGTGTACTGGTTGTTATTGTGGGATTATTTGACAATAAGATTAAAATTGATATTTCATTTGGAGAAAACGAATAATTTGGTATTTTATTTTTCAATTGTTTTCCATAATAATCTCGAATTCGATTTGATAATCGTAATATATCTTCAATCGTATACATACGTTCTCCTTTTAGTTTACTTGTGAACAGTTCAATTGTAAACAAACAAAAAGAACATGTCAACGCATGTTCTCTAATACTTCTCCTACAAAGTAGATGGATCCGCAAAGCAGTGAATCGCATTTCGTGTTTTTTAATTCCTCTAATAATTGTGGAATGGTAATAATTGGATATCCCAATTGTTTTAACGGATACAATCGATAGCTCGATATTTCAACCAAGGTAATATCAGAACTTACTGTTTTTAATAGTTCGATCATTTGTTGAGCATCTTTTTCTTTTAATACAGAAAAATAGATTTTCCCTTTAAAATCAGTTAAAGATTGAACAAGAGCTTTAATCCCATGCGGATTATGTGCTCCATCTAATAGGATAAGAGGTTCCTTTCGAATCGTCATAAATCGGCCATCCCAAAAAAAGTGATCCATCACATCTTGGATTTCATTCTGCGTATATTGAATACCTAAAGTTTTCAATGTTTCTATCGCAAGAGTTAAATTAGAAATTTGGTAATGTGGCAAATTTGTTTTTATTTTTTGAACATCAATAAAGGTGATTGGACTTCCCACTTCATCGGCAACTTTCTTTAAGACTTGCCTACACCCTTCATCACTTTCTGTAGTCAAACTAGGAATGTCCTTCTTAAAAATCCCAGCTTTCTCATAGGCGATTTTTTCAAGTGTATCTCCTAAATATTCCGTATGATCTAAACCTATATTTGTGACAAGAGTTGCCAAATAATCTAGAGATGTGGTCGCATCAAGTCTTCCACCCATACCAGCTTCAATGATACAGTAGTCGACTTTTTGTTCTATGAAATACGCAATCGACATCCACAAATCCATTTCAAACATAGTCATAGAATAATGATCAAATAATTCTGAATAAGAATCATACATTTTTTCCCAATTTTCTAATGAGATGCATTCATTATTTACACGAATTCTTTCTGTGTGGCTGACCAAATGTGGCGATGTAAAAACCCCCACACGATATCCTTTTTTCATCAATAAATCTCTTAGCCAAATTGATGTACTTCCCTTTCCATTTGTTCCTGCGACTTGAATCTTATTCAAATTCTTATGTTCAGGCAAAGCTGAGTCTATCCATTTACGAAATTCCTTTAAATCATGGTTTTTTCCACGACAATTTTCCATTTTTTTAATCTTTTCTTCTACAATCATGGTACTATTATAGCACTAAAGAAAGAAGGAATTCACATGATTATGAATAATGATTGGGATGCTCTATTTGAACAAGAAATTGAGAAGGAGTATCTTCAAAAAATTCGTTATTTTCTAGCAAAAGAATATAAGACAAAAACAATTTATCCAAAGAAAGAAAATATTTTCGCCGCATTTAAAACAACATCATTAAAAGACACAAAGGTTGTGATTTTAGGTCAAGATCCATATCATGGTCCAGGCCAGGCAATGGGATATTCTTTTAGTGTCCCATCAACCTGTCCTCTTCCTCCCTCTTTACAAAATATGTACAAAGAATTGAGTGCTGAATACAATCAACCTATTCATCGTACAGGAGACTTAACAGATTGGGCAAGGCAAGGTGTACTTTTAATGAACACCATTTTAACAGTTGAGGAGCATAAGCCTTTGTCTCATCAAAATATCGGGTGGCAAAATTTCACGGATGAAGCCATAAAATGGTTAGATCAAAAAGAAGGGCCTGTTGTATTCTTACTTTGGGGATCAAAAGCGATTCAATCAAAAAAATTATTAAAGAATCCAAATCATCTTATTTTAACGAGCCCCCATCCAAGTCCATTAAGTGCTTATCGTGGATTTTTTGGAAATAATCATTTTAAACTCGCAAATGAGTATTTAATCAAACATAATGAAACACCAATCCAATGGTGTTAAAATATCATAAAAAGGAGATTTTTATTATACCAAACAGAAACATAAACAAAGAAAATTTAGTTGAATTTGTAAAAAAGCTTGATGTAGTAACAAATTATGGTTACATCGTTCAAGATTCCTTATATTCTCAAGCTCGACCCGACTCGGACGATCGTTTTGACTATTATGATTATCAAGAGAATTGTCTGATTTCAGAGCGTTATTCATTCTTTAAAGACTTACCATCGATTCTTATAGAAATGGATTGTATTATAGAAGATGGTCATATTCATTATGGTGAAAATTTCGCTTCTTCACTTTTCGACATAACAAATCTTTCACTTTATAAAGACAGCCTATTCATCAGTTATACAATCACAGATGAATATAAGACAAATGAAGATGGCTCTTTAGAGCAAGAATATCATACCTTTACAATTAAAAAATTAAATAAGGATGGTAGTGAAGCAATTCAACCACTTAAAATCAAATGGGATAACATATCTTACTATGAAGATATCGAAAACTTGTTAGAGGATTAAAGTATACAGATGTAAAGGTCCTATTATAGCTAAAATCCTCTTAAGAGTTAGTGATAAAGAACGTACCTTACTGCATTAGAAAAACAAAATAAACATAAAAGCCATAACACAGGTTTGAATAGAATGTCGTGTTATGGCTTTTAAAAAGAGAAATTTTAATCTACCTCTTTATGTGTGCGTATGTACAAATACTCAAAAAAGCAAGATATCTAGTATATAGAAAACGCCTTCTACTACAGCATTTCAACAAAAGCTACAAACCATAAACGGTAGAGAAAATATAACATAGGATATCAATGCCCAAAGTGGAAAATATATCTGCGATATAATATATAGTATTATTGAAACCACTATAATAACCCCTACCATAAAGTTCACCTTCTTTATATAAAAATTGTAGCAAGTATAGCTCCTAAAACACAGTCTATTTCTACATTCAAAT
>CAVBGZ010000254.1:0-3137 GCA_963595075.1 Waltera intestinalis
TAAGGAGTGTTTGTATGTCTAAACTAAAAAAAATGTTGAAGAGCTTATATAGTTGTTTAGTTATTCTTTTTAAATATGGACCTACTTCATTAAAAAGAAAAATTGAAAATTATAAATATCATAGTCAAATTACACAAGACAAAATTGATGCGACTCATATTTATTCAGAAGACATTCTAAATCAACAAAGAAATATAACATTTGAAAAGAATTATAAGATTAGTATTTTAACACCTTTATATAATACTCCTGAAAATTTCTTGATTGAACTATTGGAATCTTTAAAAAAACAAACATATTCAAATTGGGAACTTTGTTTGGCAGATGCGAGTGATAGTGAACATAAATATGTTGGAAGTATTTGTGAAAAATATTTTAAGACTGATCCAAGAATTGTTTATAAAAAACTAGATAAAAATAGTGGCATTTCAGGAAATACAAATGAATGCTTTAAATTAGCTACAGGGGATTATATTGGACTTCTTGATCATGATGATATTTTACATGAATCTCTATTTTATGAAATTGTAAAAAGAATTAATGAGACAGATGCTGATTTTCTTTATACGGATGAAGTTAAGTTTGAAGGAGATATTCATAACATTACCGATGTGAAAGCTTTTAATTTTAAACCATCTTTTGGAGTAGATGATTTAAGATCTCATAATTTTATTTGTCATTTTACTTGCTATAAAAAGGAGTTGTTGGAAACAGAACCTTGTTTATATCGTGATGAATTTAATGGAAGTCAAGACCATGATATGGTACTTCGTTTAACTGAAAAGGCAAAAAGAATCGAACACATATCTAAGCCTTTATATTATTGGCGATTACATCAACAATCTGTTTCTATGGATTTAAATTCAAAGCCATATGTTGTTGATTCTGCAATTCGTGCTGTTACAAGTCAATTGGAAAGAATGAATGAAAAAGGTGTTGTTGCGAGCAGTTTACCATTTCAAACTATTTACAAGGTTACATATCCTATTGAAGAAAATCCATTGATTTCAGTTATGGTTTGTAGTGAATCTAATCAAAGCTTTGATAAATTTAAAAAATATTGTATGAATAATTCTTCTTATATAAATTTGGATTTTATACAAGTATCTAATTTTTTTGATGATTTAGATAAAGTGAAAGGTGAATTTGTGATGATTGTTTCAGATCAATTAAAACCTTTAAATAAGAATTGGATTGAAGAATTATTGATCCATGCACAAAGAACAGATATTTTTGCGGCTAGTCCTAAAATTTATAATAAAGACTATACAATAAATTATGCAGGAATTTGTTTAAATGAAAAAACAAATGATTATCTTTA
Source organism: Waltera intestinalis (assembly GCA_963595075.1). Taxonomy (GTDB): domain Bacteria; phylum Bacillota_I; class Bacilli_A; order Erysipelotrichales; family Erysipelotrichaceae; genus Holdemanella. Next base: position 1,322 of record CAVBGZ010000254.1, read on the forward strand.
TAACTTATGTCAACATGATTCTAAAATTGATATTGGTTATGAGGGCATGCTTTGTCATGTAAGAAATACAACATCAACGACAAGATTATGTATGTTGTTTGAAAAAGATAAATGGCTTAAATTGGTTAACAGAAAATCTCTTGTTAGAGGGTATGAAGAAGTTGATATGTGTCTACGTGCGGAAAAAGAAGGGATGAGAAATGTTTTTGTTCCTTATGCAGAATGTATGGTGAGCACTACAAAGGATATTGATAAAGATTCTAATGCATTTTATGATGTGTATGAAAAAGAAATTAAAATGAGTAAATATTTTAATGAGAATTGGGAAGCTTTGAATTTAGCGTGAGGATAAGAGTATGGATAGTATATTTAATTTAGCAAATAAAGTAAAAACAACGATTCAAAGAGAAGGTGTTGGCGCCGTTGGTAAAAAGACAGTAACGTATTTAAAGGCTGAAAAAGATCGTAGAATATTAGAAAATAGTGTAGGTAAATTTTATAAAGATGTTCTATTTATTAATGGGGTTAATTATGATGATTTACCACATCCACCTCGTTATCGTGTTAAACATCAATTGGAACAATTAACATTAAATGGATTAGAGTGTGATGAAGTTTTCTTTACAAATATTAATGATGATTTACTAAGAATGTATCGTACTTTTATTGTATATCGTTGTTCATTTACCCCAGAATTAAAACATTTTATTGATAAAGCCCATAGCTTAAATAAAAAAGTAATTTATGATATCGATGATTTAGTTATTGATACAAAATATACGGATTTAATTAAGTATTTAGATACATTTTCTCCACAAGATCGTGCCAATTATGATGAAAGTGTTCGTAATTATGGGCGTGCATTACAACTTTGTGATGCGGCTATCACAACAACAGAAAGATTGGCTGAGGAATTAAAACATTATGTACCGACTGTGTTTATTAATCGAAATACAGCCTCTCTAAAGATGGTTGAGATTTCTGAAAAAGCTTATAAAGATCAATTGAGTAAGAAGAATGATAATGTTGTGAAATTAGGTTATTTTTCTGGAAGTATTACGCATAATGAAGATTTTGAATTGATCAAAGATAGCATTAAACGTATAATGGAAAAACATTCAAATGTTGAATTGCATATTGTTGGTTTATTAGATATTCCAGAGGAATTTAAAACTTTTGAAAAGAGAATTGTGGCACATCCATTCACAAAATGGCAGTTATTACCAGAACTAATAGCTTCTATTGATATTAATTTAGCGCCTTTAGCTAATACAATCTTCAATGAAGCAAAATCAGAAAATAAGTGGGTAGAAGCGGCGTTAGTGCGTATTCCAACAGTTGCGAGCAATGTAGGAGCATTTAAACAAATGATGGAATCAGATGTTACTGGTATACTTTGTGATTCACAAGAAGATTGGTTTACTAAATTGGATCAATTAATAATGAATTCAGAATTGAGAGAGTCTATTGGAAAAAATGCGTATGATTATTGTATAAAAAATTGTGTAACACTTTACACAGGTAATCATTTGAAACAATGGATTCAATCGTATCAAACAAAAAATTTATTAATGGTTTTACCCGCTTTGAATATTAGCGGTGGCATTATGGTAGCTTTTGAACATTGTAAAACACTAAGAAATGCAGGATATGATATCACGATTGTGAATGATGATTATGATGATTCAAAATGGGTTACATTTTCAGGTATAGAATTTCCAGTTATCGCAAGTCGTAAATTTAAATTTAAAGGTAGAATAGATAAAGCAGTCGCAACAATGTGGTCAACCGTTTCTTTTTTGGAAAAGAATAATAA
>CAVBGZ010000255.1:0-3103 GCA_963595075.1 Waltera intestinalis
GCGACAATAGTTGGGCTTGCCCCTGCGAAGATAGCTAGCTGCCGGGTCTTTTTTTTGTGCTTTATTGACTTGATTCTTATCTACATATTTGATAAGTTTATTCATAGGTTATAAGGTATGGTTGGCATTTACTAAGGAGGCCGCTTTATGGACAAAGTTAGTGTATTAGTACCCGTATACAACGTGGAAAAATACTTATCAAAATGTTTAGACTCTATAGTTAATCAAACGTATAAAAACATTGAGATCATTATAATTAATGATGGTACTACAGACTCTTCATTGGAAATCGCTTCTTTATATGCTACAAAGTACAATTTTATAAAAGTCTATAGCTATGAAAATGCCGGTATTTCCACTACTAGAAATCGAGCTTTACAAAAGGCAACAGGTGACTATATTCTTTTTGTTGATAGTGATGATTATATTGATAAAGATATGATTGAAAGAATGGTTTGTTATGCAAAAAAAACCAATAGTCAAATCGTTACTTGTGGATATCGTATTGAGTGGAAATCTTTTAGTTTGCCTATTTTTACTCTAAAGCAAAAAACAATGGATTCCCTTCATGCATTAAGGGCATTAAGTCAAAACGATGGAATTAATAACTATCCATGGGGTAAATTATATTCTGCAAAATGCTTTAATCATGTAACTTTTCCAGATCAAAAGAAAGGCTTCGAAGACACCTATACTGTTTTTAAAGCTATATATAATGCAGATAGAGTTTCAACTATGAAACAATGTTTTTATCATTATGTAAAACGTGCTGGATCTTTAACGGATCATATGGATTTGGTTACTGCATATGAAATGCGTGCAGCCTATGAATATCAGGAATTATGTTTGCATCAATGGTATCCTAATGAGAATTTTTATTATGATATCAATTTCTATAATAGTGATATGGTCATTTTATATACGCTGATTTTCTTTTATTCAAAAAAAGATAAACCAATATATGTACCTAGTGTTATAGATTGGTCAAAAATCGGCTTTTTTAAAAGAATTGGATATATTCTATGGCGTATGATTGCTTGTATTAAATTTGGGTGGTCTTTAAAATGGCAGGAGAATTAAATGTGGTTATAAGATTAGCTTGTTTATCAGATATTGATGATCTATTAGATGTTTATTCTAATGCTAGAAAATTTATGGCTGCAACAGGAAATCCCAATCAGTGGATTCATGGATATCCATCGAAAGAGATATTAGAAAGTGATATTTCAAAAAATCAATTGTATGTTGTAGAGGATGAAGATAGTATTCAGGCAAGTTTTGTGTTTTTTATAGGTGAGGATCCAACTTATCGTATTATTGAAAATGGTCAATGGTTAAATGATGATGAATATGGTGTGATTCATCGGATTGCATCAAGAGGTAAAAAAAAGCATATTGGAGATATCATTATGAATTATTGTTTCTCTAAAATACCTAACATTCGCATTGATACGCATTCAGATAATAAAGTTATGCAAAATTTTTTGAAAAAACATGGCTTTCAACAAGTTGGAATCATTTATCTTACAGATCATCGTTCAAGATTAGCATTTCATTGTAATTTACAAAAAAATTAGGTAAACTAAAGGAGTTTGAGGAGACTATAATTTATGGCATTTGAATCTTTAAGTGATCGTTTAAATAAAGCGATTAAAAATATTTCCGGACAAGGAAAATTAACAGAAAAAAATATGAATGACATGCTAAAGGAAGTGCGCATGTCATTATTAGAAGCTGACGTTAATTATGAAGTTGTTAAAACTTTTGTTGAAAACGTCAAAGAAAAAGCATTAGGCCAAGAGGTTATGGATTCTTTGAATCCAAGTCAAATGGTTGTGAAAATCGTTCATGATGAATTACAAGTTTTACTAGGTGAAGCAGATGCTAAAATTCATTTTAAAAAACAAGGTATGACTTGTATCATGATGGTTGGACTTCAAGGTACTGGTAAAACAACAGCAAGTGCTAAAATTGCTCGTTTTGCGAAAGAAAAATTGGCTCGTCGTGTTTTATTAGTTGCATGTGATATTGTAAGACCAGCCGCGATTGAACAATTGCAAACGCTTGGTAAAGATATCGATGTAGAAGTGTTTACATTAGGTGCTGATGTTTCTGCTCGTGAAACAGCGAAACAAGCTTTAAGCTATGCAAAAGACCGACAAAAAGATCTTGTCATTTTTGATACGGCCGGACGTTTACATGTGGATGAAGAATTAATGAATGAACTTCATGATATGAAATCGTTCATTCAACCAGATGAAATTTTATTAACGGTTGATGCGATGACTGGTCAAGATATTGTTACTGTCGCAAAAGAATTTAATGAACAACTTGAAATCACTGGACTTGTAGTCACTAAAATGGATGGTGACGCTCGTGGTGGTGGATTACTTTCTGTTCGTTCTATCACAAATGTTCCTGTTTTATTTGTATCAAATGGAGAAAAAGTTGATGATTTAGAAGAATTCCATCCTGATCGTATGGCAGATCGTATTTTGGGAATGGGAGATATTGTATCATTAGTTGAACAGGCACAAGATAAATTGGATATGGATATCCAAAAACAAACTGCTGAAAGAATGAAACAAGGCGTATTTACTTTTAATGATATGTTATCTCAATTTGGGCAAGTTAGAAAAATGGGGTCTATGCAAAAAATGCTTGGCATGATTCCTGGACTTAACAAAATGACTCGAAATTTAGATGATGAAAAAGTAAATGATACAATGAAGAAAAGCGAAGCTATCATTTTATCTATGACTGAATATGAAAGAGAGAATCCATCATGCTTAAAGGCATCTAGAAAAAATCGTATTGCCAAGGGTGCCGGTGTTAAAGTAATGGATGTCAATCGTTTGATTAATCAATTAGAACAGATGCAAATGATGACAAAATTTATGAATGGCAGTAAGAAACTTCCAGATATGTCAGCATTACAAAATATGCAACGTGGTGCTGGAATGCCAGGTATGTCAAAACATTCTGGTAGTAAAAAGCAGAAAAACAAAAAGAAGAAAAAGAAAAAATAAAGTGTAAAGTAAAAATACTTGACAGTATATATTTTGTTGTGGTATTCTAAGTGAGCTTGTTAAAAGAAGAAAAA
>CAVBGZ010000256.1:0-3094 GCA_963595075.1 Waltera intestinalis
TGTATGGTGTAATAAAGATTCCTTTTTATTGGATGAAGATGGAGAACCAGAATTTGTGGCAGGATGTCCACCGGACTATTTTAGTGAAACCGGACAAAGATGGGGTATGCCAATCTATGATTTTGAAACCCAGGAAAAAGAAGGATTTACTTTCTGGTGTTCTAGAATGAAATGGATGCAGAAATGTTACGACATGGTACGCATCGATCATTTTAGAGCATTTGATACATTCTGGAAAATTCCGGCCACATGTCCTACGGCTATTGAGGGAGAATGGATTTTAGGTCCAGCTAAAAAATTATTAGATGCGATCTTAAAGGCATGTCCAGGCATTGTTTTAGTAGCGGAAGATTTGGGATTGATCCGTCCTGAAGTCATTCAGCTTGAAGATCATTATAAAATTCCTGGAATGGACGTATTACTTTTTAGGATGGAAACCAAACAATTAAAGAAGAAGGCGAAACAAAATTCGGTTGTCTATACAGGAACGCATGATAATGCGACATTGAATGAGGATTATCATACGTTTGATTCGAATAAACGGATTAGTTTGCGTCGCTACTTTAAGAAATTAGGATATAACTCGCGTAACTTTAATGATATGGTATGTCAATATGCCTTAGATTGTGATGCGGATACAGTCATCCTTCCAATATGGGATATTTGTGGCTATAAAGAAGAAGCCAGAATCAATACGCCAGGTACGGTTTCGAATAAAAACTGGACTTGGAAATTAAAAGATTTTAAAACGTTCCCAAATGAAATTAAAAAGACGAAGGAATGGATTGAAAAGTCGAATCGATAGTCTGCCGTTGTGCAGACTTTTTGTTTGCGCTATAATTTAGGCATGAAAAAATTAGTGAAAATCTTATGTGCATGTGCACTCTGCTTGAGCTTAAGTGCTTGTTCAAGTTCGACAAAAAATTATGTGGCCAAAATTGTTGTGAAGGATTATGGTACGATTACGGTGAAGTTGGATGGAAAAACAGCGCCAATTACCGTACAGAATTTTGTAGATCTAGCCCAATCTGGATTCTATGATGGACTTACTTTTCATCGTATTATTAAAGGATTTATGATGCAGGGAGGAGATCCGAATAAAGATGGTACGGGTGGCTCTGACAAAACAATCAAGGGTGAATTTAAGGAGAATGGTGTCAAAAATAAAATTAGTCATAAGCGTGGTGTCATTTCAATGGCAAGAAGTTCGGATTATGATTCGGCAAGCTCTCAATTCTTTATTATGCAGGAAGATCAAACTTCATTGGATGGTCAATATGCTGCTTTTGGACATGTCACAAAGGGGATGAAGGTTGTTGATAAGATTTGTAACGATGCCGATCCAATGGATGATAATGGTACGATTGCCGAAAGTAAACAGCCTGTCATTAAAACGATTAAGATTGATGAGATAAAATAATAGGGCGTTATGCCCTTATTTTTTTAGGAGGAAAGTTATATGTATGGGATCATCGCAACATGGAGAATGGCTTTAGAAGGAATTTTAAAGGTGGAGCCAAAGTTAAAGAGTGGAAGTAGTGCTCTAGATGTTTTAGAGGAAGCAATTCGTGATGTAGAAGATTTTGAATATTATAAAAGTGTAGGGTATGGAGGACTTCCTAATGAGGATATGGAAGTTGAACTAGATGCGGCCATGATGGATGGAGATACTTTAGAATTTGGATGTGTAGGAGCCATTAAGAATTTTGCGAATCCCATCTCAATCGCTAGAAGTTTAATGCGTAGTGATGCGAATAATTTTTTGGTGGGACAGGGTGCAGAAAAATATGCTTCAAATATGGGTTTTGAAAAGAAGGATATGTTGTCAAATCGGGCGAAGATTCATTATAAAAATCGCTTAAAGGAAATGAAGAAAGAATTAAAACCGTATTCTGGACATGATACGGTGGGTATGGTTTGTTTGGATGAAAATCAACATATGTCGGTTGGAACGAGTACTTCTGGCTTGTTTATGAAAAAAGCAGGGCGTCTAGGGGATTCTTGTGTTTGTGGTTCTGGCTTTTATGTGGATTCCAAAGTAGGTGGAGCATGTGCAACAGGGCTTGGTGAAGATGTGATGAAGGGATGTCTTTCTTTTCAAGTAGTACAATATATGAAAACCATGTCTTGTCAAAAAGCGTGTGAAAAGGTGGTCTATGAATTTAGTGAAGAATTAAAAAGAAGAAGGAATAGGGCTGGTGATATTTCGATTGTGGCCATGGATTGTAACGGAAATTGGGGTTGTGCAACGAATATTGAAGGATTTAGTTTTGTGGTGGCGACTGAAAAAATGGTGCCTACGGTTTATTTGGTGAAAGATGGAAAGTTTGAAAGGGCAAGTAAGGCTTGGCTAGATGAATATATGGCTAGTCGTATGGCGCCTTTAAAGGAGATTTAGATATGATTGAAATTTGTTGCGGAAGTTATCAAGATGGAATGGCTGCTTGGCGTGGTGGTGCAAAGCGGATTGAATTAAATAGTGCCTTAAGTGTGGGTGGACTTACACCAAGTCTTGCGAGTTTGATTTGTTTAAAGAGAGATACGGATTTAAAGATTATTTGTATGGTACGTCCTCGTGCGGCTGGTTTTTGTTTTGAAAAAGAAGATGTGGAAATCATGTTTGAGGATGCCAAGATCTTATTAGAGAATGGGGCAGATGGCATTGCGTTTGGCTTTTTAAATGATGACTTTACAATTGATGTGGAAAACACAAAGAAGATGGTGGATTTGATTCATGTTTATCATGGGGAAGCGGTATTTCATCGTGCTTTTGATGTGACTAAAGATCCTTATACTTCTTTAGAACAATTGATTGATTTGGGCGTGGATCGTATTTTGACGAGTGGACAAAAGGCAAAGGCGATGGATGGTAAAGAATTGATTAAAGATTTACAAGAGAAATATGGTTCTAAAATTGAAATTTTGGCAGGTAGTGGTATGAATGCATCAAATGCCAAAGAATTAATGGATTATACAGGTATTCATCAGGTGCATTCTTCTTGTAAAAATTATAAAAGAGACAATACGACAAAATCTGATTTTGTGAGTTATAGTTATTTAGATGGTGAGCATGAATTGGATTATGATATCGTGG
>CAVBGZ010000257.1:0-3092 GCA_963595075.1 Waltera intestinalis
AGGAGCATAATCTGTGAAACTAAGTAATAGATTACGTTACACAGCGTTAATGTGATTAAGGTAAGATTTGATCTTATAAATTTAGGTGGTACCACGTCAAGCACGTCCTATGGATGTGCTTTTTTATTTTTAGGAAGGTGATTTGAATGGCGATGGAAACAAAATATGATCATTTATCTGTTGAAAAAGATAAGTATCAAAATTGGTTAAAAAAAGGATATTTTACAGCAGGAGATTTGACAAAGAAACCATATTGTATTGTGATTCCTCCACCAAATGTTACTGGAAAGTTACATTTAGGTCATGCTTGGGATACAACTTTACAAGATATTTTATGTCGTTATAAACGTTTAAAAGGGTATGATGTTTTATGGGTAGCAGGAATGGATCATGCAGGTATTGCTACTCAAGCCAAAGTAGATGCACGTTTAAAATCAGAAGGAATCTCACGCTATGATATTGGTCGTGAAAAATTTTTAGATCGCGCTTGGGAATGGAAAGAAGAATATGCTTCAACAATTCGTAGCCAATGGGCAAAACTTGGATTATCTCTTGATTATTCTCGTGAAAGATTTACTTTAGATGAAGGATTAAGTCAAGCTGTTCGCAAAGTGTTTGTAGACTTATATAATGATGGCTTAATTTATCAGGGGGAAAGAATCATCAACTGGGATCCTGAAGCAAAAACAGCATTAAGTAATATAGAAGTAGAACATAAAGAGATTATGGGACATATGTATTACTTTAAATATAAAATCGTAGAAAATGGACAAGAACTAATCATTGCGACTACACGTCCAGAAACAATGTTTGCGGATCAGGCAATTTTTGTTCATCCTGATGATGAAAGATATAAAGATATTGTTGGTATGCATGCGATCAATCCAGCTAACCAAGAACAATTGCCAATTATGGCTGATGATTATATTGATATGAGTTTTGGTACTGCCGTTATGAAATGTACTCCGGCTCATGACCCTAATGATTTCGCGTTAGCCAAAAAATACAATTTAGAAATGCCTATTTGCATGAATCCAGATGGAACGATGAATGAAATGTGTGGTAAGTACACTGGAATGGATCGATTTGAATGTCGAGAAAAATTAGTTGAAGACTTTAAAAATGCAGGTGTAGTTGATCATATTGAAGAGCATTTACATCAAGTAGGACATTCTGAAAGAACAGGTGTTATCGTTGAACCTTATTTAAGTAAACAATGGTTTGTTAAGATGAAACCTCTTGCGGATGAGGTATTAAAAAATCAAGAAATTGAAGATCAAAAAATAAATTTTGTACCTCCTCGTTTTAATAAAACTTTTGAGCAATGGTTAGAAAATATTGAAGATTGGTGTATTTCTCGTCAATTATGGTGGGGACATCGAATTCCTGCTTGGACAAATAAAAATACGGGTGAAATTTATGTAGGCATGGAAGATCCAAAAGATATTGAAAACTGGATTCAAGATGAAGATGTATTGGATACTTGGTTCTCAAGTGCATTATGGCCTTTTTCTACTCTTGGCTGGCCAGAAAAAACTTCAGATTTAGATAGATATTTCCCAAATGATGTTTTAGTTACTGGATATGATATTATTTTCTTCTGGGTAGCTCGTATGGCTTTCCAAACTCGTTATTGTATGAAAAATAGACCATTTAAAGATGTATTGATTCATGGTTTAGTACGTGATACACAAGGTCGTAAGATGTCAAAATCCTTAGGTAATGGAATTGATCCTATGGATGTGATTGAACAAAAAGGTGCCGATGCATTACGTTTCTTCTTAACTACAAATTCAACGCCAGGACAAGATTTACGTTTTGATGAAACAAAAATGGATGCTAGCTGGAATTTTATTAATAAAATTTGGAATGCTGCTCGTTATGTTCAAATGCAAATAGGAGATACAAAGCCTGAATTAGATTTGTCTAAAGCAAGTAGTGTTGATAAATGGATCTTATCTCGCTTTAATGAAGTGTTAGAAAATGTTTCTGCAAACATGGATAAGTATGAGCTTGCCATCGTTGGAAATGAACTATATTCTTTTGTATGGAATGATTTCTGCAGTTGGTATATTGAGTTATCAAAAGCTACTTTATATTCAGAAGATGAGAGTTCTATTTCTAATACAAAAGCTGTATTATACACAGTATTATTGGGGATTTTAAAAGTATTATTCCCATTCATGCCTTTTGTGACAGAAGAAATTTATTTAAATTTACCTCATGATAAAGAAAGTTTAAATCTAGAAACTTGGCCTGAATCTGTTTCTTTTGAATATACAGATTCAGAAAAGGATGAAATGGCCTTAGTAATTAGTGCTATTCAAGCCGTACGTGAAATCAAAGTACAATATTCAATGAAACCAAGTGAAGATATTTTGATTTCTTTGACAAATGAACAGGGAAATGTTCAATTAAATACAGAATCAAAAGCTATATTATCTCGTATGGCACATGCGAATGTTACTGAAGATTTAAATACTAAAGATGTATTGTCTCGTACAATCGATAAGGCTGTATTGAGTGTGGCAATGGATTCATTGATTGATTTGGATGAAGAAAAAGTAAAACTTGAAAAAGAAATTTCTAAGTTGGAATCTGAAATAAAACGTTGCAATGGTATGCTATCAAATCCGGGATTTGTGAATAAAGCACCAGAAGCAAAGATCAATGCTGAAAAAGAGAAATTAGCTTCTTACTCAGAAAAGCTAGAAATGACAAAGAAACAATATAGTGAAATTTTAAATAAACTATCTTAATTTGAATTTATGAGAAAAATTATAATAGATTTGAATACTGTTGTTGATGATTCGTTTAATTTGATGTATGAACTTTTTGGGCTTGATGTGGAAAATAAATCGTATGAAGATTTTGAATTGAGAATGCTGCAATATCAAATTGAAATGATTATTGAAGTAAAAAATTTAAAATCAAATTTAACACAATGTCCAAAATGGATTTATATTCTAGAATCTATACAACAAAAAAGTGATTCCTTCTATTGTGTTTGGGGATAATAGTATGTAAGCGTCAAATACAGTGGTGGTTCAAAAATAGATAGTACACTGTCATAATCTTGTCATAAGGAGATG
>CAVBGZ010000258.1:0-3087 GCA_963595075.1 Waltera intestinalis
TTATTATGAGTCGTAATCCACGTATTGACAATGGGAGGTCACTTCATATTATCTCATCTTTATGATAGAAGAATAAATCATAAACCTAACTTTAGGTCAAGCAATAATCTAAAAAAACTAGGCGATTTTACCTAGTTTGTTAAATATTATTTGAATAATTTTTATAAGAGCACATAACTATTGATTTAATATTATTTTCTTTTCATGATCAAATTCATCTTGAGTTAAAATACCTTCATCAAGCAATGCTTTTAACTCTCTCAAAAGTTCAGCTTTACTCTTTTGCGGTACAGTTGAATTTGTTGAGTCTTGAATATTTTTTGCCATAGTTTTACCAACAGCCATACCAGCACCTAAACCGGCTAGTCCTCCCTTTTGTTTAGAAGCATCACGCATAGCTCTTGCTGTCTGATATTGCATAAACGTTGCCATATCTTGTTTAGCCATCCCAATTCCTGATTGCTCATCAATTAATTTTTCCACTTCTTCAGGTAATGATATATTTTCAATAATAACATCACTAAATTCTATACCACAAGTTGTTGCTTGCTCATTTAATTTTATTTGGATTGTTTGAGAAAGTTTTCTATATTCAGTTGCTAAATCTAGAACAGACATTTTACATTCACCTAAAACTACCGCAAACGTTTCATTTACCATAGATGATAAATACTCAATTATATCGTAGGTTAATACAATTCCTTTTGTTCCAAATATTTCTGTCATAAACTTTTTAACATCACAGATTCTAAATGAAAACTTTCCAAAAGCTCTAATTCTAACCATATTAAAATCATTATCTCTAATCATAATTGGATTTTTCGTTGACCATTTATTATCGATAAACTGTCTCGTACTCACAAAATATACATCTGAAATTAATGGTGAAACAAATAGAGTTGGAAATGCCTCAAGACTAGACAAAATTGGAAAATTATCTGTTGTAAGAGAATATGTACCAGGATACATAACATCGGCAAGTTTACCACCTTTTAAAAACACGGCACATTGACCTTCTCTAACGATAACTTTTGATCCTTGTTTAAGCTCATTATTTCCACTTTCTCTACAATACTTGAAAACAATAAGCTTATTATTTATATCCGTAAATTCAATTACATCTAAAAATTGATCTTTAACCTTATCAAATAAACCCATTTTATATTCTTCCCTTCTACTTACTTTAATGGAAGTTCCAATTTATCTTTAAATTTACCAGATATGATAAGAACTATATCAACTATCCATCCTATACAAAATAGACCGCCAGTAAATAAATACAAAATACCCGTCCATATTTTTCCAACATAGAAACGATGAGCTCCTAATCCACCTAAAAATATACAAAGTAACAACGCAGTAATTTTACTTTTTTTACTAACAATACTATTCGTTCCATTTGTTACAATATTTTGATTATTAATTATAATCTGTGATTGAGATGTACCTTGTTCAACTTGATCAACCGCTCCTTTATAACCACAATATCCACAAACGTTACCTTCCATTGGTGCACCACACACAGGACATTTTCTTTCCATAATAAATTCCTCCTAAATATCTAACCAAATTATAGAATATATATATATATCAATAGAATTTACATTTTTAGGACATCATATATAACCAATTTAAAATTAAAATGAATATATAAGAAAAATAGCCAGATCAAATTATACTGGCTATTCAATAAACATCTCTTTAAATTATCATAAAGATTCAATAACTTGCTTGCATTTACATATCACTTTTTTATAATGTAAAAAAAGTGTGATTTTTATGGCAAAGACACAGCCGGTTATGATCGTATTAATACAGGACTAAAAGAAAATGCTGAAGAAATTCTTTCTCAACTTGGAATCACTCTATCTAGTGCAATTCAGATGCTCTATAGTCATATTGTATTGACTAAAGGATTACCTCTTAATTTACATCTTCCTGTCGCAAAGTCTACCGCTATTGGTGGCATGAACCAATTTTGGCATTGTTTTTTTTAGAAAAGATTAGACAAAAAAAGATGAGAATCCTTATCAATTCCCATCTATTCTAACAACAAGTAAATCATCAATAAATTCAACCCAAATGTTTTTCAAGACAAACCAATTTTACATCTGGAATACCATTAAATACAGAATCTACAATATCGATTTCTTCATATCCTAACCTTTGATACAAAGCTCTTGCCTTCTCATTCTTTGCGTTTGTATCTATACGCAATTCGTTATATCCATTTTCTTTTGCGTAATTTTCATAAAAAGAAATAAAGGATCTACCATACCCTTTACTCTTATAAGCTGGATCCACTACTAAACAATGAAAAACTAGAATTTCATCATCTTCTACATCATGTTTCCAAGATGCATATTGATATTCATTTACTTGAATAGTATTAATAATGCCTGCAGAAACAACTTTACCTTCATCTTCTAAAACAAATAAATCATTTCGTATTAAAGCATCTTCTGCCGTTTTTCGAGTCGGATACACGCCACGAATCCAACCAATTCTAGCTAAACCATCCTCTTCTTCACTATGAATATTTTCATAAATCTTTTCAATAGAATTTATATCCTTCTTTGTTGCTTTTCGAATAAACATAATTAATCCTTCCTTTATTTAGTATGGAATCAATCTCCATTTTTACGCTTTATTTTAATCAATCCTAAACCAGAAATCCCTAGTAAACTAGCATATTTGATTAAATCTGTTTCAACACTCGTTTGCACTGAAGTTGTTTGTTTAGGCTCTACTTTTGTAGTCACATTCTTTGATTCATCAATCTGTTTTGAAGATTGGTCCTCTTTTTTCTTTGTTGCATTATTCGCACTTTGAGATTCTTTTAACGCTGCCTCTGCATCCTCTAAATCAAGTTCTGCATCTGCCACTAATTCACTAGCTTCTAAATTCGCAAGTGCTGCTTCTTCAAATGTCTCACTTGCCTCTATATAGGCGTTATAACAAGCAACATATGTATTTACAATCTCTAACTTCTCAGTGAGTCCCTGATATTGCTCAATAGCTAAATTCTTGGTTTCTTCATATTGTTCTTTATCATTATCTGAAGCCTCTTCATAAGCTTTAATGGCA
>CAVBGZ010000259.1:0-3023 GCA_963595075.1 Waltera intestinalis
CCGAAGATGCCTAATGAATTATAAACTCTTTCCAACTGAATCTGCTTTTTTGATGGCTTCAATAAATTTTTCAGTTGTGAATGGATATGGAGCATTTTTCCATTCTGTTGTCTTTGTTGCCGCTTGTGCCAAAGCTTCCAAATGACTTTCTTCCAAGTCCATTTGAGCAAGTGTAACTGGTAAACCAATTGACTTATTGAATTCAGCCATTGATTTTAAGCTTTCATCATCTCCAGCATATGCATATAACACTAACACACCAAATGATACAACTTCACCATGTAAATGATGTCCAGGTCTAGAGATTGAACAGCTTCCATTGTAGAAGGCATGGGCTAAACTTGAATTGTAATAGTATTCAGGTTGGTTTGTAAGATTTGAAACATATCCTGTTGAAACACAAATATCAAGAGCGATAGCTTCAACAGCTTCACTTGATTCATTGTTAGTAACATCTTCCATACCTTGTTTACCATATTTCAACAATGGTTCAGTACAAGTACTAGCTAGAGCAACACCAAGAGTAGCTGTATGATCTAGTGTTTTTCCTTGTGTAGCAAATTCAACTTCACATTGTTTACTCAACGCATCACCAATTCCTGCCCAGAAATATTCAGTTGGTGCTTGAGCAATAATTGTTGGATTAATAAACATGTGAGCTGGACAATGTGGATAAGAATAGTGATCCATATTTCCTTCATCATCATATACAACGGCAATAGCTGTAGCAGCTGAACAGTTTGAACAAATTGTTGGGAATGAGAATACCATTTTATTGTTCAATTCAATCGATGCTGTTTTACAAGTATCAATAGCCTTACCTCCACCGATTGCGAAAATTACATCTGCCTCTTGTACATTTGGATTTGATGTTAATTTATGTACATTTGTCATTGTACATTCAACACCATATACGATTGAGTCTGTAATTACGATATCTGAATCTTTAACAGCTTCACGAATCACTGGTTCTGCAGCTGCCAAAGCTCTTTTTCCTCCAACAAGAACTACTTTTTTTGCGTTATACTTCGTACAAACGCCAGGAATTTCGTCATAACACTTTCTTCCTACTGAATAATCTGTCATTTCAATTGTTTTCATACACTTCTACTCCTTCTCTAATACATTCTTTTTCGTGATGATAATTCTTATAAACGCCTACCGTTAAGAATGGAACAATAATAATTGCGATTGCTAAATATCCACAATATCCATAACCATACTTAATAATGTTTGTTAATCCAACCAATGAAATTGTCATGGATACAATAATAATAAAGGCAGAAATAATCATTCTCTTCTTTACTGGGTTTTCAACACTTGCTAATACAGAAACATTTTCAAATCGAGCAACAAAACCAAATGTAGTTGTGACCGCTGTTGAAACTAAGCATAATAATAAACAAATACCATACACAACAACCATCCAATTTGCGTTCATTTCATTTAAGCTTGTTAATGTTGGTAAAGTTGTAACTCCATACACACTCTTCCACGAAATCAACATTAATACGCTTAAGCATAACGCAACAACATTCATCGCAAAAGATACCCACATTGCTTTTGAACACGATTTACGATCTGGTAAAATCGTTCCACAAGCTACAATTGTTGGCAATGTAACACATTGGAATCCAGCATAAGTAAAGGCATTTAAGATAGCTTTTGGCATATTCACAAAACCATTTGTTGTAAAATCACTAGCCAAAATTGACCATACATTCTGACCTTTCATAATACCCATACCATAAATAACAATGGCTGTCACTAAGATGGCAATTCCCATATACGTACTTGCTGCACGAACAACACCTGCTCCAAATATCGTTAAACAGAAAACAACAGCTCCAACAACGGCAACACATGCATAATAATTGAATCCAAAATAAGAAACCAATGCACTTGCTGCTCCACTAATTGCAGCTGCAACCGCCATCAAAACCATGATATTAAAGAAAATTTCAAATAAAATTTCTAATTTATCAAATGGATGATATAAATTTTGAAACAATTCTTTCGCATTTTTAAACTGATGTTGATTATACATCACCATTGCTTCTCGCATCGTTAAAATCAACAATAACATGGCAATAACGGCACTAACAATACCTGTCCATCCAAGTCCTACATAATATGTGTCTGCCTGATTTCCTGTGGCAAATCCACCACCGGCGTGTGCTGAGAATAAAACGGCTCCGACAGAAAAAATTGCCATTTTACCAACTTTTTGTGCTTTCATATCTTTTCCTCCATAAATAAATGCACAACAAGCTAACAAAAAAACCTATCGTTTCTTGCTGCCTGTTAAGACAGAAGAGACGAAAGGTCACTATAAACAATACTTCCGCGGTACCACTCTTCTTCATTCACTAAGAATGCACTCATTTCAGATGCTAATACATCCTGCTCCATTAACGTTAAGCCTACGTCCAAGTCTTATCAACCTGACCACTCCATGGTAAGTTCACAGCTACCGCTTTCATGTCTTGCACCAACCGACAATTCTCTAAGGAAGCATTTACTATTACTACTCCATTTCTCTGTGTTTTGCTCATTCATACTATCACTATTTTTTTATCGTTGCAAGCATTATTTTCATAAATTTTCAGAAAATATTACAAAGCAAAGAAAACAATCTGAAACAGACGATAAATTTGAATTTCTTCTATGCATTTTTTATTTTTTTGTTATAATATAGACGGCATTGAGAGGCTAAAAAGAAACCCTAGGGATTGCAGTCCCTAGGGTTTCGCTTTTTTTGGATTCGGCATGAGAGGAGATACTTCTACTTAACAGCGACTATAATAGCTAATGTCACCACAAGTATCCCGTAAAGTATGATCAAATACTCCACAAGTCGTACCTTGCACAATCACGCCAAACCGCAACATGTTTGTGCTTTTTCCTTCCATAAAAAGCTTTCAGCCTCCTCCGTAAAAAGCCATACGCGTATGTACTTACATTATATCGAATCAATGTGAAAAAATCGTGAAAAACTAGAACTTTCCACAAAAAATAAAAAA
>CAVBGZ010000260.1:0-3016 GCA_963595075.1 Waltera intestinalis
ACTTTTGATATCCGAATATTCAATAGATGTATAAATTCAATTAGAAGTTAACGGAGTATAATATATAAATTTTTGAGTATGATATATATAGAAAAGAAAGTAGGTACATTATGTTTTCATCATTACGATTAGATCATATGTTTTCTGTTATTTCTCGAAATGAATACACTCCCGCAAAAGATATCATGAATCAATTTCATGTAACAGATCGAACGATTCGTACGGATATTAAAACATTAAATATTGAATTGGAAAAATACGATTGTGAAATTGTATTAAAAAGAAAGATGGGATACTACCTTATAATTAATGATCCAAAAAAATATAATGAGTTACAAAATAAGATTGAAAATACGCCCGAAGAAATTTCAATCAATTCATTGGATGATCGAATCAAATATATTCTACAAAAGCTTTTATATGCGGAAGATTATATTGTATTGGATGATTTGGCCAATGAAATTTATGTGGCTAGAAATACGCTTCAAAACTATATAAAGAATATTAAAGAGATTTTAGAACAATATAATTTGATGTATGTTTCAAAGCCGAATATTGGTGTAAAGATTTTTGGAAATGAAAAAGATAAGCGAGAGTGTTTAGTTAATGAAATATTAAACAAAGAAACACCTTCTTATATCATTTGTTTTTCTAAACAGGAGCAAGCTTTGTTTGACGGAATTGATCTTTATGAGCTTCAACAGATCGTCACAAATAGTTTAAATAAGTATGAGATTGATACAAATGATTATGATCGTAAAAATTTAGTAATTCATTTTGCCCTTATGTTATCTAGGGTCAATAGTGAAAACTATATTCCATATGATCCTGATGCACCCATTCCAGAAGATATACAGGGTATTATTGATGAGATTTGTAAGAAGATCGAGTCAAAGTTTGATGTTCAAATCACAAAGGGTGAGAAGCAATATATCTATTTACATATTGTGAGTAATACGCATATTATGATTGGAAATATCAATCCTATGCAGCTTGAGAATAAGATTACAGAGCTTTTGAATGTGATTTATCAAGAGTATAATTTTGATTTAAGATACGACAAGATTTTAAGAAAGGATTTGTTTAATCATTTTAAAAGTATTTTTTCTACAAAGAACATTTATTTAAATAAGAAGAATCCTTTATTAAATACAATAAAGTCAAATTTTCCTCTTCCTTTTGAGATTACTTTAACTTCAACAAAAAAAGTATTTTCTGAAGAGATGACTGAGGATGAAATTGGGTATATTTCTCTTCATATTGGTGCTGCGATTGAAAGATGTTTTACAAGTAAGTATGAGAAGAAAAAGGTATTGTTGGTTTGTGGTTCAGGGATTGCGACGACAAGAATGTTAGAGGCAAGGCTTCAGTCCTATTTCAATAATAAAATCATTATTATGAATAAGATTTCTTATGCCCAGTTCCAACATTATGATTATTCCAATATTGATTTTGTGATTTCGACCATTCCGATTCAGTCGGATCAAATTCCAATTGAAGTAGTTGATTTTGCACTTAAGAATCAGGATGTAGAAAAGATTTCAAAACGATTAAGTGCCATGGATATTCAGACGAATTCGATTGTGAAGTTTTTTGATAATCAATTATTTGTACATCGTAATCGTGTGGAGTCAAAGGATGAAATTTTAAAACAGTTAGCGCATTTATTGGAGAGTAAAAATGTGGTGGACGATCAATATTTTGAGTCTGTATTAGAAAGAGAACATATTGCGAATACAAATATGAATGATGTGTTTGCGATACCGCATCCTATGCAGCCTTGTTCCAATGAGACAAAAGTATGCGTTGCCTTATTAGATGAGCCTGTAGAATGGAATGATAATCATGAGTCTGTACAAATCATTTTCATGATCAGCATTAAGGTGGGTGAGCAGCAAGACATTGAACATTTATATGATTTATTTATTGAAATCGTAAATAATGTCAAGCTTCAACAGGATATCATCCATGCGAAAACATATGAACAGTTTATTAATGTCATTTCTAATGTGATGTACAAAAAATAGAGACAGCTAATCATTATGACTAGCTGTCTTTTCAATTATTCAATTTTTTCTTTTTAACAAGAACTACAAGTCCAATCATCGAAATCATAATCAATGAGATATAGAATCCTACATTGGATTGAACAGATGTATTTGTAGATTTCTTTGTAGATTGTTTAGATTCAATCTTTTGTTCTGTTTTCTTAGAAGTATCTGTTTTTTGTGATTCTTCAGTTTCAGATTTTTTGACTGTAGTATCTTTATAAGCTAATACATAAGCACTAAACTTATCTGTTTCAAAAGTAAAGGTTTGATTCTTTTCATTAAACGTACCATCAATATTAGAAACTTCGCCATTATGATTTCGAATCACATAATAAGTACGCTTAACACTACTATCCTTATTGATTAGTTCATCTGGAACATCAATTGTAATCTTGACCTTACCAGAAGTCGTATGAATCTTTTCTTCACCCTTATACAAACTAATATCTAAGAACTGATTTCCAAGAGTAAATCCAGACACTTTCATACTAGATTTAACATAATCAGAAAGTACATCACTTACATCCGTAATCTTTAATGTAATATCAACATTTCCACCATTATAGATATCTTCTAGTTCACTTGTAGTAAAGCTTCCATTAGAAATCAGCATTTCAACTAATTCAGATTTACTTGTTACTAAATTACCAGAACCATTTGTATTGATTGAAATTGTTCCTTTACCATATTCAAGCTTTCCATCAGCATTTTCTTTGAACTGTTCTGCCTTTGTAGGCACAACAGTATAAGTTGCTGATACAGAACCAGTAAAGTTACCTGTACCCGTAATCGTTAATGTATAACTTCCAGCCTTACTAGCCTTATTACCACTTACTGAATATGTAACATCCATTCCATCAACTACTACGGATTCCACTTTTTGTGTTTGTTCAGAGCCAGAATAAACAAGTGCCTTACCTAATGTAACAGTGGCATCAGAAATATCTTTAGGTTCAATAGTCAAT
>CAVBGZ010000261.1:0-3014 GCA_963595075.1 Waltera intestinalis
TGAATATTCCATGGTGGCGGAGCCACCTAATCCACGAAAATAGAGCCACTCAATCCATATGAACAGATCCACTGAATCCATTTGTGAGAGCCACCTAATCCATGAAACAGAGCCACTTCGAATCGAAATGGCTCTGTTTTTATTATTTGATTTTTGAATAATCTTCTCTTAATGACCTTCCTTTAAGTAAGAGTGTATAAGACGAATTTCGAATTCGATCTAATATGGCGTCAGCCAAGGGACCGTTTCCTAATTTAGAAAGCCATCCTTCTGGAGCCCATTGACTGCAGAAGATTGTTGATTTTCTATCCGTTCTCATTTGTATAATTTCAAAAAGATCATTTTTCTCTGAATCATTGGGTTGTGTTAAAAGAAATTCATCGAGTATCAATAAATCAAATTTGTTTAGATTATTCATATATCTTTGATATTTCCCTTGTACTCTTGATTCTTCTATTTCTTGAAACAAATCTGGAAGTCGTATATATCTTACGCGAAATCTTTGTAGACATGCATTGACTCCAAATGCGTTCGACATCCATGTTTTTCCTGAGCCAGAAGCTCCTATGATGATTATGTTTAATCCTTGTTGGATATATGCGTTTGTACTTAATTCTTCAATCATTCCACGATTGATTTCTCTATCTGGTTTATAATTGATATCCTGTATATTTGCGCTTGAATCATAAAATTTTGCACTTTTAATATACCTTTCAATTGTATGGTTGATACGTGAATCATATTCATTGGTGACCATGATTTCAAATCGGTCATCAAATGACATGGCTTGTGTATCTGGGGTTTCAGATTGTTTTTTATATTCTTCCGCCATGATAGGTAATCTCATATCTCTTAGTTTTTCATATACTTCTTGTTTCATTATTGTTTTCCTCCGTAATAATCTGCGCCCCTTGTGAAGGCATAAGTCATATCTTCATTTTTATTATCTTGTTGTTCATGATTTACTTCATCTTGACCGGATTCCAGTATCAACTTAATATTCTTGTAGGTAGGATTAGATAAGCGGGAGAGCGCCAACTTACACGCATTTTCTAATCTTGCCTGTGAATATTTATCACCTAACTTTAAAATAGACAAACAGCTCTTATATCCTTGCTCTTCAACTTTATATCGAGCAAATATTCTATTAATAATCTCAAGAGTTGATGGTCCTATAGTTGTAGCCCATTGAATAAATCTTTCTTTATTCCACATGAACAATTGATGATTTTTAGGCATATGAGCTTCATTGGTAGAATACTGATTTCTACGTCCATATAGTCTTTTATGTTCACAAATCTGATTTTTCTTATAAAAAACAGTAATCCAGTCTTTTGATAATTTAACTTCAACACATTTTCCTACATACTCATAAGGAACAGAGTAATTCATTTTATCTATCTGGATGTGATAATTCATTTGAACAGTAGCCATTTTCCATTCACTTAGTTCAAATGGAAATTCTGGTAATGGATTCATAAAATCTTTTTCTTCATCTAAATATACGGATTTTCTAGAACCATCTCTTTTTTGAAATGGCTCTTCATTTAGTTTGTTTAATTCAATCAATATCGCTTTATTTAACGCTTCAAAAGTAAAGAAGGTACGATTACGTAATAAGCCAATTATCGTTGTGGCAATACTATACACGGAACCTTCCGCTGATGCCTTATCTTTTGGACTTCTTACCCTGGCAGGAAGAATTGCCATTCCGTAATGGTCGGCCATTTCCTGGTAAGACTTATTTAAAACAGGATCCTCATATTTTTTGTGTTGAATAACACCAGTTTTTAAATTATCAGGAACAAGAATACGAGTGACACCACCAAAATATTCAAAGGCATGAATATGGGCATTGATCCAGTTTTTAGAATCCATACTAGGACAGGCTTCAACGTAACAATACATACTAAAAGGAAGTACAGCTACAAACAGATAAGCAGTCACTTCTTGATTTAAGGAACGGTCATGGACTTTTAAAGTTTTCCCATCCCAATCGACCATGATCTTATCTCCAGGCTTTTGTTTGATATGCATGGTCAGCTTGTTCTTTTTGACATAAGAAGAATAATTATTACAGAAGGCACTGTATTTTAAATAAGCCTTATGTGATTCTGAACATGAATCCACATATTCCTTCCATAACATTTTTAAGCTGACACCAACCCTCAATAATTCCTTATGAACATAATCATAATCAGGTTGAGCATAAGAAACATCCAATCCATTTTTAGGAAACAGGAGTTCCTCTAACTGGCTTTCACTCAAGTTATAAGCCTTGTCCCAAAACACACCAGAAGCATCTGATGCATTAAAAACATCACGAATCGTATTACGTGATATTTTAAGCATTCTCGCAATATCTCGCTGAGAATAGTTCTTGAATCTAAGTTCAAGAATACGTTTTAAATCTCGCATAAAAAAACACCTCCAGTCGCAAGATCTATGTAGAATTCAAGATTCTACAATTACATCTTACAACTCAAAGTGGAAAAATGGCTCTCTATAATGGATTGGGTGGTTCTGTGTGATGGAATGGGTGGGTCTCAATCGTGGATGATGTGGCTCTTACTGCGTGGAATACTCAAATACGTTCCTTACCACAAGCAATCCAAGAAATATGTCTATCTGTCAAATAGTCTAGATATTCCCTATTTACATTTTCACTTGTCAAAATTAGTATTGGTCTCTTCTCATATTCCTGATTTTTCCAAAGCAATGTACCATGCGTATCAACTACGATTTCATAACCTTCAGCGATAAAAGCTTTATGAAACTCTTCCTTTTTAAGTGGTGTACCAACCTTACATGAAAACTTTCCAGGTATGGCCATTTCTAGCTCTGCCGTCACACGACCACTCACACGTGTCGGTGCATCAAAAGATTCCAATGTACTATATATAATATTCTTGTACACCAGGAAGCTGCTCTGTCATTGCACAATCAATTCGCCCATCTACAGATGTCATCATGTGACAAATAATATAAGGTTTATTCATAAAAATATTCCTCCT
>CAVBGZ010000262.1:0-3004 GCA_963595075.1 Waltera intestinalis
TCGAACTGAAAGCGGATGATTGTGCTCTGAATGCAATCGATCAAATCAAGAAGAAAGAATATATCGATGCACTCGGTTCATATAAAGGGAACGTGATGCTTATCGGCATCAATTATGATTCAAAAACCTTAAAACATGAATCGAAGATAGAAATAATTGAGAAAAAGTAGATGACCAATCTTGGGTTGTCATTTTCAACGAAAATTGTCATGTCAATATCTAGAAAAATATTACGAATAATGGTATATTGAATGAAACCTTGCTCCTCTTGTTTATGTTCGAGTTAAGCGCTTGCAAACGGGGGGGTAATGCATATTACACTTTTAATAAGTCTTGGTTTTATAACTTAAGACTTTTTTTAGTCTTTTGAAAGAAAGAGTGTATTATGAAGAGAAAAATTGCTTTATTCGTTTCAGCCTTGGCTTTAGGCTTATGTTCTTGTGGAACAAGTACTTCTTATGTGACTGGTCCACAAGGGGAACAAGGAATTCAAGGTGAAAAGGGAAATGATGGGTCAGATGGTTTATCTTTGCTCGTTGGAGAAGGGAATCCTGATAATTCACTCGGTAAAGATGGTGATAGCTACATTGATACTCTAACCTTTGATTACTATTCAAAAAAAGATGGTTCATGGATAAAACTTGGTAATATAAAGTGTAGTGATGGTATCGATGGAGAAAAAGGAGATACTGGAGAGACGGGTGCTCAGGGTGAAAAGGGCACGGATGGATCAGATGGTCTTTCAATTCTTTCAGGTAAAGGAATACCTGATAATTCACTCGGTAAAGATGGTGATAGCTATATTGATACTTCGACCTTTGATTATTATTCCAAAAATGATGGTGTATGGACAAAAATAGGAAATATAAAGGGTAGTGATGGCTCTGATGGTGAAAAAGGTGAGCAAGGTATCCAAGGTGAGCAGGGCGAAGATGGCAAAGATGGTACTGACGGTAAGTCCGCTTATGACATCTATGTAGAGAATTATCCAAACTATCCTGGTACTGAAAAGGATTGGATTCGTGATTTAGCATTAGGGAAGCTTGCTGTCACTGTTCATTTTGAAACGAATGTTGGCAGTGAAGTTGAGGATATTACCTATTGCAGGGGTGAAGAAGTGAAAATTTCACAGGTGACTAGCAAGGATGATTATGCCTTTACCGGCTGGTATAGCGATATCGAGACAACGAAGCTTGCTTCAAGTGAATTTATAGCTTTGGAAGATATAACTTTATATGCAGGATTCCATCCGAATAGCGTTTCCATTACCTATATGGTGAATGATGCGATCTATTCGGTTGATACTTTTGATTATGGTACAACAATTGATAACTTAATCGATGCTCCTGAGAGATTAGGCTATGTTTTCAATGATTGGAAAGCTGAAAATGAGGATTTTGATGTTCAAAAAGCTTTGACAAACGATGTTGTTTTAGTCGGTGATTATTCGATTGATCAGCTTGAACTTCCTTATATTGAAATCAATACGGAAGAAAAAGCAGAGATTGCTTCGAAAGATACCTATGTGAATGCGACAATCTCAATTGGTGGAACTGAAAACAATCAATATGACTTATCCAATTTAGCCGGCAAGGTAAAAGGAAGAGGAAACTCGACTTGGGGACAGCCAAAGAAACCATATAAGATCAAATTCGATAAGAAGCAGTCCTTATTTGGCTCTTCCTATAAAGCAAAGAGTTGGGTTCTTTTAGCCAATTACTTCGATAAGTCATTGTCGAGAAATGCATTGGCTTATGAATTATCAAGCCGAATGAATTCGATTTCTTTTAGCCCTGCAAGACAATATGTCGATGTCTATCTGAATGGTGTTTATGTTGGTGTTTATCTTTTGACGGATCAGATTGAGACTGGTAGCGGAAGAGTCGATATCGATGAAAGTGAAGCAACCGATGGAAATACAGGATATCTGATGGAACTTGATCAGCCATCGAGAATCGAAGCGGATGGAGCTGTCCTGAATGAATCCTATTTCCAAAGCAATGGATTTTCTTTTGCATTTAAAACTCCAGACATCGAAGATGAATATTTCATCAATAATCATGAAACATGCATTTCATATATCAAAACATATATGGATAATTGCTTTACAGCGATGCAAGGAACAAACTGGGAGACAATCACGAATCTCATGGATGTAGAGTCTTTCGCAGAGACATATTTGATTCAAGAACTATTTGCAAATAATGATTGTGGCTATTCTTCCTTCTATCTTGTGAAGGATAAGGATGGAAAACTGGAAGCAGGTCCTGTCTGGGATTTCGATATCGGAGCTGGAAATATCAATTACAATATGGGTTCCTCTACAGGATGTTCTCCAGATGCAAGATTATGGGCAAATACTGCCAATATCTTCTATATGTATCTATTGAGACATTCTGAATTCAAGCAGCTCGTCACTCAGAAAATCTATTCCTATAACCAAACCTTCGTAGACGTCATCTCCTTAGCTGATTCGACAAATGCAGATGGATATTACCAAATGTATCAGAATGCATTGAATCGTAACTTCGCAAAATGGAATATCATGGGTAAATATGTTTGGCCAGAACCAAATGATGTTGTTGCACTGAGTACAGTACCAGACCAAATGGATTATCTATATAACTGGCTTACAAAGCGTTTTGCCTATATGAAGACACAATATCCTCAGGCAACTGAAAACCAAGAAACTCAAGAATAAGAAATGACAAGAACTGTAACGAATCTAGTTTATTCGGACTGGAAGGTTATGGTTCTTTTTCATTGTTTTTTGCTAAATAGGGGTTGAAATGCCCTTTTTTAGATAAAACTTGATTGAAAATTTCTTATTTTATGATATATATAGATTTTATCAATTGATTTTTTTAAATTATTTCTCATAAATTTCTATATGTACTCGGCATCCTATGATTGATTTATTTTCCTATTCTATATAAATCAATTACTGTTTAGCAATTACGCATAGTCCTATATTTTTAATGGGATGCCTCAAATTTCCGGCTTG
>CAVBGZ010000263.1:0-2981 GCA_963595075.1 Waltera intestinalis
AGCAAGCCCTCCATACCTTTAACTTCAATTTCTTCTCCATAAATTTCTGTTCCTTGCTTAATGATTGTATCTTTAATCCATTTATTTAAAGCATTTAAATTATTCTTTGCATAATTAATTTTATTTTCTTGATCATATCGATCTGCTTCCCATTTTGAATGTGTCGGATCCTCCATCTTGGCAAAAAACTGGTTTAACTGATCACCTTCCATGGTAAGAATGGCAGAAAATTGAATGCTACTAGAAATACGATTTTTATCAAACAATTTCATACCGTTACTTCTAGACATTAAAACCGTTCTATTTGCTAAAGCATCCTTAAAAATTAAAATTTTTAATTTTACAGTACCTTTTATATTTGGAAATAAAGTACTATTTTCAAAAGTAGCCACATCTGATATTAAAACTTGATAATAATTATAAGCAGATGAACATGAATCTTTATATTTTTGAAGAAGCACATCTAGCGTTTTACTATTAATAACAACATCTTGCACTGTTACCTCTAAGCCAGAATTATAAATAGCCAGCAAAAAATTATTTAATATGGACTTAACAATAGAATCTTTCCAATCAGAATAATTGTTAAAACCCATAATAAATATATCCGTACCATAATCATTTCTAAAATATAAGTTCTCTAGTTTATCTATACTTTCACAACAAGTGGTTGAACCATCTGATTGAATATTTCCATAGTACCCTAAGCCAAACTTTTTCTCATTATCGATTGTAAAAGATGCTAATTTTGACACGCCTTGAGTAGCAGATTCTTCATTTATATCATATGTATTAAAGAAAACTGTTCGCAAAGATGACACAGCATAAATCGAGGATTTTCCTATTCCAAAACTACCACTATCAGATCCTGACTTATTTGATACACCTTCTGAGCATACCATACTGTACCAGGCAGAGTTCTCAGTTGTATCATCACTTCCTGTCAATCCAGTAGTATTGAAATCACTAATACGAAGCA
The DNA here is from genome assembly GCA_963595075.1 of Waltera intestinalis. GTDB lineage: Bacteria > Bacillota_I > Bacilli_A > Erysipelotrichales > Erysipelotrichaceae > Holdemanella. The sequence continues at coordinate 980 of CAVBGZ010000263.1, forward strand.
CAGGAATTAAATTAGATTCAAGCATATGGCATGCATTTGTAAAAAAATCAATTGATTTTTTATTATCTCTTTTCTCCCAATACTCTTTTGCTGCTTTCATATTTTTATATAGTGAATCAAAACCTGGAAAGTTACTTTTTGTAATACTAAACTGTTTAAATTCTAATTTAACTGTTTTTTGTCCATTAGAAGCGTCTAGAGAATTTTGACAGATTTCTCTTGTCAAAGATTCCATTGTATTTCCTTTGAATGTTTCAACACCGCTATTTGATATTCCTTGTGTACCCAACCCATTAGCACTAGGAAAATTCCATGTAATCATATTGTTCACCCTTTTTTCTTAAAAATAAAGGCACACTCATCTACTAGCTGAAGAGTGTACCTTATTCCTTATAAAATATTATTTAAATATGCTAATCATCAAATTTTTTTAATTCAATGATTTCTCGTATATCTTTTATTTCCAAGACTTCAGCTATTTTAGCAATATGTTCAAAATTCATTACTGTTCTTGAACCTCTGCATATATCACTAATTGTCGACTCTCTAATAGAAGTCTTTTCAGCAAGTTCTTTCTGCTTCATACCTCTTTCGTCGAGTAGTTCCTTTAATCTAATTCTAATACAATAGCTCATTAGTTGTCACCTATCTTTGTAACATGACAGTCATATAAGCTAAATCCCAAATGTTGGAATCTTTACCAACAGCATTAGGATTGTCCCCGATTGAAGAAGCAAAATTCATAATCTTACTTGCTAATTCTTCTTTACATCTAGTCCATACTTTGATTGGTTCCTCACCATTGTACCATTCATATCTGTCAGTATTTTCATTGTAAACAACCATTGTCCTAAATGCTGAAACCACTGGATACATTAATCCATCCGGAATTTTATATTTTAAATCATGACCACCAAATTTGCTTTTACCAATAACTTTTCCATCTTTATAGCCAGCATATTTCTTTCTTCCATATTTTCCGCCTCTAGAATTATACGCATCAGCAAATTCCATTTCAATTGCATCATATAAATCAAAAATATCTGGCGTAATATTAACAAATTTTCTGAATTTTTCTGGATCCTCAAGATAATTTTCTAACATTTTAGATTTAGAAGAATAGGCTTGAGTTGGATGATTGTTACCCACATATCTTTCTATATCAAACATACTAATAATTGATACAACTTCACGAGCATCAATCATTTTTAAATTTTTTCCAGTTTCTTTATCTTTTTCTATTTGATTTTGTTTAAACGCAATTCTCTTAAAGAATGGCATACCTTCAAGGCCTTCCTTAATTGGTTCGAATTTTTGTGCTAATTCAGCCATAGATTTTTCATCTACTTGAACAGATGTGTTTCTCGCTCTTGCTAAATCCTCAATTATATCTTCAACTCCTGTCATAACTTCAAATTGAACATATTGGTCTAAATTATCCTCTTTATGTTCACAAACGATTTTATAAGTATGACCACCATCAATATTTCCGTGAACTGAATTATCATCAAATTCTAACGTAACTTCTTCCTTGACATTATTAAAGACTACCTTTTTTGCAGAAACAACGATACCCCTATTTTTTAAATGAAAATAACCGTCATTGCTTAGTAAAGAATCTTCAATGGCCTTGCCAACTGCAGAAGTCAATTTTTGTTCCCTAGGATTGGTATCCATTGGAATTCCTTCAGGCACATTCGCAACTTTCACATAGAATACATATTTTTTTGATTTTCCATTTTCAAAAGGATCATCAAGCTTTCTAAATGTGTTTGCCTTTACTTTAAATGTTTTTTGTAATTTATTCATAATATCCTCCTACTTGGTCCCATAGAACCAACAGCATTACAAAGCGTTATCACATAACGCAATATTATAATATCGCTATATCGTTATTATGTAAATGATTTTTTAACTATTTTTTATATTTTTTTGGATTTTAACCATTTAAAATGGGCAGAACATCACTAAAATAATATTTTCTATTTTTAAATCCATTTTT
>CAVBGZ010000264.1:0-2967 GCA_963595075.1 Waltera intestinalis
ACGCATAACTTTAAAATCAATTCCGTGCAAATTAAGTGGTGGAGAACAGCGCATGATATCGATTTTCCTTGGCTTAGTATGTAGAAATCAACCAAAATTAATGATAATTGATGAACCATTAAATAATCTTGATTTTGAAAACGTAATGAGAATTAGTGATTTGATAAATCATATTCATCTAACAAATAAAAATTCGGCTATGATATTGGTAACTCATTGTAAAATAATAACATGTGTTAATCGACAAAGAAAAATTATTGATGGTCATTTAGAAAATTTTGATTCACTGTATGAATGTCATCATTGTATTGGGGAACCTGATTGTAATAATTTTTATCTAACAAAATTAGAATAAATGTTGGAGGCTTATATGGCTTTTAATTGTATTGGATGTTCTTATTATAAATCAAAGGCCATGAACCTTAAATTTGAAAATAACAACTCAAGTTATCTTCTTGTCCTTCAGGCTCCTGGATTTGATGAGTGGAATGGCGGAAAATCAACTGTTAGCGGTAAGAGAATACCATTAGATTCTAGTAACCCACATTCATGTGCTGCAAGAATGAGAAACTCTTTTTTAGAAAGGTGTTTTGAGAACCGATTATGATATCGCTGAAGCAGTATGCTGTTTCCTAGAAAAACTAAATAATAACAGAGATAAAAAACCAAACGTATCTAGTAGATTATCATGTAAGATAAATATGGCAACTTTATTAAGAAAAAAATCATATACAAAAATAACTTGTTTTGGTAATATTGCTTTTCAGACAGTTAACGATGCTATAAAATTGATTCTCGGGAGGACTGGACCTACACCCGTATTTGCATCACACCCAAGTAGTGGCGTGACAAATGAAGCGTTAGATTCTTCTTATTAAGAAGTGAAGAAATTTCATTTTGTTATATTGATTTATCTTTTGTAGTAGTAGAAAATTTCTAAGTTTCCACTATTCGAAAGCCCCTTTAAAAAATTGTAAAATAGTAGTGGAAGTTGAGAGGTCGACTTCACCCGAAATGGCTTGAGAAATCTTGGTTATTAGAGGAAGATCCCCCACTTGAGTAGTGGAAATTTCTTCTCCACTAAAAATTCCACGCTTTTTGGAAAGTCTTGCCACTCTCTACAAAGTCTTAAAAAGGCTTATTAGTTCTCGAATAGAAGCCAAAAAGCCTTTAACTAAGGCAAAAATCAAGAGTGCTAATTTCATCTCTTTATGGTTTTGTGCCTAGACTTGAAGAACTCAAAATTTTACAAGATATTGTAACAAATCAGGAATTTTGTTAAAATATAACTACTATAAATTCTTAAATAGGAGGATATTGTAACAATGAAAAATATAAAACGATTATGTACATTTATTCTTTTTTTTGTTTCAATTTCTTTGTTTTCTTGTTCTAATGGACAATATGCATCTCGTGAATCTTGGAGTGATAGCATTGGACAGGATGTAATAATAGATGATGAAAATTCTGGTGACATAATTAATGAAGAAATGTTAAATCAAATCATTTCTGAAGAAGTGTATATAAAAGAAATTCTTGTCATTGAGGACAAAGTAACTGAATTATTGATTCAAGAAGACAAAATAAAGGAAGTTGTTTTTTGCACTACAATTTATGTGCCACAAGAAAATATAAACGAATTTTCTGAGCATGGACAGATGGACCGCGTATTTGGAGATAACATTGAGTTAGGGCCATTGTTAACCAAAGTTGCTATTGGAACTGGAGTTATAATCACTTTAACAATAATGAGTGTCGCAGGATTAGAGGGTGCTGTTGGAAGCATTGTTGCCGCGGCTGCCCCGGCTGCATTGAAAGGCGCCGCTATAGGTACTTTGATTGGGGGACTGACCGGTGCAACTACCGGAGCTGCCGATGAGATTGATGAATCTGGTAGAACATCTGCGATTATAGGCTTTTCAGTTGCAGTTGCTGGATTTGTGATTGCTACTATTTCAGCTGTTTTGGCGATACCATCTGGAGGTAGCACGGCTGCTAGTGTTGCTTTTGGCATTAAACTTGCGATAGCGGGGATTAGTTTGGCAAGTGCTTCTTACGCTGGATATAATATGGTTAAGACTCTTACGACTACAGATACGAACACTATTGATTGGGATAATGTTGATTGGGATAAAGTTGGTGTCTCAGCTGCAGAACAGGCAATTAATAGCGGCGCTGATGGATATATGTGGGGATCTGTTATTGGTGCCGTTGAGGGCGGATTGGAAGGGTATGAGTATTACGAAAAACATGGAACGCCGTACAGCAAATATAAAGCAAGACTAGATCGAACACCTATTGATGGCGAACGTGGTCATTGGACTGGCGAACGTGGTGAATCAGACTTTGTTCTTGATGAGCCAATCACTTGTAAAAATGGAATGGTAGTCGATAGAATAAGTTATAAAAATTGTGTGCCAGATTTTTCTGATTATGCGATTAGGCAAGTGACTATTTCAAATATGACTGATAATAGAACATCAAACTTTAGACAGGCTGATGAATTGCTTGCTGAATACTGGACAAAGATTAAATATAGTGGTCAAAAATGGTCTGCGCGTGATGTTTCAAATTATAGAACTTTAAACGGTTTGACTTGGCATGAAATGAATAATTTGAAAACAATGCAATTGGTTCCTACAGAAATTAATGCAACTTGGGGACATCTCGGAGGCGTTAGTGAATATGGTTGGATGGTAGGAAAACATGGAGGTGATTATTTTGATTAATAGTATTAATTTATGTGTTTGGGATAGAAATTTTGAATTGCCTATTGAGTATGATTGCTATTTGGATGAGAAAGTCACAAAAGAGCAACTTACTGCAATTGATGAATTCGCTCAAAACACATTAAAAATTCAAGAATCTAAGATGTTTGTTGAGAAATATTGCAAACAATCACTTGAATCAGATAAAAGCAATCAAAAGAAAAATGATATATTCAGCTATGTAAAACCTGATTATGTA
>CAVBGZ010000265.1:0-2932 GCA_963595075.1 Waltera intestinalis
TTACGCTGTTCCCAAGAATAATTTTTTTGGGAAATTTCATTATCTAAGGTAATAAATGCTATATCCGTGCTATAATAGAGAAAACGAGGTTTTACATCATGAATTACGCAGTTTTGATAAAAGATTTGAGAGATAAATTACTATTAACTCAAACAGAATTAGCAGAGGAACTAGAAGTTTCGTTTGCGTCAGTTAATAGGTGGGAAAACGGGAGAACCGCACCAACCATTAAAGCAAAAAGAAAAATAAGAGAACTTTGCAAAAAAAATAATATTGAAATGGAGAAATACATCAATGAATAAACAAGAATTAGCAGCAAGAATATGGAAGTCTGCAAATGACATGCGTTCTAAGATAGAGGCTAACGATTATAAGGATTATATCTTAGGCTTTATTTTCTATAAGTTCCTTTCTGACAAGGAATTAGAAGGTCTTTTAGCTGATGGATGGGAAAAAGAAGACTTAAAAGAATATCTAGTAGAAACAAATGAAGATTTATACAAGACTTGTAGAGATCGTTATGGATATTTCATTGCTTATAACGATTTATTTTCAACATGGCTTGAAAAAGGATCTGATTTTGATGCTAAGGATGTAAACGATGCCTTATCTGCATTTAAGAGAAACATCAATGAAAATCACAAGAAAGTATTCGAAAACATCTTTGATACACTAGATACTGGTCTTTCTAAGCTCGGTGATACTTCTGGTGCTAGAACAAAAGCTATTAGTTCATTAATTAATCTAATTAATCCTATTCCTATGGATGATAAGCAAGGATACGATGTGTTAGGTTACATTTATGAATATTTAATCAGCAATTTTGCTGCTAACGCAGGAAAAAAAGCTGGTGAATTCTATACACCACATGAAGTTTCTTTAGTGATGTCTCAAATTGTTGCAAATCACTTGAAAGACAAAGATACTATCCAAATTTATGACCCAACATCAGGTTCAGGATCGCTTCTTATCAATATCGGACAAAGTGTTTCTAAATATTTACAAGATAAAGATAAGATCAAATATTATGCACAAGAATTGAAGGAAAACACATACTCACTGACTAGAATGAATCTTGTAATGAGAGGAATTAAACCAGACAACATTGTTGCTAGATGTGGAGATACTTTAGCTGATGACTGGCCATATTTTGATGAGGGCGATAAGGAAAACACTTATGAAGCGTTATATGTTGATGCTGTAGTTTCAAATCCGCCTTATTCTCAAAAATGGGAACCACACGAGGATGCAAGATTCTCTAATTATGGTATAGCTCCTAAATCGAAAGCTGATTACGCATTCTTATTACATGACCTTTACCACTTAAAAGACGATGGTATTATGACCATTGTTCTTCCACATGGTGTTCTTTTCCGTGGCGGTGAAGAGGGTGAAATACGTAAGAACTTAATTGAAAACGATAATATCGACGCTATTATAGGCTTACCAGCTAATATTTTCTTTGGAACAGGTATTCCAACTATCATCATGGTTCTAAAGAAGAAAAGAGATAATAGTGATGTTTTAATTATTGATGCCTCTAAAGGATTTATCAAAGAATGCAAAAATAACAAGTTAAGAGCATGTGATATCAAGAAAATAGTTGATACATATATCAATAGAATTTCTATTGATAAATATTCTCGTGTTGTTTCAAAAGATGAAATTAGAAATAACGACTATAACCTAAACATTCCTAGATATGTAGATTCTAGTGAAAAAGCCGAATCATATGATATTTGTTCAACAATGCTAGGTGGAATTCCAAACTCTGAAATCAACGAACTTCATGATTACTGGAATGCATTTCCATCTTTAAAAGGTGAATTATTTACACCAATCAAAGATAACTACTCTAAATTAGCTGTCAGAGATATAAAAGAAACAATTGCTAAGAACAAAGATGTAGAAACATTTGAAAACTCATATAAAGATAAATTCTCTGATTTTGGTTCATACCTTGAAGATTTATTAATTGGTCAATGCAGTGCTTTAAATGTATCTCAAGTAGAAGAAATCATATCTAATGAAATTTTCAATAGATTGAAGGATACTGCTTTAGTAGATAAATATACAGCTTATGAATTGTTAGCTGAAGCATGGAAAACTATTTCAACTGACCTTGAAATCATTCAAACTGAAGGTCTTTCTTCTCTAAATAAAGTTGATCCTGTTATGGTCACAAAGAAAAAAGATAACAAAGAATATGAAGTTCAAGATGGTTGGAAAGGGCATGTTATTCCTTTCGAATTAGTCCAAAACGAATATTTAAAGGAAGAGAAAGATAAACTTTCTTCATTAAACGATAGATTAGCAGAAATTACTTCCTTATATACTGAAAAGCTAGAGAACTTATCAGAAGATGACAAATCTGAAATTAGCGATGATTTAAGCGAAGAAAACGACGCATTTGTAAATGCAAATGTAAAAAAACATGCAAAAACGTTAAAGAAACAAAGAAACATTCTTTCACTTGCTGAAAAAACAGTGGTTGAAGTTGCTGATTTGATAGAGGAAGAATCTAAATTAAAGAAAGAACTAAAGGCTTTAACAAGTGATTTGGATTCTAAAACAAAAGACACAATCGAAACTATGTCACAAGAGCAATCATTATCTTTATTATCTAAGAAATGGATCTCACCATTACTAGATAAGATTAATGATTTACCTAAATCTATTATTGATTCATTAACTAAGGCTGTAAATAACTTAGCTAAAAAATATGAGACAACTTTGATTGATATTGATAATGATATTAAAAATACTGAAAAAGACTTAATATCAATGCTAAATGACTTGGATGCAAATGAAGATGACACTTTAGGCTTAAAAGAACTTATGAAACTTCTTGGAGGTGAATAAATATGGCTGAAAACGTATTAAAACCTCAAATAAGATTCAAAGGATTCACTGAAGCTTGGGAACAGCGTAA
>CAVBGZ010000266.1:0-2905 GCA_963595075.1 Waltera intestinalis
AAGTTTCTTAACAGCAGCAATTGCAGCAGCTCTGTATTCTTCTTGAGACATGTTTTCAACGCCTTCAACACCGAGAGCAATAGCAATATCTTTGTACTTAGTTCCAGAAACTGGAGCATTGAATTCCATAGCAATAGGAAGAAGCATCGCGCAAGCTTTTCCATGTGGAATATCATAATAAGCAGAAAGAGTATGAGCCATTGCATGATCGATACCTAAACCGACATTGGAGAATCCCATACCAGCGATATATTGACCAAGAGCCATTCCTTCTCTTCCATCTGGATCATTTTCAACAGCTTTTCTTAAGCTCTTTCCGATGATTTCGATAGCTTTGATGTGGAACATATCAGACATTTCCCATGCACCTTTTGTGATATATCCTTCGATTGCATGAGTAAGAGCATCCATACCAGTGAATGCAGTTAAGCCTTTTGGCATAGAAGACATCATATCTGGATCGACAAAAGCGACAACTGGAATATCGTGAACATCAACGCAAACGAACTTTCTGACCTTTTCAGTATCAGTGATTACGTAGTTGATTGTGACTTCAGCAGCAGTACCAGCAGTAGTTGGAACAGCAAAGATTGGAAGGCATGGTTTCTTAGTGGGTGCAACACCTTCTAAAGAACGAACATCTGCAAATTCAGGATTGGTGATGATGATACCGATAGCTTTTGCTGTATCCATTGAAGAACCACCACCGATAGCTAATAAGAAATCAGCACCTGCTTTTTTACAAGCATCAACACCGGAAGTTACATTTTCAATAGTTGGATTTGGTTTGATGTTAGTATAAAGTTCATAAGCGATACCAGCTTTGTCAAGAAGATCAGTGACCTTAGCTGTAACTCCAAACTTTACAAGAGAAGGATCAGAACAAACAAGAGCTTTTTTGAAACCTCTGTTCAATGCTTCAGGAACAATATTTTCGATTGCTCCATGTCCATGATAGGAAATTTCATTTAAGACGAAACGATTTGCCATATATATTGGCTCCTTTCTAAATATATGAATATTATAAAATTTTAATTTTGAATTTAGTACATTTGTTTTTCATTTATGCTCGATTGAGCGGTTACATTGAACAATAATCATTTTTTAAGAATTAAAATAGTCAAAATAAACAAAAACAATCAAAATTGAGCATAATATAAATTCTCTATTATCGTCACTACAATTAGAAGATATCAAAGCTGTCATATTTAGATCTATATTTGGTATATCCCAATTTAATGTTAAATCTAGTAAATATAAAGACTAAACTACATTGAGACAATAAATATAGTCCATCACCTTAACCAAAAAAATATATTCTTAAAAATTTGTTCAATTGATTTATTTTTTGATATTCTATAAAAAACAAATTAAAATCACTATAAATAACTATGAGGTATCCAATGAAAAAAGAAAAGGAAGTAGAATAAATTATGTGTAAAAGATATTTATCCATTCATTCCGGAATGAATGGATAAAAAAAGGGCGTCAACCCTGTATAATGTTAATGACAATAAACATTGAAAGGATTGCGCCATGAATATTTTAACACATTATCTTAAATCCGACCCAGTAGAAATTTACAATGAAATAAAACAAGATCTAGATGAATACGTTAGACAATGCATTGAGAAAACTTTGCAAAAGCTTCTTGATGAAGAATTTCTTAGTTTCATTGAAGATTTAAAAAGTAAGGGAGTACATGTCCAAAAGAATGGAGCTTATGGAAGAACTTTTAAAACCTCGTTTGGTGACATTAACGTAGATGTTAAAAGGGATCGCCTTACACTATTCCATACTACGCTTTTAAAGCCATATTCAAGAACTATTGATGATTTAGAAGGACTGATTCAAACACTGTATTTAAAGGGGCTTTCTCAAAACGATATAGCGACACAAATCGAAGAGATAACAGGTCATTCTATATCTAGAGCCACCATAGCTAAAATAGTGAATGAAATGGTAGAAGAAGCTGAAAAATTCAAAACCAGAAACATTCCTAATTGTCCTATTGTTTATCTTGATGGAACCTATGTTCCATTTAAAACAATAGATCCTAATGGCAACAAATATGTTGTCAAAGAATGTGTGGAAGTAGCAGTTGGTGTAACATCAACTGGAAATAAGATGGTTATTGGATATTTTATCCATCCAAACGAAGGAAAACAGAGTTGGATTGAAGCTATTCAAAGCCTTAAAAGCAGAGGTCTTACTGATCCAAAAATATTCATAACCGATGGTCTTAATGGTATGACAGATGCAATTAAAGAAGTCTTTCCAGATGCAAAGCATCAAAGATGTCTTGTTCATATTTCAAGAAACATTTGTAAAGACGTTCATAAGAAAGATCAAAAGCAAATAGCTGAAGATTTTAAGCATGTGTATGCACCAGAAGTAATTACTAAAGAAGAGTTTCAAAATAGATTGAGTTCGTTCGTTTGTAAATGGCAAAGAGCGTATCCAAAACGCATGAGATTGTTGTCAGAAACTAAAGGACTTGATACCTATTTAGACTTCCCTAAATGCTTGCGTACATCGCTATATACATCGAATCAAATTGAAAGCGTGAATTCTATTATCAAGAGCGAAACTAAGAAGAGAAGACTTATCAATTCAGAAGAGAACGGCATTATCGTGCTTGCTAGTGCTATCATTAAGTATGAAAGAAAGACAAGAAGATTAAGAGGCTTTAGTGAACTTACTGAAAATGAAAAATCAGACATGGGGTTTGAGATAGCCTCATAGCTCATAACCTACATCGATGTAGGTTATGAAGAAGATGAAGATGTGATTAAGAAATAAAGTTATTAACATTATCAAAAAGATTACACATAATTATTGACAAGTCTCGAAACAAATGTTCAAAGCGATTATTCGGTAATTGGAATGGAATTCATCAACTTTA
>CAVBGZ010000267.1:0-2879 GCA_963595075.1 Waltera intestinalis
TTTAATTATTAACGCCATGATGAACTTCAGGTGTATCACTCGTGATGGCTCTAAATACATAGCCTTCTTTTTTATAGTGTTTAATAATGGAAGGCAAAGCCTCAACGGTTGTTGTCTTTGGTGAAGAATCATGAAATAGAATCATAATGTTGTCATAGTTACAACTGATTGAACTTTGAATGATCGTATCGGTTGCGACTGTGTTGGCAGCGGCATCTGAACTTGAACAGTTCCAATCATAATATTCATATCCTTTTTCATGGACCATATCAACCAATTTTGACATGATACCTTGAGAGTATTGGGCTGAAATCGTATTGCTGGCGCCACCAGGGAAACGAATGACTTTACTTTCTTGGCCTGTTATTCCTTTGACCATATCACTGACTTGTTGAAGGTCAGCAAAATAAGCATCTGTAGATGTATATATCTTGGCATAATCATGAGAGTAAGTATGTAAACCAATCGTATGACCTTGTTTGAATGCTTTTTTGATCGAATCATTATACTTTTGATTGTTTCCTGTCACAAAGAATGTGGCTTTGGCATTGTATTGTTTTAAAATTTTTAATATTTTATCCGTATTTTCGCTTGGACCATCATCGAATGTAAGATAGACGACCTTTTGTGCATGCTTCACAACGACTTTTACTTCTTTTGTGGCTTTATTACCAGAACGATCGGTGGCTGTAACCGTGAGCTTATAATTTCCTGGTGTTGCAAAATCGATGTTTGAAGTATCGATATTTACAGTTGGCTTTTTATCATAATTATCTTTTACTTTAATATCTTTATCAAAGTCATAACTCTCATTTTTCATGACATGAATGGTTTCTGGAGCTTTGATGGTTGGTTTCTTCTTATCTTTTTTTCGAATTAAAGTCGCTTCTTGTTTAGATACATTTCCGTAGGCATCTTTTGCGACAATCACAACTTGTTGATTGGAATCTTTCGTTGGCTTAGATTCAAATGAAAGTGTGTATTTTGATTGATCTTTTATTTTTTTAATAAATGATTTTGGCTTTATATTTTCTTTTAAATCGGTTGTGTAGGTTTGGGTTACGAGTGTTGGAGCTTGTGTATCTTTTACTTCAACGTTACATATTGTTTTTTTATTATTGATGGAGTATGTAGTTGTATAACTTCCTACTTTTTTTTCGTTCACATTACTTTTTATTTTGACATCATCGTTTGAATGCAAAAAAACTTGTTCAATATTATCTCTTGGATTGTACTTTGATCCTAATTCAATGATTTGATTTTTTGTTTCCAATAGGATTGGATGGATAAAAGCACTTATACATAGATAAGCCATACATAGAAACAGAAAGCTCATTATTAAAGTCGCAAATCGATTTCTCTTCCTTTTCTTCATAAATATTTTCATTCCCTCTTTTAAGTATTTCCATTATACACTATTTAAAACTTGAATTATCTTAATTAATCTTAATAAATAGTGTATAATGGCCTTAGAAAGGTGGAGGAATACTATGAAACTTATTCTTGCGATTTTATCAAATGATGACAGTCCAGCAGCAAGTAACGCATTAAATAAAAATGGATTTTCAGTCACAAAATTAGCGACGACAGGAGGATTCCTTCGCGCAGGTAATACAACGTTGATTATTGGTTGTGAAGATGAAAAAGTGGAAACAGCCATTGATGTCATCAAAGAATATTCAAGTAAGCGAACGGAAATTGTGCCTAGTACAGCAAGTTATGATATTGGACGTTATGCAAGTTTTCCAGTTGAAGTACAAGTGGGTGGAGCTACTATTTTCGTATTAGATGTAGCGCAGTTCTTAAAAGTATAAAAGATTGTCAATGGACAGTCTTTTTTTTAAAGGTGGATATATGAGTTATTTTATTTTAATGGCAATCTATGTGATTGTGAATCTATATTGTATTTTGCGTACAAGAAGTTTATTGAATTGTTTTGAATGGGCCAATAAAACATTGAATTGGTGTATTTTATTGTTTTATTTAATTGTTGTATTTTTTCCAGTAATCGGTACTTTCTTAGGATATTATACTTTTCAAAAGTATGGAAATATATTTCTAGGGTTCTTTGCGTATTATGAAATGATATTAATCATCGGTGAAATTGTATTATGTATGGGTAGAAAAAATCGACAGAACGTAGGTAAGATTCTTCTATGTGTTTCTGTATTTGGAAGTATTGGATTAAATGCATATGGCATGTATCATGCACAAGATATTCAGCTAACTCGTTATGACATTAAGACAAACACAAATCAGAATAAGAATATCAAAATAGTATTACTTGGAGATCTGCATTTGTCTGTTAATTCGAATATCGATATGACCAAGAAAATGGTAAAGATGGTGAATGCTCAAAAGGCGGATATGGTTTTGATTGCGGGAGATATTTTCACATCTACTTATGATGGATTAAAGAATCCAGAATTGTATGCGAAAGAATTAAGAAAAATGAAATCAACATATGGCACGTATGTTGTGTATGGGAATCATGATGTAGATGAAACTTTATTTGGTGGCTTTTCTGTCGCAAATCCTACTTCTGCTCTTCGTCCTAAAACCATGGAAGAATTTATGGTGGCATCCAATTTTCATATGTTGCTCGATCAGACAAAAACATTTGATGAATTAGGTATACAAATCGTTGGTCGTGTGGATGGTAAAAAGAATGGAAAGGGAAACGATGTTCGATTGTCGGCTAAAGATGTATTAAAAGATACAAATTCTGAATACATGCAGATTGTACTTGAACATGAGCCATTAGAGTTTGAAGAATTAAGTAAAAATGGGGCTGATTTAGTTTTATGTGGACATACACATAATGGACAGATATTCCCAGGAAATTTATTTGTTGGTTTCTTTAACGAGAATGCGTATGG
>CAVBGZ010000268.1:0-2842 GCA_963595075.1 Waltera intestinalis
CATACTTCACTTTTAATAATGGATACAACAAATCTCCTTTTTTCGCATAGTGAATAGAAATTTCACGAATACGCTTAAGAATCGATTGATCTTGTGATTCCTTATATTGTTTCAACAACTCACTAAGGGCTTCATTTTCTTTTGTGAATGTATATAAAGGATGTCCAACAATGGACTCCATCTGATCAACACGTGAAGAAAAAGAAATTTCTATTTCTTTTTCTTCAACCGTTGAGCCATGAAATAGTGCTGAGTGAACATCACAAAGTTGCTGAACCTCAGATAAAGGCATCCCTTCTTCTAATAATTCTTGTTCTGCCTGCATAATTTCAGATGCATCTACATCTTGAAATTCACGAACAAAATCCGTTTTAACAACCTCTAAAGTTTCACCTTCACCAAGTCTTTTTAAATACCCTTTTAGCTGCTCCGTTCGACTCATTTTATTTGGCATATCCCCTAGAAATTCAAATTCATGTTCCATTAAAGAAGAAACAATATCCATCATTGAAATCCCCTTCATTTTTGCCCCTTTAGGAATCGTCATAATCTTCCCAACAGAATGCAACATCGTTTTTTTCGTGATTTCCGTAAAGCCTAATCCTGCCAAAATATCAATCAATTCTGGATATTCTTGGCATAATTCATAAACGCTTTTATTTAAATCTAATTTTTTCATAATAATAAACTCCTTTTTCTAATTTCATTATAGTTTGTTGAAGCTAACTTGTATGTTGTTAAAACAACAAAAATAGATGATTTTTTTTAAATTTAATCGTTTTTTCTCTAAAAATTGCGTTATAATTTTACATGCATTAAGGGGATGTTATTATGAATAAACGTATCGAAGGGCTAGATTTTTTAAGAGCTGTTGCCATTATTGGCGTCACTCTATTTCATATGTTTCCAAATACTTTTAAAGGTGGATATTTAGGCGTTGTCTTATTTTTTGTTCTGACTGGATTTTTACTCACATATACAAGCCAGGAAAAAATCAAAAAGAAAACATTTTCCGTCCTTTCTTACTATAAATCAAGGATCAAAAGAATTTATCCACACCTTATTTTAATGATCTTCACTACTTTAGGAATCTTTTTTTTATTCGCAAAAAATGCTTTAAGCAATCCTAAAGCCGAAACTTTAAGTGTATTATTAGGTCTTAATAACTATTATCAAATCCATCAAAATTTAGATTACTTCACAAGAATTACGAACAGTTCCCCATTCTCTCATCTTTGGTTTTTATCGATTGAACTCCAATTCTATTTGATTTTTCCATTCTTACTTTTAGGTATACATAAATTACGAAGTATGAAAGGAAAAAAAGAAACCAATAAAATAGTAATTGCCTTTATACTCATCTTATCTTTGGTTATGCCAATCAAATGTTTATTAAATACAAATGTTACAACCATTTATTATGGAACAGATACAAGAATCTTTTCTATTTTAGCCGGTATGTTTTTAGGACTCATCTACAAACACAAACCGCAAAATACAAACTATAAAAAATCTTTGTTCTGTATCTTACCACTCATCATTTCCTATTTCATTTTCGATGGACAATCATCCATTGTATATCTATGTATTATTTGGCTCGTTACACTTCTTTCCATGTTTATTATTCATTATGTCGCAAACAGTACAAAAACTATAAATAACTCTATTCTGAACTGGATTGGAAAACATAGTTATGAACTGTATTTATGGCAATATCCAATTATCTATCTATTCCAATATCTAGGATGGAATAAACATTTTATCTCTTACATATTTGAATTTATTCTCTTATTCTTATGTGTAATCTGGTCTAATTTCATTCTAAAAGCTATTCCACTCTTAAAAAGAAAACCTCAACTCAAAAAAATCATAATCCCATGCCTTGTGGTTAGCTTGGCTACACAATGTATTGGCGTTTATGCCTGCATGAGTATCAAACCCGTAAACACAAATGAGCTTCAAGAAAAAATCAAAAAGAATAAGAAAAAAATAAAAAAGGCAAATAAGAATAATAATGCTGAAAATGTAGAAACAGAAGAAGCAAAAGACGTTGATTATTCTTCAAGTGGTAACAGTGCCAAAGTATCGGATCAAGGCATGGTATTTCTAGGCGATTCTGTGATGTTAGCGGCAAGTGATGCTATTTTAAACATCTATCCAGATGCATCTATTGATGCCGATGTATCAAGACATGTTGGCGAAGAACAACAGCCTCTCCAACAATTTTTGAATGAAGGAAAAGTACACAATACTGTCGTTATCGCCCTTGGAACAAATGGAGTCCTATATGAAGATATTGTAGAACAAACACTTTCTATGATTGGAAATGATCGTTCCGTATTCTGGGTAAACAATTATTGTCCAACATGTGAATGGCAAGATTCAAATAACGAATATCTTCAACAAGTTGCACAAAAACACTCTAACATTACTCTAATTGATTGGTATTCCCTCATTAAAGATCATCCAGAATGGCTATGGGATGATGGAATCCATCCAAATGATGAAGGATGTGTACAATACGCCAACTTGATTCAACAAAGCATTAATGATGTCATGAACAAACAAAAAGAACTAGAGTCAAAATGATTCTAGTTCTTCTTTTTTAACATCAAATTATGAATGATACGAATCAACACATCCGACTTTAGAGGTTTTGAAACATGAGCATTCATACCCGCTTTTCTTGACTTGATCTTATCGTCTGTAAACGCATTGGCCGTCATGGCAATAATTGGAATTTCTTTCGCATCAATTCTAGGCAAATCACGAATAAAGCGTGTAGCCTGATATCCATCCATTTCTGGCATCATCACATCCATTAAAATTACATCAAATTCAT
>CAVBGZ010000269.1:0-2834 GCA_963595075.1 Waltera intestinalis
CAGGAGCGGAGTTATCATTTCCCGGTCAGTTGCTCGAAGTTTTTTTAGATTTCACTGTAAATGTCAACTATATTTTTAAGAAAAATCGTAATTTAATGTTTAGAAAAAGATTTTAAAAATTCGAATATTCTGAAACCAGTATTTATGCGACTTAGAGATTTTAAGAGTCTATTATCATAAAAACGGAGGAATTATAATGAGAAAAGTTTATGGATACATACGAGTGTCAAGTGCTGATCAAAATGAGGATCGTCAACTAATTGCTCTATCTGAAGTTGGTGTGAATAAAAAGAATGTCTATATAGACAGGCTGTCTGGTAAGGACTTTAATCGTCCGCAGTATAAGAAACTTGTTCAACATTTAAAGAGTGGTGATCTTCTTTATATTCTTAGCATTGACCGCCTAGGCAGAAACTATGTTGAGATACAGAACCAATGGAGAATGCTGACGAAGGAGATTGATATTGATATTTGTGTGCTTGATATGCCACTTCTCGATACGAGGACTTGCAAAGATTTAATGGGAACTTTTATAGCGGACCTTGTGCTTCAAATTCTATCTTTTGTAGCTCAAAACGAGCGCGAAAATATTAAGAAGCGTCAGGCTCAAGGTATTGCAGCAGCAAAAGCGAAAGGTGTCAACATGGGACGGCCTGTCAAATGCGTGCCGGATAACTTTAGGGAACTTGTAAAACTGTGGGAGAAAAAGAAAATCTCATTAAAACAGGTTCTTCAGGAATGTGATATATCGGAATCCACCTTCTATCGAAGGCTAAAAGAATATAGATTAATGAATGAAAAGTAAATATCTCTCAAAAGGTGTACCTTTTGAGAGTTGATAACCTTTGTATAATTATATCTTTTACTACCAGTAAAATAAAGATTTATTCCGCTAAACCAACAATGAATCAATCTTATCACTATTTGATTGAGCCAATTGATGCACGTATCAAAAGGTACACCTTTTGAGCAATGATGCCAAGATAATTAGAAAGGAGCTTTTAAATGAAAAGCAAAACAACAGCATTGATTTTATCAATCCTTGTTGGAGGATTGGGTGTAGACCGTTTCTATTTAGGTTACACTGGAATGGGAGTTCTTAAACTCCTTACAGGAGGCTGTTTCGGAATCCTCTATATCATTGATATCATCAACATTGCAAGCGGCAAATTAACTCCAGCAGATGGTTCTGGCTATAATGAGGATTTTGCCGTTGCATCTGCGCCAACGCAATCAGTAACAGGTGTCTATGATGAGCTTGAAAAGGTCGCTAAACTCCATGAAACAGGTGTTCTAAGTGATGAAGAGTTCAACAAAATGAAGACTGACCTTTTGGAAAAGATGTGATGATTATGGAGAAAAAAAATATCAATTTTCGTTATGTTGCAGGGGCTTGTTTTGGAATCGAAGTACTCTATATCATAATTAATATTGTAGCAGGCTATACATTATTCGATCTATCGACACTTGTTTTAATAGCAGGTTATGTGTTAATCGCAGCATCTATGTTTACGTCTATAGATATTCTTACGTCTGTTGGTGGAGGATTCTTAGCAGCAATAGTAATAAATTCGTTTATCGAGTTTACCAAATACTGGGATTGGGATTGGGATTATTTTTGGGATTATTTTTGGATTACATTGTCTACTACACCATTATTGGTGATTGCAGATTTTATTTTGCTTGTAGTTTATATCTTATTTGTACTCATTGGCTTGAATAGGAATAATGCAAAGACGATTTCAATTGTGGCCGCAGCACTAATAGTAGTAAGATTTATTATGCGTACTTTGCACTATAAGATATACTCAGGCTCATTCCATCTAAACTTTGGAGATATTTTATTCTATACCATTCTCATTATTGGCACCATTATGATTGGTTTGGCATTAAACATTGACGACGTTAAAGACTCAAGCGGTAAAACCGCTAGTTCAAATGGCGTCAATTTAATGACACCAGCTGAAAGTCAGATTGACAGACTCACTAAGTTAAAAGGTCTTCTTGATAACGGAGTTATTTCTCAAGAAGAATTTGATGTGAAAAAGAAACAGATTTTAGGCCAATAATCATGGCAGATATTGGAACAAAAGAAGCTTCTGAAAGATGGGGTTATACTCAGGATACAATACGAATATGGTGTGCCAAAGGGCTTATTCCAAATGCAACGCAAGACAAAAAAGGCTCGCCTTGGCACATACCAGCGAACGCTGTATGTCCTAAAAAAGTCAAATCTAAAAAGAATAACGATTGAATCAAAAGCATCCAACTGTACATACAGCTGGATGCTTTTTATTCATTATCAATGAAAAGAGAATGATGTATATGACAAAGCAAAATAAGTCGGATGAACTTGAAGGGTTGATGTCGAAAGGAAGCAATCAGAAATAAGACTTTAAAATCAGAAAAATCAGGAGAAGATCCTGTTGCATCAAGAATCAAAGCTCCCATGAAAGTAAAGAAGCAATCAACTCCGCATCAAAACCAGTATGCTAGTATTGTCTTCTTGACAGATTAGAACGGTTGACCGTGAATCAGCGGTTTCAAAAAAGTTTTACCAAGACAACCGACTATATGAAAGACTGAAAGATTTGACTACGATGGTCATGACAAATCACGGTGGTAACAACATCGCATCAACAGATACCTAG
The DNA here is from genome assembly GCA_963595075.1 of Waltera intestinalis. Classification (GTDB taxonomy): domain Bacteria; phylum Bacillota_I; class Bacilli_A; order Erysipelotrichales; family Erysipelotrichaceae; genus Holdemanella. The sequence goes on from CAVBGZ010000269.1 coordinate 2,652, forward strand.
ACTCCACACCTTCCTCATATCAGGCACAAGATGTTAACTTGTAAAACTAATTTTTATCTCTTATGCATTTCCATTTATTTATGTTGACGTACAATTGCTGAGGAACCAATTTTATTATTATATCGTGTTATTTAATCCTTATTATTTCAAAATCTTGTTGCTCATTCTCACAACAGTTTCCAC
>CAVBGZ010000270.1:0-2825 GCA_963595075.1 Waltera intestinalis
CACACACTTAGTTTTTTAAAGCCTGAAGTGGAGCCGGAATACGTCCACCACGATCAATCATCACTTTATTATCAATTTGACTGATTGGCATAACAGGACCTGCTCCTAGTAGTCCACCAAAATCAAGTTCATCGCCCACTTGTTTTCCAATCGCTGGAATCACACGTACAGCCGTTGTTTTTGTGTTTACCATACCAATCGCGGCTTCATCGGCAATAATGCCTGAAATCACACTTTCACTTGTGTCACCAGGAATCACAATCATATCAAGTCCTACACTACATACGGCTGTCATGGCTTCTAGTTTTTCTAATTTTAAAGCCCCACATCTTGCGGCATGAATCATTCCTGCATCTTCACTAACAGGAATAAAGGCACCTGATAAACCACCTACATTACTTGTAGCCATTACACCACCTTTTTTCACCGCATCATTTAACATAGCTAAACATGCCGTTGTTCCATAGGCTCCACAAGTTTCCAATCCCATCTCTTCTAAAATGTAGGCTACACTATCGCCAACTGCGGGTGTTGGAGCTAAAGATAAATCGACAATTCCAAAAGGAACACCTAATTTTTGACTGGCAACCGTTCCCACAAGTTGTCCCATACGTGTAATTTTAAAAGCCGTTCTTTTGATCAAATCAGCAATTTGATCCATACGTAAACTCTTATCCGCCTTTGATAATACAGCACGAACAACACCTGGCCCCGATACACCTACGTTAATAACACAATCGGCTTCGCCTACACCATGGAAAGCTCCGGCCATAAATGGATTGTCTTCTGGTGCATTACAGAATACAACAAGTTTTGCGGCCCCTAAACAATTGTCATCTTTTGTCCACTCAGCACACTCTTTGACAATTCTTCCCATTTGTTTGACGGCATCCATATTGATACCGGCCTTTGTACTTCCTACATTCACGCTTGCACATACATGTTGTGTTTTTGCGAGTGCTTCAGGAATCGATTCAATTAACGCATTATCACCTGCTGCATAGCCTTTTTGTACAAGTGCAGAATAGCCTCCAATAAAATCAACGCCTAGTTTTTGCGCACATTTTTCAAGCGTCAATGCATATTCAACTGGATTTCCCCCAGAACATGCCACCAACATGGCGATTGGTGTAACGCTGATTCTTTTATTTACGACTGGAATTCCATACGTTTTACTAAAGTCATTTCCTACTTTAACTAAGTCTTTAGCCAATCGACATATTTTTTCTTCCACCTTTTGACAAGAAACATGAATATCTGGATCCATACAATCAAGTAAACTTATGCCCATTGTGATGGTACGAATATCTAGATATTCTTCATCAATCATCTTTATTGTTTCTAAAATTTCATTTGTCTGCATAAATTCACCCCTTAAATTTTATGCATAGAATCAAAGATGTCTTGATGCATACAACGAATGACTAAGCCTTTTTCTTTTCCCAATTCTTCCATATGTTCACTAAATTGATTTAATGGCATACTCATTTTTTCAATATCTACAATCATTGTCATTGTAAACATAGAATCTACAATCGTTTGGGATACATCTAATACGTTTAATTCATAGTTAGCACATTCATTGGCAATCATTGCCAAGATTCCAACCTTATCTTTTCCGATTACACTAATAACAGCTTTCATTGTCATTCATCCTTTCCTAGAATTCTATTTTTAATTTTTCGAATTTCTCTAGCTCATATGGCTGGTATGCACTTTGTATTCCTTGTACATTCACATCATATTCGCCTTGCATAAAGGATACTGTATTTTGTTGTTTTAGGCAATCTAAAATAATTGCACTTTGTTCTAAACTTAAAGTTTTGCTCTTTTTAAAACAAATCTCATTCTTTTTATCCACTAAAATCACATCGATATCGATGCATGAGCTATTCAATAAATGATCTTTCCAATCACATTCTTGTACATTGAAATAGAAATCACTTGAATCAATGTCGCCACCTTCTAATACAAAAATGGCAATATCTTGTGTGTAACAAAAACTTAGATGAACATCATTTTTAATTAACTCAATTTCCTCCTGTGTCCATTCTTCATCTTTTATTACGAGCATAAAACGGTTTTCTACATAGTCCATAATGGCACCGAAATCGATGTCATATTCAAATTTTTCTCTTTTTTCCATACGCTTATTATAAAGAAAATGTGAATGAATTGAAAGAAGAATCCATCTACATATGGTTCAATGCGTACTCATAGCCTTTATTTGTGATATCAATAAGTTTCTTATCTTTTACTAATAACACATGATTAAATTTATAAAATAATTCCTGATTCATAGTATGACTTACCATAATAATCGTTTTATTTGGAGCATCTAATAAACCTTTTTCTATTTCATATTCACTTTCTTGATCCAAAGAAGAAAAAGATTCATCAAGAAATAACCATTTTCTATCATAATAGAAAGACCTGGCAAGTGCGACTTTTTGTTTCTGCCCACCGCTTATCGAATTTCCATTTTCATCCAGTATTTCATCCAACCGTTCAATCAAATCACTCGCATAAGCTTTCTTTAAAGCCTCTATTTCACTACCAATAGAAGTACCTAATGTCACGTTTTCTTTTAAGCTATTCGCAAATACATGCTCATTTTGTCGAATAAGAGAAATATGTTTTAAAAATGAGTTTATTTCAAATTTCTTACTATTTTCATTATTCCAATACACACCATCACAATTCAATGAGCCATTCAAAACGGATAATAAGGTTGATTTTCCAGAACCGCTTTGTCCAATAATCAAATACTTTTCATTTTCTTGAAACGTATAATTCACATCTTCCAAAATTGGTTGATTATATCC
>CAVBGZ010000271.1:0-2820 GCA_963595075.1 Waltera intestinalis
TCTCTTACCGATATTTTTAAGATAGTTTCTTAAATCATCTTTATTTCTTATGTTATTATTTTCCATAAAATCAAAGACTCTAACTGAATAAAATGTTTCTGTATTGGAACTTGGATAAAAATAACCAACAAATTCACCCCCTTTTGATTTAAGAGAACCAATATAACCAATCTTTGGCAACCAGAATTTATCAATAAGTGGTACCATAAATGAATAATAGTTATATGCTTCCTTCAATCCAACTAATTCTAGTGGAAGTTCTCTTAAAATCTTATGCTCATCTGATGGATTATCATAGAAATCATCAGAAACATTTTCTTGAATCCTTTTATTATTCATATATTCAGCAACATTCATATATTGCTCAAATATATACATTTCATTCTCATTAAATGATTTGTTAATATACTCACCTACAGTTACTAAGTATCCAGATCCATATTCAACGAAATCACCATCACCGCGAACAATTTCCTTTAAATCTGTCATTCTCATTCCATTTTTAAAGAGGAACTTTTCAATACCCTCGCTTGCTGCTGTTATGAAATAATCAACGTGGGTTTTCTTATTTAACTCATCATAAGACTTAGTTTGTGCTTCTTTTAAAGCAACAGATTCCTCCATATTATGATAAATTAATAATGCATGAAAATGTGCTAAATTTCCTGGACACAGTTCCAATTCTGCTTCATACATTCTTAATTCTTCCTCGGTCAATGGCATAACTCACCTCTATCATCAAAAAAATAAATTTATATTTTCAATTATAAACCAGTCAAGCAGAAAAATCAGTAGCAAAATGATGTGCACCTCTCTAGTGAAACATTAGGGAATTATTTTAATATGAAGTATACGAAGGAAGAGAAGATTGAATGAGTAAAGCAAACTTGAAAAAATGATAAGGTATCTGGAAAAGAGATACCATGCCTATGGCGAAGCATCTTCCGTGGTAGCCGTCGCATCCCGGATTTATCAGGTTCACGAGGAAGGAAAACGAGAAAGCTGAGGCAGAGCAGAGAAACAAAGAAAAGAAATAGCCGGTTCCGCTTTTGCGAAATCCAGTTTTTATTCTTGTCTTTTCGGGCCCGATTGACGCGCTTAGAACTTCAGTGGATGAATACATTTCTTGGGTACAACGGCTCACGCGTGAAGCTGAAGGTTAAATAGGATATGACGTGATTATAGCAGTCTGTTTAGAACGGTGCATATCATTTTCTTTACCTGTTTTTTCTAGACAATAATTCATTTTCCTTTGTTTAAAATAGAATTAATGTTATCATTGTTAGGTAAGAATTAGAGGTGACTAACTATGAAATCCAAAAATCCGAAAATGACGGACGAGAAATACAGTTCTGAGATATACATCGTCGATGAGATGATTGCCTTATACTGCAAAAAGAAGCATAAAAGCAAGAAGCATGAATTATGTGTCGACTGCAAGGAATTATCGGAATACTGCCATTACAGACTTTCTCTTTGCCCATGGGGCGATAAGAAGCCTTTCTGCTCGAATTGCCCGATTCATTGTTACAACAAGGAACACCGTGAAAGAATCCGTGATGTCATGAGATTCTCTGGTCCTAGAATGCTATTCCATCATCCGATCCTTGCCATTAAACATCTAATCGAAACAAAGAAAGAGAAAAAGAGGTTAGCTAAGAATGGAAAACAAAAATAACGAGACACCATCTACAAACGAGAACAAAGTCGTCAAGAGCAAGGTTATCCGCGTCATCTTTCTTATTGTCGGTTCGATTTCATTAGTCTTGGGTACGATTGGAATCGTTCTTCCGATTCTTCCGACTGTTCCTTTCTATCTTCTTACCGCTTTCTGCTTTGTAAGAGGTAGCAAGAAATTCGCAGACTGGTTCTTAAACTCCAAGCTCTATAAGAATCATATCGGAAACTTTGCAGAGCATCGTGTCATGACCATATATGGAGAGCTTATCCTATTATCTCTTGTAACCTGTCTACTGCTTGTCTCTCTCTATTTCATCAACAAATTGGCGATGACTGTTGTCTTTGATACATTGATCGCCTGTAAATACGCATACTTTGTATTCCGTATCACACCGATCGGAAAGAAGGAATACCATGAGATAAGAGAACAGGACAGACTGAAAAAACTAAGTGAGGCTAATGAAAATGATTGATAAAGAACTGATTCATTACATCAAAGGAAAACAGTATCTGTTGGTTTTGATTGTCCTATTTTCGTTTTTCGGCCTTGTGACATCTGTATCTACTACTTATCTGTTATCCACTAGTGTCTTTTCCTTCATCGATGGAAAGACGGATACAGCAACCTACTACCTTTTGGGTGGCATTGGACTTGCTGTCATCTTTGTTGTCTTCTACATATTGAAAGGCAAGATGGCTGGTAAGCTTGCCGATTATGTCTCGATGAAAATCAGAGAAGATATCTTTGACAAATATGTCCAATTGAACGGACATAGCAAACTGAAAATTCAGGAGATATCACAGTTATCGAGTGAAGGAGTAGAACAGCTAAGGCTTTATTATTCCTCTTATCTTTCATCCTTCTTCTATGCGATGATCGCACCGATATCCCTCTTTGTCCTCTTTTGCTTCTTCAACTATAAGGTCGCACTGCTTTATCTCTTCTGTGTTCCTCTCATTCCGATTTCCATCATTCTTGTCTCGAAATGGGCGAAGAAGATATTTGCAACCTATTGGAATCAATATTTGTCATTAGGTGGCGCATATCTTGATTCAGTATCTGGTATGAAAGAGTTATTGATTTTCCATTATGATAAGAAGATGGAAGATGAGATGAAGAAGAACAGCGAGGAGTTCAGA
>CAVBGZ010000272.1:0-2735 GCA_963595075.1 Waltera intestinalis
CTCTAGAACTCAGTAAAATGAAGGAAAACAAAAATTACACAAACTCAATTGTGAAAGAATGTTTTCATCAGTTTGAGTCAATATTGGATGAAGTTGCAAAGAAAGAAGGAAAGAGAGTGATTAGAATACCGAAATGGTATCCCTCTTCAAAAATTTGCTCTTTCTGCCGTGTGAAAAACGAAGATCTGAAAGTGTACGAAAAAGACTGGGTATGCCCGAACTGCAAAAGGCAAGTCCAAAGAGACAAGAATGCAGCCCAAAACATCAAACGAAAAGCATATGAAATGATCATAAAAGAAAAATAAATCACAAATTTTCCAAGCCCATGGAAATAAGTCATTGTATTCTGAGAAAAAATACCCTGAAGAGAAAACTCTAGAGATGACAGCGTAAATTCAACGCATGGGACAACTCGAATCTAGTTCGTGAAATATGAAAAGGAAACAACTATGGAAAACAAGCAAATACAACCAAGTGTCATGAGTGCAAATATAAAGTAACGGAGAGAGTACAAAGGAAAAATCAACGTGCATCAAGAGACAGTGTACTCTTATAATTTTTCAGTGAAATGTTAAATCAGTAAATATAGAAAATAAAAAAAGCCAAGGACTTGGCTTTAAAGACGATATAGTAGGACAAGAGATTTAATGGTGCCCGGGGCCGGACTTGAACCGGCACGGATTATTAGTCCGCGGGATTTTAAATCCCGTGCGTCTACCGATTTCGCCACCCGGGCAAGAAGATGGTGACTCGTATGGAACTCGAATCCATGGCCCCTTGATTAAAAGTCAAGTGCTCTACCGACTGAGCTAACGAGTCATTTAATTGGCTGGGATAGAAGGGCTCGAACCTTCGCATATCAGAGTCAAAGTCTGATGCCTTACCACTTGGCTATATCCCAACATATGGCCAGTGCACTGAATATTCCAACTGAAACATCAATAAGATAACATAGGTGGTGGGCGGTCGTGGATTTGAACCACGGAACCCGAAGGAACAGATTTACAGTCTGCCGCATTTGGCCGCTTTGCTAACCGCCCACATATTACGCAACTGATCTTTACAAGAATGGTGGATGCTAAGAGACTTGAACTCCTGACCCCCGCCGTGTAAAGGCGATGCTCTAACCAACTGAGCTAAGCATCCGCCGAATTTTCAGCGCTTTGATATTATAACAATACAAAATTGATAATTCAAGCAAATATTGCTCATAGATTCATAATTTTATGAACCTATGAGCAGATGAGTATATTATTGCTTATTTGTTTTCGTAACCCGGCTTGCCTAACAACTTAAACATATTGGACTTATAGATTTCAACACCAGGCTGGTTGAACGGGTTGATTCCGAGAAGATAAGCAGAGTAGGCACAAGCTCTGAAGAAGAAATACACAAGATTACCGAGGTTATAAGCATCCATTTTGTCGATATCGATGACAATAGCAGGTGTATGTCCTTCAGTATGAGCCTTTAAAGTGGCTTCATATGCTTTGGTGTTGATATAAGACATATTCTTTCCGGAAAGATAATTCAAATTATCCAAGTTATCATTATCGAATGGGACGACAACGTCTTCATTTGGATTCTTGACATTGATGATTGTCTCAAACATCAATGGGGTACCCTGCTGAATGAACTGACCCATGGAATGCAAATCGGTTGTGAATGTAGCAGAAGTGCAAAGAAGAGCCTGATAATCCTTACCTTCGGATTCATCGAAAAGCTGTTTTAACCATTCGCCGATCATCTGGTACTGAAGATTGTATGTGACAAACATTTCGCATGATTTTCTCTTCTCGATATTCATCAAATATCTTAAAGCACCATAATAATAAGCCGGATTCTCCTTATAGTCTAAGGAAGAATAGTCCTTTTCACCATCGACAGCACCTTGAATGAATTTTTCAATATCGATTCCAGCAACAGCAATAGGCAAAAGGCCGACAGGTGTGATGACAGAATATCTTCCACCGACATCATCGGGAATGACAAAACAGTCATATCCTTCTTTGTCAGCTTCTTTCTTTAAAGCACCACGGGCTTTGTCCGTTGTCGCAAATACAGCATCCTTTAAGATTTCCTTGCCATACTTTTCGACTAATAAATTCTTTAACAGTCTGAAAGAAACAGCAGTCTCAGTTGTTGTGCCACTCTTAGAAATGACATTGATAGCAAACTTCTTATTCTTTAAATGGTTAAGAACCTGAGCGGAATAGTCGGAAGACAAAGTGTTTCCGAAGAAAATGATTTCGAAATCATCGGCAGGATATAATCCGCGGATTGCCTCAATGACAGCGCGAGCACCCAAATAGGAACCACCAATGCCACAAACGACCAAGCAATCAAAATTCTTTCTGATTTTATCAGCGGCGGATTTGATATGATCAATCTCATCCTTGGAGAGTTTGGAAGAATAATCCAACCATCCTAAGAAATCATTGCCAAGACCAGTTTTTCCTTCGATTGTTTTTGCAACTGCAAGACCCTTCTCATCAACGACTGATAAGTCTAAGACACCTTCATTTTGAATCAATGAAACTTTTACCATAAGGTTAATAAATCTCCTCCATATGTTTAAACCATAGTTTAAACACTGAAACTATATATTAATCTAATAGGTTCTAAATGTAAATTAAAATCAGTTGAGGATATGTTTAAAAAGTTCGATATCTTCTGGAAAAGTAATCTTATATAGCAATGGACTTCCATTTATGATTTTATGACTAAGACCGGCT
>CAVBGZ010000273.1:0-2729 GCA_963595075.1 Waltera intestinalis
TCGCTCATACAATACTTGATGAATATAAACCTTCGAATGTTGAAGAAATGCAGGACGCTTTGTGTTTATGTAAAGACAAGTCCATCAAATACGTTAAAAAAAGTCCAACCTAAACGGTGATGAAGTCCATTGAATCCGTTGTATAAGTCAATCAATAACACAAATATTAAAATAACTGCCTCTAGTTGTAAGATATATCTAGGTAAGTTGAGATACTTATCTAGTCTTGCGATTAGGAGGTGTTTTTTTATGCGAGATGTCAAAAAAGTTTTGGAGATGAGATCACAAAACTATAGTCAGCGACAAATATCTGTATCACTAAAGATTTCTAGAGATACAATTAGAAAAATTTTTAATTCAGCTGACAACAAGAAAATCTGCTGGTCATCTATTAAAGATCTCAATGAATCGGATGTCCAAAGTTTATTGTTCGAAGAGGAGGTGAAAATCAATTTATCTATTAAACAGCCAGATTTCGATTATGTTCATAAAGAACTCTTAAAACCAGGAACCACAGTCAAACTATTATGGGAAGAATATGCCGAGGATTGTCGTTCTATCAATTATCCATTTTATCAGTATAGCTATTTTTGTGAGCGATATAGAGATTATGTAAAAAAGCATAATCTTACGATGCATATCAATCATAAACCAGGTGATAAAATGATGGTTGACTGGAATGGAACTCACATGTTTGTATATGATCGCTATACAGGAGAAGAAATTACGGCATATCTATTTGAAGCAACATTGCCATTCAGTATGTATAGTTACGTACAAGCATGTCCAAGTATGAAAATCAATGATTGGATTGATTGTCATATTCAGGCCTATCGTTATTTTGGTGGAGTGACCAGACTTCTAATTCCTGATAATTTAAAAACTGGTGTTATTCAACATAAAAAATACGAAGATCCAATATTAAATAAGTCTTATCAGGAAATGGCAGATCATTATGATACAACCATTATTCCAACAAGGGTCCGAAAACCTAAGGATAAGGCAGCTGTTGAGGGTGCTGTTGGTGATTGTACAGTAGCTATTGTTGGTAAACTTAGAAATCGAAAATTCTTTTCGTTTGATGATTTAAACAAAGCCATTATCAAAGAATTGGATATTTTTAATAACAAGCCTTTTCAGAAAAAAGAAGGTTCTAGAAAAAGCGTATATTTAGATGAAGAACTTCCATTTATGAAAATTCTTCCTGAAAATCCATTTGAACTTAGTGTATGGAAACGAGTTAAAGTCCAATTGAATTATCATATCTCAATAGAAAAAATGAATTACTCTGTTCCTTATGAATATGTTGGGCATTATGTAGATGTTAAACTTACAAAAAGAACAGTAAATATTTATTATAAAACGAATCAAATATGTACTCATAATCGATTATATGGTCGCATAAATCAATACTCAACCAATGAAAGTCATATGCCAGAGAATCACCAAAAATTTCAATGGAACAAAGATCGTTATATGAAGTGGGCCGCTTCTATTGGAGATAACACTTTAACTGTAATTTCTAAACTATTTGATCGTTATAAAGTGGAAGAACAGGCCTATAAAGGGTGTATGTCATTACTAAAACTATCTGATAAATACGGAAAAACCAGGTTGGAAAATGCGTGTCAATTGGCGTTGGATCACATCAGTCAGCCTGGCTATAAAAATATTAAGATGATATTACAGTCAAATCAAGATTTGAAAGATAGAAATGATAATGTACAAAGTAAAAGCGATATTCATGCCTTTGTACGTGGAAAAGATTATTATGGAGGCAAAAATAATGGAAAAGAATGAATTAATAGAAAAGTTAAAGAAAATGAGATTGCCCGTGATGGCAGAGCAATACGAATTACAAATTAAAAATCCAGAATATAGTCAATTATCTTTCGACGAACGGTTTAGTGAATTAATTGACATGGAATATGATAGTCGAGTAAATCATACAATAGAAAGATTCATCAAAAATGCACATTTTTACGATTCTACTGCGAATATAGAATCAATAAATTACAATCCAGACAGAAGACTTGATCGCTCGCAAATGGAGGAATTAGCTACAAATAATTATATTAAAAATGGTTTGAATGTGATTTTTGTAGGTGCGTCCGGATGTGGTAAAACATGGCTGTCAAACGCTTTAGGAATACATGCCTGCAGAGATAGAAAAACGGTTTTGTATATTCGTTTGCCAGAGTTATTTTCAAAATTTGAGGAAATGAGAATACAAGGAAAATATAATGAATATCTAAAAAAGTTAGGAAAGTATGATTTGATAATACTGGATGAATTCCTACTAAAATCAACAAACGAATCAGAAAGAAGTGATCTTCTTGAATTGATGGAAATTAGGTGCAATAGAAAATCAACCATATTCTGTAGCCAGTATTCATTTGATGGATGGCATCAATTATTAAATGGAGGGCCTATAGCAGATGCGATACTCGATAGAATAATAAATTCATCGTATGTAATTACACTTCATGGAAAATCGTTAAGAGAAACATATTCTAAATTAAAGGATAAAAAATAGTAAAAAGAAAACACGGTAATCGCCGTGTTTTTAGGTGGACTTTCATAACGTATTGAGTCCTTAAAAAAAATGGACTTCTTAACGGAATAAGTGGACTTTTCTAGCGTACAAGGTGGCCTTGAAATAGTGGAATATTCAAAAAGAGCATCTGTCGGATTGACTGTAATATAAAATGCTTTTTGCCATGAATAAG
>CAVBGZ010000274.1:0-2701 GCA_963595075.1 Waltera intestinalis
CAGTATTTATAAGTAAATGTTGGATTTATGGGCAATGAACTTCACGGATTCAGGATTAAATTTCTATTTGAGCTTATATGAATTCTGCTGAGATCTTCCTGTAATTCATTAAGCATTTTACTAATAGCTGATTCTTCTCTTGATAATGCGTGTTCTGTAAACTGTTCGTCTGATAATTTTTCATTGTCACAGAGTTCTGGAAAAACTTTCAAATCTTCTTTTAATATTTCTGCAATCTGTTCTTTATCCGCATCATAGAAATAATTTGCCACCGCAAAATTTTCAACTTTTCGATTATCCAAAATAATACCATTATCCAGCTTGAGAACAGAAATATATTCATCGCCTACATTTCCATACCCAAATCTTTTTAAATACATTCTCGGCACATAATGTTGCCGTCTTACTTTTTCCATAAAATTCTTTCCTTTCTAAATATAGTGCAAAGGCATTAACCCACTACAAGTTAATGCCTTCTGTGCTAGTTATTAAGTTTTTCTTTGTAGATTTCTATCCTTTCCGTCTGCCGAGCTTTTTGATCTTTTGGGGGCAATTTTTCAGAAACTATCTCATACCATGATTTATCAAAACCAACAGCTTTCAAAATTGTTGATTTATCCATCTGATCAGGTTGTTTTATAGAAATATGTAATCGCTCTTGCGGTATTTTTTCTATAATTGTAAACTGACTACCTCCTGGCTGCCATGTAAACTTATGTAATCCAGATTCTTTTTCATACCCCTCTAAATTTCCACGCTTATTCCACTTAAATTCGTATAATTCCGGATCATATCGAATTGTATCAAATTCAAATATGAGGTAATCCTTATAATCTTTTGATTTGACCAAAACAACCGTTCTCACAAATTTAAAAATCTGACGTACTGCCGACACTCTTTCATTCCAAATTTGCAAAACCATCTTTCCCAACTCATTTGGATCAACTTCTGAATAATTGTCTACTCCAAAGCTATATGTAACAGCATTTCTACCACATATTAATCTAACCTTATCTTGATGTTCAATATCAGTTTGTCCAAAAACAGTTTTCGCACCCCAGCAACAATTGTCCAAAACAACATCATCAAGTCCAACATTTGACGGTTTCCACTCTGCTCCTACACATTCTGCAAATATCTGCTCCCATTCATTTCCTTCTAATGACATACTCTGTTTAGTAGCCATCATATATACAATATTTTGAGCTAATGTTTCCACAAATGATGACGGAAACTTATTTACTGCAAACGGGGCAACTGCCTTATTCACTGTTCTTAATCTTGGCTCAGCCATGTGCCGCATTCCTCCAAACATTAAATATATGAAGTAATTTTAACACAATTATGTTTAAAATGCCATTGGAATAAATCTTTCAATTACCATTTTTACCATATCTACTGGTATTGCATTTCCCGCCTGTTTTCTAGTTTGGCAATCTGATACAACTATTTTAAAATCATCGGGAAATCCTTGCAATCTTAACATTTCTCTTGGAGTTAATCTTCTTTCACCATTTACTAATAAATAATTATAACTAGCACCTGCACGCAGTGCACAACTATATGGATATGAAGAAATATTTCCTGATTTATTCTCATGCCATATCGATGGAAAAACTTTTGCCGTATGCATTGCTTTTCTTTTTGCAACAATTTCTGGTGACGCATAATGTTTAGGATCAACTTTCTTTTCTAAAATATCATTTAATGTTTTTTTATTTTTTATTTCAAAATTCCAGTCCATCTTAAATGGTTTTTTTGATCCCACAATAATTATTCGCTCTCGTTTTTGAGGCAAGCCGAAATCAAGAGCATTTAACAAATGATAATCGACATGATAACCTAATTCATCTCTTAATGTTTCTAATATTGTTTGAAGTGTCTTACCTCCATCATGGCTTGCCAAATTCTTTACATTTTCCAGTACAAAAGCTTGCGGTTGTTTTTCTTTTATAATTCTTGCTATATCAAAAAATAATGTTCCTCTTGTTTTATCTTCAAATCCTTTCATTAAACCACAAATTGAAAATGCCTGACATGGAAATCCTCCAAACAACAAATCAAAATCAGGTATACTTTCTGCATCAACTTTCGTTATATCCCCAACAGGTTTCTCACCAAAGTTGGCTTCATAGGCCTGTTGTGCATATTTATCAATATCACTGCTAAACACACACTTACCATTTATCCCAAGCTTATCAAAAGCCCCCTTACTGGCGTATCTAAATCCTCCAATTCCGCAGAATAAATCAATATATCTCAACGGTTTAGGATATACTGTTATATTTGATTTAGGTATATCAAAAAATATCTTATCAATATCAACACTTAATGCTGTAGATATTCGAAATGCAACATCTACAGAAGGATTTGCAAGTTGATTTTCTACATTTGAAAGATATTTTCTACTAATACCAGCATATTTGGCTAATTGTACCTGTGTAATATTTCTCTCTTTTCTAATTTCCTGCACCCTATTCATTTAAGCACTTTCTCCGTTTTTGCGAACTATCATACTCAAAACATTATATTATGCTCACTATTATTTGTCCATCATTTTATAAAAATGTTTTTCTTTTATGATAATTCTTCTATAATCAGTTTTATTAACTTCTTTAACTTCATCCGATCCAGCTTCTCGCCTGCGCCACCAATGTACTTGCCTTCCCTGCCATAATTACTCTCCATCCTTTCCGCTCAC
>CAVBGZ010000275.1:0-2681 GCA_963595075.1 Waltera intestinalis
ATGGGACTAGAGAGGACAAAATTCAACGATGAAAATTTTGAGTTCTTTAAGTCTAGGCACAAAACCATCATAGGCGAAACTAGCACTCTTGATTTTTGCCTTAGTTAAGGGCTTTTTGGTATCTATTTAAGAACTATTAAGCCTTTTAAGGACCGAGTGGAGAGTGGCGAGTATTTCCAAAAAGCGTGGAATTTATAGTGGAGAAGAAATTTCCACTACTCAAGTGGGATTTCTTCCACTACTAATCAAGGTTTCTCAAGCCATTTTTAATGAAGTCGACCTCTCAACTTCCACTACTATTTTACCATTTTTGAAAGGTTCTTTCGAGTAGTGGAAACTAATAATTTTTCCACTACCGAACTAATTGTATTTACGATTTCCCTATTTGTTATTCGACTTCTTTTTCAAACACAACGACGCATGCTCCAAGCCAATCAGTGAAATCGTATTTCACTAATCTCCATCCTTCTTCTGATCTCTTATCAAGAAGATCTTGGAGTTTATTTGTTAGATTCTTTTTGCTTAACGCATAATCGATTCTTTCAGTTAGATATTTATATTTCGCCATTCCTAATTTCCTCCTACTATTCCTTTAACCCTATCAAGAAATATATTAATCGCATTCATTACCTGCTTATTCAAAGCTTCGTTAGCTTGAGAATCTTCGACATTTATAGATACCAAATTGTTGTGCACAAAATTATTGCACTTCTTATAGTATTCATAGAACTGCTCAACACCAGCTGCTTTTGCTAGCATCCTTATTGTGTATCTTTCAATACCATCTTCTTCTATATATTTTTCAATATAACCATATTCAATGTAGCCATCAGGATGATTAGCTCTTATCTCCTTTATTTCGTTTTTGTTATTTCCCACCACTTTATAAGAAACGTATTTATTGTGTTTCATGTATGTAGGAACAAGGTCAGGATGATTAATTAAGCACATAATATTGAAATAGGTCTCAAGATATTTTCTAAATATCGTAAATGCATCTTCAACGGCATTAGCTCCTACCAAAATATCTATAGATTTCAGATTAGATAGAAGACATTTATACTGCTTAAAAAACAATGCGAGAAACTTCTTATCCTTAAAATAACGATATAGTTTTTGAACGTTATCAACTTTTCTAAGAGATGAATAACATGATTCCATTTCTTTTAGTAATTCATCCATGCTATTCCTTCTCTCCTATCGTTATATAGTTAGCTCTTTCATCTCCAGATAGACAAAGAATCAAAATATAAGCTACATCCCACATTTTATGCAAATTATCTGGCACTTCGACATTCATGACATACTTTGTTTTCAATTTCTTTTCCATATCTTCAATGCCATTCAAACTCATTAAAATACAATTCAATTCCTTTATGTAAAAAAGTAATTGTTTTGAACATATACCATTAGGTCTTAAATCAGTGAATGAAATATCATCTCTACAATAAAGCATACCGATTAAAATTTCATAGCAATGTCTAATCATATAAATATTTTCAAACCGATTATTGCCATAAGCTTCCTCAATATCTTCTTGATACCAGTTAAACTTAGTTAATTCTTTTAGCACATCAACAATTACATTCATCAGCAAATGAATAAAACGATTATTTATCAATGACATTTGTTTGATTGCTAAATGATTTCCTACAGTTACAGATGTGAATTTTTCCAAGAAAATTCTTATTTTCCTTTTTTGAAAATAATTATTTTCGGAGACTATAGAGAGTAAATCGTTATAAGCCATATCGATAATTCTTTTATCTTCTGGATTTGAATTTAAATATCTTCCATAGCATCCATAGTTATAATGGAGCTCATTATTAATAAATAAATCTTTATCTAAAGATAATCCAACAAGAATGTCATCCAAATTAATCATTTTCTTTAGATAATCTAATTTATCTGCACTATTCTCTTCATAATAATCAATTAAAATTTCAGTATCATCTAATAGACTAGAATCAAATATTTGATCCAATGCATTTTTTGAAACCTTATTTGTAGCAATTAATCTTTGTTTTTTATTAGCTAGGACGCTCAGATTTTTTCTAGCGCTTTTTAAATTATCGTAGATTCTACCATCACGAGCAGTGTAGATATATGAACCTCTTTTAACTTGATCCATGCTCTTATTTAAACGTTCTTTGTATTTAGGAATTTCGACTTCTATTTCTTTATCAATATCATCAATGGTTAAAATATTATCTATGATTTTAGGAGAATAGAAAACATTGCTACCTTCTTCTTTCTCCCACTTAATTTCTATTTCTTTAAAAGGTGCAGATTCGATTGGAACTAATTTAAGCAAATAACTGTTTTCCGCACCAAAACAATAGGTCAGTTTAAGTTTAACTTTCACATCTCTATCTAATGGGAAAGACTTGTCTTCAGCCTTCGCCACAAATGCTTCATTTTCATCGCCAACAAAAGACTTATTTAAAGGAAGAATATAGTTTGCTTCACCTTTAGTAAGCATAAATTCTTCAGGGATATCAATTGTAATAGATCTACCTATAATATTTTCACATTCTTTATTTTCAACTAGCATCAAGCTATCAAACATTCCGTTTTTAATAACTTCAAGTGATAATTTTGGAAGTCTTTCATACCAACAAACCTCACCATTTTCTAATCGCTTAGAAATGATCTTACTGCCTTTTCTTAAATCTTCATTG
>CAVBGZ010000276.1:0-2677 GCA_963595075.1 Waltera intestinalis
GCGATAAACACGCGCTATTCTCGACTTTTGTTTTCTCTAAACTATCAAAGATGGGAATATATCAGTCCTTAAAATCTCTGTCAACAAATTTGTTAAAAAAGTTTAGAAATATTTCTGGTGAAATAGATTGTTTAGATGGGATAATCCATTCGATGCAATAGGAAATAATAATACATAGAATAAGATGCTATATTGAGCTTTAGCTTCCCATAGTAAAAAGAATAAGAAACAACCAATAAATATCATCGGAATAAGAATTTTCTCTAGTGTCATTTTCTTACGATTAGAAATCATAAAATGTAGACATCCTAAATAGATTGCATTCATCATGATATTTTCATAGAAAAGAATTACCCTTGTTAATTTTTCCTGTCATAAAAGAACTAGTGAAATGAGAGTATGCATCTTTCTCTCTAGAATATTGGATCCATAAGAAAGATTGTTTATCTGGCTCACCTTTTGAGAATTGTTCTGATTTATTCGCAACAATTGTCCAAAATCCTTGGTAGTCAGGATTAATATACATCGAACAGATTTTATCGTGATAGAACGATAGTAATTTGTGATTGCTAGCTAGTTCTTTTAGATTATTGATAGTTCTATGAATGCCATCTTTTTTCATGGCGTCAACATCACTACCGTACATTTTGTACAGTTTTGGTTCATACCAACCATTATGCCAACCTGCTCCTCTTGGTCCATAAGATGTTCCCATTACTAATGCAATTTCTTTATATGCAGTACTAGATAAAGAAATAGAAGAATCTAGAGAAGATACAGCTTTGTTGATTACACTTGGAGCAATTACAAGAATAACAATAGAGGTAAGGATTAGTACAAGCTTCTTTAGAGTGAACTACTCACGGCCTACGCTTACGCTTAGAGGTCGGAGCTTCTTGCTTCATCTACCACTGCATACAGACAACATCTTTGATGTAATCTGTATGTCTTACACGATATCCACAAGCGTTTGGTTTGGGCAGTTCCTGCCCTACCTTTTTTTCATTTGTTATTTATGCTAACCCAAGAAGTCTTAGACCTTCTCGTCTGATATTTTTTGCGGCGTTGATGTCTCTATCGTTTGTATATCCGCATTGACAATGGATGTGTCTTTTTGATAGGTCTTTCATCTCTGGATGGATTTCGCCACATGCATAACACATTTGTGATGATGGAAAGAACTTATCTACTTTGATAAAGTATTTCCCTCTTCTCTCAAGTTTATATTCCAACATTCTTAGAAACATTCCATATCCATTATCCATCGTGGCTTTTCCATTTCCGAATCCTTTGTTGGACATCGCTCTCATATTCAGATTTTCTACGCATACAATGTCATACTGATTGGCTATCTCAGTACTCTTCTTGTGTAGATAATCTTTTCTTTGGTTGGATATATGACAATGTAGCTTGTTCACTTTCTTCTGTTGTTTCAAATAGTTATGAGACTTTTCTTCACCTTTTTTTGAACCAACTTTTCGTGATAATCTACGTTGTAGTTTTGCTAGTTTCTTTTGTGATTGACGGTAATATTTATGTAAGAGTGGTTGATTACCATTACTATCTACATATAGTCCATCAGATTTGTAATCAATGCCAATTGCACAATCACGGTTTAAGTCTTTATCTTTAATGTTCTTTTCGTATTCATATAGCACTGAACAATAGAAGCTTCCATCACTTTCTTGTGATATCGTTGCAGACTTTAGTTTCCAATTAGATTCAGGATCTCTATGTATAACAGCTTTCACATCGCCTACTTTTGGAAGATGAATAAACCCATTTCCTACATAAATCGTATTTCCTTGATTGTTTGTAGTATAAGAACGTCTAGATTTCTTTGCAGACTTATATTTTGGAAAACCGCGGAAATTCTTTTTACCTTTACATAATTTATAGAATTCGTTATATGCTTTGTTTTGATTGAGTTGCACGTTCGCTAATGCTAGACTATCGACTTCTTTTAGAAATGGATATTCTGTTTTATATTGTGCAGGTGTAGGATGTATGGTTTCTTTTCGTTCTTTATATGCTTTATCTCTATCAGCTTTCATGAGATTCCATATTTTTCTGCAACATCCAAACGTCTTTGAAAACAACTCTTTTTGTAAGTCGTTTGGATAGATGCGATATTTAAGTGCAGAATTAGCTTTCTTATCTTTGCTTGTCATCTTTATCACCTTGCGTTTGAATATATTGTTGAATTATATCAACTGTTACACCACCAGTACTAATCAGACAAAAGCTTTGAGACCAAAACATTTCTTTCCATAGAGATTTTTGTATTTGAGGATATTCTTTCTTGATTAGTCTACTACTCGCAGACTTATAAGCATTTATGAATTTACTGATTTCTGTGTTTGGTTGACCTTTGAACAGAATATGTACATGGTCAATATCATGATTCCATTCTTCTAAAGTAATATGATAAGAAGGTGCAATATATAAGAATATTTCTTTTAGTCTTTCAGATATTTCATCATCAATGACTCTTTTTCTGTATTTGATACACATAATCAAGTGATAATGTAGCATATAGACTGAATGACTATTTGTATCGAATTCTTTAATACTTTTCATACTTATATTATACAGCGACCGGGCAATTATAACAAGAAATACCAGGCAATTCATCCCACCACTTTCATTCTTTAGAAGTGGGGGATTTCTTGCCTAG
>CAVBGZ010000277.1:0-2651 GCA_963595075.1 Waltera intestinalis
TTGACCCTTACGTTAGGTAAGGGTTTATTGTTTATATGTGATATAATGATTATAACGAAATGGAGGACTTCAGAATGAAGGGTATTATTTTAGCTGGTGGTAGTGGTACTCGTTTATATCCATTAACGAAGGTTACGAGTAAACAATTGCTTCCTATTTATGACAAGCCTATGATTTATTATCCAATGTCGATTTTAATGCAGGCTGGAATTCGTGAGATTTTAATTATTTCTACACCGGATGATACGCCTCGTTTCCAAGAATTATTGGGGGATGGTCATCAATTTGGTGTTGAACTTTCGTATGTTGTTCAGCCTAGTCCTGATGGATTGGCACAAGCTTTTATTTTGGGTGCTGATTTTATTGGGGATGATAGTTGTGCAATGATTTTAGGAGATAATATTTTCCATGGTCATGGTTTATCAAAACGTTTGCGTGCTGCGGCCAATAAAGAAAAGGGTGCTACCGTATTTGGTTATTATGTAGAGGATCCTGAACGTTTTGGTGTTGTTGAATTTGATGAGGAAGGAAAAGCTGTGAGTTTAGAAGAAAAGCCTGCTTGTCCTAAGTCAAATTATGCGGTGACTGGCCTTTATTTCTATGATAATAAGGTTGTTGAGTATGCGAAGAATTTAAAACCGAGTGCTCGTGGAGAATTAGAAATTACGGATTTGAATCGTATTTATTTAGAGAATGGCGAATTAAATGTAACTTTATTGGGTGATGGATTCACATGGCTTGATACGGGTACGCATGAATCTTTAGTGGATGCGACAAATTTTGTGAAGACGATTGAAGAACACCAACATCGTAAGATTGCTTGTTTAGAAGAGATTGCGTTTAAAAATGGTTGGATCGATCGTAAAGAATTAGAAGAGGTTTATGAGATTTATAAGAAGAACCAATATGGTGCGTATTTAAAGAAGATCATGGATCGTGAATATGTAGAACAGGAGTGGAATGATTAATGAAGGTTACTGAGACAAAGATTCCTGGAGTATTGATTATTGATACGGATGTATTTGGGGATCATCGAGGATATTTTACGGAGACGTATTCAAAGCCTAAATATGAAAAATTGGGTATTACAGTTGATTTTGTGCAGGACAATATGAGTTTTAGTGCTCAAAAAGGAACTTTGCGTGGTCTTCATTGGCAAAATCCTCCTTATGCACAATCTAAACTCGTATCTTGTACGAAGGGTACAGTGATTGATGTTGCGGTAGATATTCGTAAGGGAAGTCCGACTTATGGCAAATGGGTGAGTGTAGAACTGAGTGCTGAAAATCATAGACAGTTCTTTATTCCTCAAGGCTTTGCGCATGGATTCTTAACTTTAACGGATGATGTGGAATTCCGTTATAAGGTAGATAATGTGTATAACAAAGAATCTGAGGGTGGAATGCGTTATGATGATCCTACGGCCAATGTGGATTGGGGTTCATTATTAAATGGTATTGAGCCAGTATTGAGTGAAAAAGATCAGGTTGGACCTACTTTGGAAGAGTCTAATAATCAATTTGTATATGAAGGAGAATAAATAGAATGAAAATTTTAGTTACAGGTGGTGCTGGTTTCATTGGTGGAAACTTTGTACATTATATGGTCAATAAATATCCTGAGGATATGATTGTGAACTTAGATAAGTTAACGTATGCAGGTAACTTGGAGACTTGTAAGCCGGTTGAAGATAAACCAAACTATAAGTTTGTGAAGGGTGATATTGCGGATCGTGAATTTATTTTTGATTTGTTTGAAAAAGAAAAGTTTGATGTAGTTATTAACTTTGCGGCAGAAAGTCATGTGGATCGTAGTATTGAAGATCCTGAAATTTTCGTTAAGACAAATGTGATGGGTACAACGACATTGTTGGATGCGTGTGTTAAATATGGTATTCAAAGATATCATCAAGTTTCTACTGATGAGGTGTATGGAGATTTACCTTTAGATCGTCCTGATTTATTCTTTACGGAAACAACACCTTTACATACGTCTAGCCCTTATTCAAGTGCAAAGGCAAGTGCAGACTTATTTGTATTGGCCTACCATAGAACATATGGTCTTCCTGTTACAGTGAGTCGTTGTTCAAATAACTATGGTCCTTATCATTTCCCTGAAAAATTAATTCCTTTAATTATTTCTAGAGCTTTAAATGATGAGACAATTCCTGTTTATGGTACGGGAGAAAATGTTCGTGACTGGTTACATGTATATGATCATTGTGTTGCGATTGATTTAATTGTTCGTAAGGGTCGTGTTGGCGAAGTTTATAATGTTGGTGGTCATAATGAAAGAACAAACTTACAAGTTGTGAAGACGGTATTAAAGGCATTAAATAAACCAGAATCATTGATTACGTATGTAACAGATCGTAAGGGTCATGATATGCGTTATGCGATTGATCCTACAAAGTTAGAAACAGAACTTGGATGGAAACCTAAATATACTTTTGATACAGGTATTCCAATGACAATTCAATGGTATTTAGACAATAAAGAATGGTGGGAACACATTATTAATGGTGAATACCAAAATTACTTTGAAAAGATGTATGTAGAAAAAGGAAGAGCTAAGGAATAATCTTAGCTTTTCTTACTAGATAGATGGAGGTTTCAAATGAAAATTTTTGTGACAGGAGTAGCAGGTCAATT
>CAVBGZ010000278.1:0-2650 GCA_963595075.1 Waltera intestinalis
AGAAAAAGAAGATGATTTGATTGTCTTCTTTTCTTTTTGTTTGTGCTAAAATTTGATTAGGAAAGAAGGGAAAATATGCGTTGGTTTAGAAATGCGATTTTATGTATCGGCCTTACATGTATGATGGCATTTAATGTAAGTGCCAATGAGACTTTAACGGATCAAGGAGAAAATTTTAAACACTTAAATTATGTCATCAATCAGAATTTGGAGTCGACAAGTACAAAAGATAAGAATACATATTATCTTGAATCGAAAGGAAAGGTTCCAAAATTAGAGGTTTATGTATTTAAAAAGGATATGGACTTTAGTGCCTTTAATGATACGGTCAATCCAAATAAATTGAGGGTTGTCTTCAAAGATTTTTATGCGAAGAAAAGCATTATAAAAGATATCAATTATGAAATGGATGAGCTTGGATGTATCAAGACAAATTATAATATTGAAACAAGTAACTCAAAGTCACTTAAGGCAAATGCGTATATTATTTCAAGCGAAAAAGGATTATATGTGATAAATCTTCAGACGAATAGTGAAGATGAAAATGATTATAAATGGGATGATTTTTTAAAGGACGTTGATGTACAAGGACTTAGAGATTATTTCCAACAAGTAAAAGAGGCAAAGGAAAAGAAACAACAACTTAAACAATTAAAAGCGGAAATTCAGAGTATTTCATGTCTTACAAATGCGAATAGTGATGAAAAAAATAATTTTAATACTCAAAAAACAAATGCGTTAGCTCTAATTCAAGAAAATGCATCTGTAGAAGATGTACAAGCTGCCAAAAGTAATTTGGAACAAATCAATACGGACATTCAATCACGTTTAGATCAAGAAGAAGCGGCAAGACAGGCAGCCGAAGCTCAAGCACAAGCTGAAGCAGCTGCACAAGCAGCGGCCCAAGCCCAAGCTGCCCAAGCCGCACAAGCCGCCGATCAGACTGTGTATTATTGTGTAGATGGAACCAATGTTGGTAATGCCAATCCACATGCCAGAGGACGAGCAAATGCTTGTTACGGCCATGGTGGATTTGCGGTGAATCATTAAAGGTGGTGATTGAAATGAAACTAGGAATTTGTTTTCTATCAGCGCTAATGGCTTTTTCAAATCCGTTGTACACAACAAAAATAGAAACTGTAAAATTAAAAGAAAATGCTTTATTTGTAGAATATGGACATACCATCACCAACGATGATTTATATTCTGTTCTTGATTATAATACAAAGCCAAAAAATATAGAGCTAAATGTTTCGGCGGATTTACAACAAGATCAAACATATTATCCAGTAGGCGTATATGATGCGACTATTACTGCGGATGAAAAAACATACAATCTTTATTTAGAAGTAGATGATACAACGAGTCCAAAATTAAATTCTACACAAGTTGAAGTGGATAAAGGCTATTCTGGCGATTTAACAGAATTGTTAAGTGTAGATGAATTAAGTGCTTATACAGCAAGTGTCAATACTTCTAAAGTTAACTTTAATGAGGTTGGACAATATAAGGCAAAAGTTAAACTTGTCGATGATTATTATAATGTGACAAAAAATACAATTAATGTGGTGGTGAAGGAACCGAGTACTGAGGTCTTAACAGCTACAACCGATGTAAGTAGTATTCCTGCTTATAGTGGATCAGCTTATGTGACATTAAATAATAATGTGCCAGATTTTACAGATTATGAAGTGCAAGAAGCTACTGTTTCTTATGAATATTATTCTCCTCTCGATAATTTAGGACGTGCACAAAGTGCCACCGCAAGCATTGCCCAAGATATCATGCCCACCACAAAAAGAGGAAGTATTTCTTCTGTAACACCGACGGGTTGGAAAAATAAAAAATATTCCAATGTTTCTGGTGGATGGCTATACAATCGTTGCCATTTAATTGGATATCAATTAACGGGGCAGAATGCGAATAATAAAAATTTGATTACAGGAACACGATATTTAAATATTGATGGTATGCTTCCTTTTGAAAATCAAGTGGCACAATATGTAAAGAGTACGAGTGATCATGTATTATATCGAGTTACTCCAATTTATGAGGGTGATAATTTATTGGCAAGCGGTGTACATATGGAGGCATGTAGTGTATCTGATCATTGTCAAAGTGTAGGATTTAATATTTATGCCTACAATGTACAGCCAGGAATCAATATTGATTATAGTACGGGCGATAGCTCAAATTAGAAAGAAGAATCGATAAGGTTCTTCCTTTTTTGTTTTGTGCTAAAATAGAAATGATTTTTGGAGGATCGATTATGAAACGAAGTGAACAATTAGAAGAAAATACTTGGAAGACAAGTGACATATTTAAAAGTGAAGAGGATTTTAAAAAGACATTAGACAAAGCTTTATCTTTGAGTGATGAATTGACGTCTTATGATGGAAGGTTGGATGATGCCACAAGTTTACTATCTTTTATGAAAGGTTATGAAGAAGTGGTATGTTTATTAGATGATTGTATAGGTTATGCTTCTTTATTATCTGATCAAGATACAGCGAATGCCCATCATCAAGAATTGAAAGGGTTGGCTAATTCTGTCGCAATTGAAATTTCAACAAAACTCTCTTTTAGCGATGTGCAAATTATGCAGATTGAGAATTTAGAAGAGTTTTATTCAAAAGAACCAATTCTAGAA
>CAVBGZ010000279.1:0-2647 GCA_963595075.1 Waltera intestinalis
CATTATTCATTTTTTAACAAGTTTATTGTAGCTTCAATATTAGTGCTAAGCCAATTATCTAAATCGCCGTATGTCGCAGAAATATAAGTTTTCACTTCATCGGTCATTTGGTTAATTGCTATTGTCTTAGCTTGGTTCAAAGCAGATATTTGACTATCTTTATCAAAAGTCCCATTCTTCTTTAACGCTTCAACATAAGTTTGAAAGACTGATCTAACAGCACTAGTTACAATCTCAGTAGCTTTTTCTAATAGCTTAGATGCTTTCTCATTATTAATCTTGGCGTTGATGAAACTTACAAGTTTTGCTCCAATAAGACTGATAAGTGGTAATACCACTGCCGATACTACCACGCTTAAAATATTTAATAATATTTCGTTCATTTGTGTGCCTCCTCATTAATATGTTCTTCTAGTTCTTCTATCGCATGTGTGACTGGCCCATTGCACCCTTTTTCATGAAGGCCTTTAAGACAAGCAAGGATACCTTTGGTGAGTATTGACTGCTCTTTCTTGATTTCCTTGATAGCCTTGTCCTGCTCTTCATTCTTCAGATACCACCTATAAGCGTTGAAGAGAGCACCGAAGATTACTCCAAGAGCAGTTATCACTGATGCAATTGTAATTATCTTTTCTGCCATTAGCTTTCCTCCTCAATGTATTTTCTAAAAGTCTCTAAATAGGCTGGTATCTCATTTGCATAGATTTGCTTACCACGTTCTTTGTCATAGTTGTTCTTAAACTCCATCATTAGGTTACGATAGTTATCATCCATAGTGAGATTAAATGTTCCGGTCTTAAGATAGTTTTGGAATTGGCCATAAACACGGATTACATGATAAAACCTCTTGATTGGTTTCTCAGAATCAACATAAAGGTACATGAAATAGTCATAGATGGTCTTAAGGTATTTCTTCATGATGCTTTCAACCTTAAAACTCTTAAACGACTCGTATTCCTTCTCGTACTTTTTATTCAAATAAATAAGTGTTTTATCAAGAGAATAGATGTCATCAATGAAAAGTCTTTCATATTCATGAACTTCATTTGTTTGTTCTTCTCTTGCCTTGATACAATTATCGCCAAATATAAAAAGGTCAAAATCATCTAAATCAGTATGGATACACCCATTAAAACCTTTAATAAAGACAACGACATCAATATCAGAGTTATGCGGATTAAATGTTCCATAGCTGATAGATCCACCAAAATATATGAACATAACCTCGTACTTGCTGAGCATCCCTTTCACTTTATTGGTTAAGGCTACTTTATCTATGCTCTTGATTTTTGCACCTTCATTATAAACTAAATCCTTAATCATCTTCTGCCTCCTCAAATCCTTCTACATTTTCTTTCAGCCACTTATAGGCGCACTTGTAAATATTGTCTTCTAGGAATAAATCATAATCTTCTGCTGGTGTTTCAATGTCCAAAGTATCGATAGCATCGCATCCTTTATCACGAGCATCTTTTGATATGTAGGATGAAACGCATATGGTCACTTTCTTAGTTAAAGCATTGATAGAAACACAAACCACACGATGATAAGAAGGTGAAACACCATAGCTTGACTCAAGTTCTTTTATAATAGCCATAATGTATCACTCCTTAAGATGATTGAGTCGTTCCACCACTAGATGAAGAACTAGATGTATTGATGCAAATAACTGATGATGCAAGTCTTATATAAACTTTGCCATTCACATAATCGACTGCCATTTCACCAATGTTCGTAAGCGTTGATGTTGTTGGCGTTGAAGTTCCTCTTTTGATTCGTATTGTATTCGCCATTAGTAAGTTCCTCCATCAATCGTAGAACTTGGACTTAATACCTTGCTTGAGTCGATACCTAGTGTGTAAGTCTTAATTGGGATACCATAGTTCTTTGAGATTTCAGAATAAACCCTAATTGCTCCACTTATGCTACTTCCGGTTACTGCAGAAGCTGAGGAACACGAAGTTACTGAACTTGTACTAGTTGCAAGGTTGGTGTTATACGCTGCTGCGATGATGCTCTTTTGAGTTGAAGTAAGGTGGACATCACTAGCCGTGTGGTTACTGAAAGCCGTGCTAGAAACACCACCAAGTTCACTTAAGGTGATAGAGACTGCACCAGTCTTACCATTGACACTTGTAACTGCATCGGTTGGTGTTAAGAGTTCTTGCCAATTGGATAATGTCGAGTAGCCTTCTGCCTTTAAGATAAAAGATTTATTGAGGTCAGTACGAACTGCGATATCACCAATTTGGGCAGAACTTAAAGCAAGCATTGCAGCTTGAGATGCAACCACGAAAGTATCGGTAATTGCTATTTGTGGAATAATAGATGAAGCTAATTTACCATCACTTTGAATGACTGGAATCTTTCCACCTGTGGTTCCGACATCATAGTTAGATGCATCACCTAAACTTAGATCAGCCACTTTTTGGTTGATTGCATTCTTGATTGCAGTATCTGTATTTGGTTTATTGTAGAACTCGATGTAATCTGCACTAGTAAGATTATTGGTTTTATCAGCCTTGGCGATATAAAGGTTCCCGCCGTTAAGGTCGATTAAAGGCTCACCGGATTTGATGGTTCCATTGCCAGTCAAAGGACCAGTGCCAGAGCTTGTTTTTCTTTTAATTTGAATAGTTGCCATAAA
>CAVBGZ010000280.1:0-2638 GCA_963595075.1 Waltera intestinalis
ATTTTTTTGATAGATCAATCCCAAAAGATTTTTCTATGTCTTTCAGTATTTCATCGTAGTAGAAAAATTGATAATGATTTTTATCCATATGTGCGCATTGATATTTTCTTAATGATTCTATTACTTTATGCGTTGGATACTTATTTCCTAATCTACTTTCTAATAATCTTATCAATACAAGAGCTGTAAAACATGTTGTAAAATGTCCTTCTATGTGTTCGTTTGTTCTTACGTGTATTGGTCGTGTGTCTAATTCAGATTTTGTAACTTTAAATGTATCCTCTATTTTGATGAGTCCTCGATAAATGTTTCTGATTTCTGTATCACTCATCTTTAATTCACTCGTGACAATTGAATAATAACCATCGTATTTTTCTTCTTCTGCAATTCTATCTACATCTAATTGAAGGTCTTTATTGATGATTACTCCATTATCGTCGTAATTAAGATTGATGACATATCCTGATGTGCCGCTGGCTGCCACTTTGTCATATTTTCCTGGATGTTTTATTAAATCATTTGCCTTTTCTATGATTTTATTTCTAGCTTCTCTTTGTTTCTTGGCATATTTCTTGGAATAGTAAACCATCTGTTTTTGATCTGCGGTTATTGTCTTTCTTACTTTTTTGCCATCCACTTCAACATGTACTTGTAATTTTTTTGGATAGATTCGTGATTTATGTCTGAATACTCCTGCATCATCTGATTCATTTTCGATTACTGTATCGATATATCCATTTTGATCAATTACCCATTTTTTGAATTCTGCATCTGCTCCACGTACGGATTGGCCATAGACATATCCATCAAGATGGTTGTCGTCTGATTTATTATTGCCATTTAAATAAAAAATATTGTCAGAAGTATTTAAGCCTCTATCTGCTACACAAATCGTTCTGTTGAATCCATAATCTCTTTTAGCTCTTTTAACGATAGGAAGCAGATGAAGTTTTTCTGAATCGTTGCCAGGAAATAATTCATAGGCTAGAGGGATACATGTTTTATCTAGTAATAATCCCAATTCAACGATAGGGTCTTTTCTATTGTTCTTTTCTGGCCCCATTTTTCTGTAACGAACAAGTATTAGGGAACCGTCATCATCGTATTCATCGCAATCAGGCTTGGAAACATCCCAATAGTAATTTGTACAATCAAAATAAGAGACAGACATGTCACGATTGTATTTTGTACAGGAATGGTCATAGAGCCACTGTTGAAGATTCTTATCGTTTTCGCTAAAAATGTCTAAGGCGCGATAAACATCTTCCAATTGAAAACCTTCAAAAGGTTCAAAGAAAAGATTGCGAGATTCGAATGTTTTCTTTTTAGAGGCAGGAGAAATAATTCGAGAGAAAACAAGAAGTTGGAAGATTTTATTTAAATCATATTCAAATTCGTATTTTTTTGAAACCTGCTTCCAGAATTTATCGATTTCAAGTTCTTTATATATCTGTTTCAATACAAGATATCCGACATTTTTAATGTCATCAGTTTCAGTAGTCATTGTTTCGCTCATATTGATAGTGATTGTGGCGGTTTTGTCATTTTTCTTTTCATCTGTTAGATCCTTGGCCACTTGTTTGAAATGAGCGATAGGATCGTCATAAAGATCGGTAAACTCATCTAGATAGCCAATAGCCTGAACACATTTGTTTTTAGGCTTTTTTGTGACCTTATCACGATAGCTTTCATAGAAAGTAAGATATTTTCCTTTTTTAGTATTGGCAACATGAAGATACATGGAGACTCCTCCTAATCTACACATATTATACCACAACATTACAATACGGTACACAGAAAAATAAAATAGTTGACATAAAAAAATCAGCATTTAAGCTGATATCGTGGGATTTATATGATTGGTGACTGTAAAACTCAGGAGGCTCAGAAAACATTGGATCTTGATAAGAGGGTAGAGTTTTCTAAGTTGAGTGGTACTCAGGCTAAAAAGGCAGGTAGAAAATTAGCTTTAAGGGAGGATTGGGAACAGGTCAAATATGATTTGATGGTGGATATTTTACGTTCAAAGTTTTCAAATAATCCAAAATTAAAGGAGATTCTATTAGGTACTGGGGATGTTGTGTTAGTTGAAGATACTACGGGTTGGCATGATAATACTTGGGGTGATTGTACTTGTGCAAAATGTAGAAGTATTGTTGGTAAGAATCTTCTTGGTAAGGCATTGATGGAAGTTAGAAAAGAACTTACAGAAGATTAATTGTGTTATTTATGGTACACTTTAAATGCAGATAGATATTCTATCTGTTATTATGTTATCCTAATTGGGTTCTGACCGATTGTCTTAAGTCAGCAACAAGTCGCCTATTCATTTAGGTAGAGGTAGAAAAAAACTAACGGCAGTTTAGGATGGCATTCATTCGCATCTGGTGCAGATGCTTTTTTCTCTAAACTATTGATAAATGGCAAATTATCTTTTATCATATAAATACCTCAAAGGTGGACTAAGTTTAGGTTTTCTCAGGACGTAAATCTTAGTTCTTTTTTGTTTATCATACCAAAAAGATTTTACATATCAAAAAAGAATGAACTCATATAGATTGCTCCATACAAATTCACTCTTATTGGGTAAATTAATTTGTCGTTTTTTATAATTATTTGGGTAGATTAGTCTGACGTT
>CAVBGZ010000281.1:0-2622 GCA_963595075.1 Waltera intestinalis
ATGGATTGAATATATTGCTGATTTAAAAGATTATATGTCATTACAAGAAATATCTTTTACACATAATTTATTATACTTCCGTTTTATACTAACAAAAATTATTAATTCACCATTGGAGGAATATTATATGGTTATAAGAAATGCTACTGAAAAAGATATAAAAGCAATTTCAGCAGTTGAAAATGAGTGTTTTCCACCTCAAGAAGCTGCGACTGAAGAAGATTTTATCCAAAGAGTTAAATATTATGGCAATCACTTTTGGTTAATGTTTGACAAAGATAAGTTGATTGCTTTTGTTGATGGTTTCGTTACTGATGAAGAAGATTTAAATGATGAAATGTACGAAAATGCAACTATGCATAATGAAAATGGTTCTTGGCAAATGATTTTTGGAGTAAATACATTGCCTTTATACCGTAAACAAGGTTTTGCTGGAGAATTAATACGTCATGCTATTGATGATGCTAAAAGACAAGGAAGAAAAGGACTTGTACTTACATGTAAAGATAAATTGATTCATTATTATACGAAATTTGGCTTTAAAGATGAGGGAATATCAAAAAAATCTACACATGGAAATGTGATATGGCATCAAATGCGATTGTCGTTTTAATATTTTTTAAAACATATTTTACAATTTATTGGAAGGAAAATAGAACTTGGTGGTTTGTATCTTTACTTTCCTTCCAATTACAATACAACTTTCATAAAAATCATAAATAAGAAAGTTCACGATTTTGTAGTGAAATTTTCATATATATAATAACGCAATATAATAGCTAGTTCTTCGAATTATTATATGCTTTGTTATAATGCAATTTTTCTTTTTTTTAAAAGCAATAGGATTCGTTGTGTTCTAGTTTTCATTCTTTTATTCAACCAAACACGAATGAATCAAATAAAAAAATAAGGTTCCTTATTTGCATGGTGTTGGTGGAATGAAGTATAATTTTATCGACTCATTAAACACTTTAAATTCGATTTAGTGAATCAGTCATTTTTTAGACGTGGTGGTCCTTAAATGATTGATTCACTAAATCGGGAAGGACCACCAAACATGAGCACAAAAAAGAGATCTTTTAATACTCCTGCTGTAAGCAGAACTATTTTTGATGATGTTGAAAATAGAACGCCAATTCAAGATTGCATAGTTGATGAAAATCATCTTCGTTACTCCCAAACCCATAGATCATTACTAGAAGCTGATGAGATGAAATTACTCAAAGACAGTGTTCCAAAGGAATGCCTGTTTTGCCATTCTAAGAATATTATCAAATGGGGTAAGACGAAAAATGAAATAGTTAGATATCGATGTAATGATTGTTACAAAACTTTCACCCCAAAAATGGGAAACCTATTTGACTATCATAAAATATCGATTGCTAAATGGATTGAATATATTGCTGATTTAAAAGATTATATGTCATTACAAGAAATATCTAAAACCATGAGAATATCGATGACTACGGCAAAATATTGGTTGATAAAGGTGTTTTATGCATTACAAGATTATCAAGATGACATCTTATTATCTGGAGATATAATCATTGATGAATATTATCTTCCTGTTTCAATTTCTGATTTATCTCTAACAAGTGATGGTAAGAAGAAAAGAGGTAAATCAACAAATCAAATATGCATATGTACAGGCACTGATAAAAGTGGAAAAGTATTAGCAATTGTATCAGGCCTTGGTTGGCCATCAAAGAAGGAAATATGGGATAGTTATGGAAGTCATATAAAACCTTTTTCTAAATTGATTCATGATAAAGAAAAAGAACATTCAATCCTAGTAGAAAGACTTGATTTAAAGGATGAATCAATTGATTCATCTATTGCTAAGAACCTACCAGATGATTTAAATCCCTTAGATAAAATCAATAAAATCCATTCAATGTTATACCGTTTTTGGATCAACCATTCAGGCTTTAATCGAACTGATACACAAAACTGGATGAACTTGTTTTCTTTCATTATGTCTAAGCCTTCCAATACAATGGAAAAAGCTGATTTTTTGTTAAAAAGAATGATGAAAATTGATAAAAAGATAAGATATCGTGATGTTTTTGGTAAAAAATCGAAGAAAACGAATAAAAACGATTAAAGTTCACCAACACCATGCAAATAAGGTACCTAAAAAAATGTTAGACGATAAGAATAACTTACCATCTAACAGTATTCTTTACATTGCTTTTTTAAGCTCTCTAACAAGAACGACGACTTCTTCTTTTGTCATACCTGACAAAGCAATACGAATCGTATTTTCAGAAAGCGGAACGACATAGATATGTTCAGCTTTTAGCTTTTCAAAAATACCAAAAGCATTTTCAACTTTGATAGTGACAAAGAAACCGGATTTATATGGATAATATTTGATTCCAGCTTTATCTAGTTCAGCAATCAAAGCAGTTCCTCTTTCATTGAGAACATCTTTATTGTGATTGATCTCATCTAACAATTGTTGTTTTTTGATAGGATCTGTCATGATTTTAGAAATGGCATAACCAGGTGCAGAGACAGAACAAGAATAGACACCTCTTGCTTGAGCTCCGAAAGCATTTTTGATTTCAACTTTTTCATCATCATCTAATGCTAAAACGATGAAAGCGCCCATTCTAAGTC
>CAVBGZ010000282.1:0-2612 GCA_963595075.1 Waltera intestinalis
TGGCGTGCCTTTTGTAGAATGAACCGGCGAGTTGCGACAGACTGCGAGGTTAAGCAATACATCAACACACAAATTGATACATTGATTCGAAGAAATAAACAAAAACAAACGAGAAAAATAAATGGATAAAACAAAACAGATTCAAGAGAATTTAGCAAAACCTCTTTCACTTGTATCCATTTATCATTTACATCTGCTAAATATTTGCCACTCTCCTTCTCAATTTTATCTACATATGTATTTAAAAGATGATCCACATATTGATCTAGAATTTTATTTTCTAATTTTTGTTCATTTAGGACATATATCTTTCTTTGAATGAGTCGAAGAAATAAATTAAACACAAATAAAATCGCATATAAAACCACTTCATTTTTCCACATTCCATTCTTGAAGCCTTCATTAACCAAAGGAATCAATAAGTAAGCCAAAGTCACATATATAAGTGCTCTAAAAAAGCTTAATATGGTCAATACAACGAAATATACTCGGCCATAAAATAAATCAGTAAATATTTTCATACATAAGCCCTTCAATCACTTTGTCTATCATTTTGTACTTTATAATATAATCAATAACAAGTGGAACATGAAAACTGTTTGATGAATCCATCATAAATAAGTTTTTTCTCCAACAAATGTTAACATTATCAGTTTTACAATTATCCCAATAAAACTCAGGAATTTTTTTGTTATGATCAACACTGAGTACAGAAGAAAATTTTGCAGGATATGCTTCTTCATTTTTATGGTTAGAATTTGCCGTTATAATCAATCGTTTTGCTTCTAATATATCTAGACAAACCTTTTCTAAATTTATTTTATCCAAAGCATTTAACTTTATAAATCCACAACTCATAGCAATATAAGTAATGTTTGTTTCCTCTAAAATATAATTTAAGATGTCAACAATAGTTGAAGATTTAGTACTTCTGTCCACAACAAATAAATGAATAAAATAGTCCCTTTTTTTCTTTAAGAATAACCCACATATTGCATTTCCATGTCCATTTTTATCACACGGATTAGTATCATAATGATAAAATTTCATTCTTTTTTCATCTATAACTTCAGATTTTAAATCCACCATCGTATCAATCACTGCGATATCAATCATAAAGTATCTCCTTCATTTATATTTTTTATAAATTCGCAAATCAATTCATCAGGAGAATCTATTCTATTATGATTTAAATAAGCTCTATGACGACAGCCACAAGATTTATTTTTACTATATCTACAATGCTTATTTGTACACGATAAATTAAACAATTTAATATTTTGAATTGCCTGTCCCATATCTCTTCCTAAATTAAAAGATGAATCTAATTCTCTATTTAGTCCAGTACATAAATTGTAATAGCCTAAATAGTCTAAAAAAACAAAATTTTCTCCAACTCCGCAAATATTTTTTGTGATTTTATCTGTATTTAAAATACAATTATTCGAATTTAAAACTTTTTTTATAAATGATAAATTTTCCTCCATTTTACCAATATTTTCAAATGTTTTTGCTCGACCACAATCTACAATTGTATCTAAATGTACTTCTATATTCTTATCCCTAAAAAAAGAAACAAGTTTTTTTACATCCTCATGATTTTCTTCATTTACAACTGTATTTACCACAACATCAACATTTTTTGATTTTAATGATAAAATATTATTCAGTGTTTTAGTATAACTTCCTTTTACCCCTCGAAATTGATCATGCTTATCTGGATTAAAATAATCTAAACTCGTTACGATGCGATACAGCCCTTTTAAATTTGATATAAAAGATATTTGGTCGTTATTTAATAAAGTAAGATTTGTAAATATGGAATAAGAAATAGGATAAAAATCCAATCTTCTTAAAAATTCAAGAAAAAATTTTTGTGTAAATACTTCACCACCGGTAAAATCAATTCTAGTAATACCTAATTCATATGCATTTTGTATTACTTTCATCAATCTATCCTCATTAAAAAATTGTTCCACCCCCATACATGAATTGGCATAACAATGAGCACAGTGTAAATTGCATTGATTCGTTACTTGAATAAATATTCTGAAATCATCTGATAGATTAGACGTTAAAATAAAAGGATCATAAAAATCATTTCTTTTAGTAAAAATATTATATTCTTTAAAAAAAGCTATCTCTGAATCCTTTAAATTGTCCTTTTTTTCATAAAAATATGCTTTCAAATCATCATATAAAGAGCGACTTATCTTAAATGATTGTTTCATATTTTTATTTATTATTCGATTATTATATATCATCCATTCATTTGAAATATTCATAATTTATGCCTTCCTACAAAAAAGATTAAGATAAATATCCTAATCTCTTTATTAAATAACTAAGTCTTTGAATTACAATGACAAGTTCCGAAAAAGACTAATTCTTCATCCTTTTCTAAAACCATCTCTTCAATTCTTGGTAAATCTTCATTCTTACCTTCAATTTGATTTTTCTTTTCCTCCATGATTAAGATCTCCTTTAGTTAAAGTATATCATGATCAAATAAAAAAACACATCAATTTTTTATCTAACATACGCCTTAATGACTATGATGGAATCACACTCATAAGGTTCAATGGTGTACCTTCCAACACAAGCAGGAATAA
>CAVBGZ010000283.1:0-2606 GCA_963595075.1 Waltera intestinalis
GCAGCTTTTCTTATACCCAAAAAAGGAGAAAAATCATGAAAATCGTAAAGAAAAAACTAGATGATATGTATCGTTGTTATTGCGCAAGTAATATTTATTTTGATGGAGAAAACCATATTTTATTGGCCAGTGAAGATCCAGATGTCGCATGTAATATGTACTATGGAAAAGGATATGAGAAAAAAGAAAATGTATGGACAAAACCTGGAGGATGCATGTCTATCGTTCCTATTCCAGGAAAAGAAAAAGAATTCTTATGTGTACAGGAATTTTATTTAAAAGTTACACCATCTTTGTCAAAAATCGTATGGGGAAAATATGAGGATGGAAAATGGGAATTCAAAGACGTAGTTTCTGTTCCTTATGTACACCGTTTTGGCATCTTTAACCAAAATGGAATCAATTATTTGATTTTGGCAACTGTCGCAACTTCTAAAAAGGAAAAGAATGATTGGAGCGTTCCAGGACGAATTTATGTAGCGGAATTACCAGAAGATCCAAGTAGTGGTGTAGAACTTGAAGTTCTTTGCGATGGTCTATATCGTAACCATGGTTTCTGGCAAACAAAAGAAAACGGGAAAGATGTCGGATATTTTGGTAGTGATCAAGGTATTTTAAAAGTCAGTGCACCAGAAAAGCGTGGTGGACAATGGAAAGTAGAACCAATCTTATCTGGTCATATTGGAGAAATCGCAACCATTGATATTGATGGAGATGGCCAAGATGAAATCATTACGATCGAAGAGTTCCATGGTAACAGTATCCAAATTTATAAAAAAGATGGAAATGAATATAAGAAAGTATGGAAATATGATAATGAAATTGATTTTGCCCATGCCTTAGTCGCAACAAAACTTGCAGGACAAAATGCCTTTGTATGTGGTGTAAGAAGAATGGATTGTGAATTATTCATCGTTACATATGAAGATGGTGAATATAAAGTGACAATGGTCGATAAAGGAGTAGGGCCAGCCAACTTATGTGTTGTTCATGATGAAGATAAAGATATTATCGTGGGGGCCAACCATACGGCAGCTGAAGCAGCCATCTACTTTGTAACGGAGGACTAGATATGTACGAAGAATTAAAAAAACGTGTCTATGAAGCGAATCAATTGCTTCCAAAATACGGATTGATCACTTTTACTTGGGGAAACGTATCTGAAATCGACCGTGAAGCAGGTGTTATCGCAATCAAACCGAGTGGAGTCGAATACGATACGATGACAGTCGATGATATTGTAGTTGTGGATCTAGATGGCAATCGTGTAGAGGGAGATTTAAATCCAAGTTCTGATTTAGATACGCATTTGGAATTCTACCGTAACTGGCCAAATATTGGCGGAGTCGTTCATACACATTCAACTTGGGCAACAAGTTTTGCACAAGCCGGAAAAGATGTGACACCATTAGGTACGACACAGGCTGACTATTTCCATGGCGCTATTCCATGTACAAGATATATGACACCAAAGGAAATATTGGGAAGTTATGAATTAGAAACAGGAAAAGTCATTGTAGAAGAGTTTAAAGTGAGAGGACTAGATCCAGATCGTGTACCTGGCGTTTTGGTTCATAGTCATGGACCTTTTACTTGGGGTACGGATGGATTTAATGCGGTACATAATGCGGTCGTATTAGAAGAGTGCGCAAAGATGAATGCGATTGCGAAAATGGTGAATGGACAAGATGTACAGCCGATGCAGCAAGTTTTATTGGATAAACATTTTAATCGTAAACATGGACCTGGAGCATATTATGGACAAAGTAAATAGAGAATATCGTCTTGGTCTTTATGAAAAGAGTATGCCAAGCACTCTTTCTTGGGTGGAAAAATTAACAATCGCCAAAGAAGCAGGCTTTGATTATGTAGAAATCAGTATCGACGAAACCGATGCCAAATTGGCAAGATTGGATCAGCCTGTTACTGAGATCAAAGAAGCGATGGAAAAGACAGGTGTACCGATTTCATCGATGTGTTTGAGTGGACATCGTAAATATCCATTAGGTTCACATGATGAAAATGTCCAACAAAGATCATTGGAAATTATGAAGAAGGCAATTGATTTTGCGGCAGAACTAGGAATCCGAATCATTCAATTGGCTGGATATGATGTGTATTATGAGCAAGGTGATCTTCAAACACGAAATGATTTTGAAAAGAATCTAAAGATATGTGTTGAAATGGCTGCGAAAAAAGGAATTCTATTAGGATTTGAAACAATGGAAACACCGTTTATGGATACAGTTGAAAAGGCTATGGATTATGTAAAAAGCGTAGATAATGCTTATTTAGGCGTATATCCAGATATTGGAAATTTAAAGAATGCTTCTCTTTTATATGGAGTCGATGTCAATGAAGACCTTTTAACGGGAAAAGGACATTTGTTTGCGGCACATTTAAAGGAGACAGTGCCTGGAAAATATCGAGAAATACCATTTGGAACAGGACATACAGAATTTGTAAAGAATATTAAAACGTTGAAGCGTTTAGGTGTTCGCATGTTTGTAGGCGAATTCTGGTATGTAAATAATGAAGATTGGAAAGATGTTGTGAATCATGCCGGTATCTTTTTAAGAGATAAGTTAGATAAAGGGTTTGAATAA
>CAVBGZ010000284.1:0-2580 GCA_963595075.1 Waltera intestinalis
ATTTTAATTAAATTTGAGCAATACGCATCATGTTTGTGTTTCCAGATCCAATAGGATATCCTGCAACAACAATAATGTGATCGCCTGTTTTAAATCCAGCTTGTAAAGCTAAGTTACGAGCTAAATCAATATCATTTTCTTTTGTATTTTGAATTGTAGAAACAACTGGTGTTACACCATTTACTGGCAATAAACTACGTTGTGTCACTTCATCAAATGTAACGCCTAAAATAGGAGCACATGGACGGAATTTAGCTAAACGACGGCATGTGTTACCACTTTGTGTAAAGGCAATGATACATTTGATATCAATTGCTAGTGCAGTATCAGCAACAGAAATTCCAATCGCATCATTTAATGTACGTTTACTTGATTTGATATTAGCTTTTAAACGTTCCTTATAGGGAATCATTGGTTCAATTGCATTGGCAATTTTAGTCATTGTTTGAACAGATTCAACAGGATAATGACCTGCTGCTGATTCCCCAGAAAGCATAATACAATCTGTACCATCCATAATCGCATTGGCAACATCACTTGCCTCAGCACGTGTTGGACGTGGATTTTCTTGCATAGACTCTAACATGTGAGTTGCAGTAATTGCTGGTTTACCCATTTCATTAGCAATCGCAATCATTCTCTTTTGATAAATAGGAACTAATTCAAGACTCACATCAACACCTAAATCACCACGAGCAACCATAACTCCATCTGATACTTCTAGAATATCACGGATGTTATCAAATCCTTCTTGATTTTCGATTTTAGGGAAAATTTGAATTTTATCCTTGTTTTCATCAATTAAAATATTTTTAATAGCTAAAACATCATCTCTTCTTCGTGTAAAACTTGCTGCGATGTAATCAACATCCATTTTACATCCGAAACGAATATCTGCTTCATC
Organism: Waltera intestinalis; assembly: GCA_963595075.1. Lineage (GTDB taxonomy): Bacteria > Bacillota_I > Bacilli_A > Erysipelotrichales > Erysipelotrichaceae > Holdemanella. Next base: position 905 of record CAVBGZ010000284.1, read on the forward strand.
TTTCGCAGAAATAAATGGCATACTTAAAATAATTCCAGGTAAGTTACATCCTTTTCTGCTCTTCAAGAAATGTGGGTTGTTTACAACACCGTGAATACGATCTTCAGTTACTTCTGTAAAAGTGACCTTCATTTTTCCATCGTCCATTAAAATATAATCACCAGGTTTTACATCATGGAAAACTTCTGGACAACGTAAAGTAAATCGTTCATGATTTCCTAATACTTCTTCTTTTACTAAATCAATTTCATCACCTTCTGCAAAATCACATCCACCATTTTCAAAATCTCCTAAACGAATTTCAGGACCTTTTGTATCTAACAAAATACCGATAGGTTTTCCTGTTTCTTTACTTACTTGACGAATCAAATTAATACGAGCTTCATGTTCCTCGTAATTACCATGTGAGAAATTCAAACGTGCAATGTTCATTCCTGCATTGACTAATTTTGTTAAAATCTCCTTACTCTCACTAGCCGGCCCAATAGTACAAATAATCTTTGTTTTCTTACTCATTTTATATCCTTCCTCCCTATAAAAATTAAACCAAACGATCAAATAAATTTTGAAGTGGTTTTCTTGATTCTTGTGGCATGCTCAATGCTTCTTCAATTGGATATGAAATAATTTTGTTATTTCGAATTGAAATACATTGTCCTCCTATACCCTGCATTAATAAATCAACTGCTTTTTCACCCATTTGAGAAGCTAATAAACGATCAAACGGGCATGGCGATCCACCGCGTTGAATATGTCCAAGTACTGTGGCTCTTCCTGAAAATCCAGTATTTAGACTTACTTTTTTAGCGAATTGATCGACATCAGTAATCTTTTCACTAATCACAACAATCGCATGCTTTTTCTTTTTAATAAGATCAATATCTCTTAAACGATCCAATACATCTTCTTCATCAAATCCAGTATCACTTGTTACTACAATTTCGGCTCCACAAGCAATTCCAGACCATAATGCAAGATCTCCACATCGATTTCCCATTACTTCTACAATAGAACAACGATGGTGAGAATTTGATGTATCTCTTAATTTATCGACACATTCAACAACAGTTTCTAATGCAGTTTGAAATCCAATTGTATAGTCTGTACAAGTAATATCATTGTCAATAGTTCCTGGCAAACCAATACAATTAATTCCCATCTCTGTTAAAGACAAAGCTCCTCTATATGATCCATCTCCACCAATAACTACAACAGCTTCAATTCCCCGCTTTTTTAGTTGCGCAATGGCTTTTTTTCGAACTTCGATGTCTTTGAATTCCGGTAAACGAGCAGATCCAAGAATCGTTCCACCACGATTAACAATATCGCCAACCGTTTCACGAGTTAATGGTTCAATATAGCCTTCTACCATACCTTTATATCCATTATAAATTCCAAACACTTCTAATCCACTGTTTAAGCCAACACGAGTAACAGCTCGGATTGCAGCATTCATACCTGGTGAATCACCACCAGAAGTTAAAATACCAATTCTTTTAACCATAATATGCCTCCATAGACTCATTACAAATCACAATAAATATACCACATAAAACATGAATAAAAAAGGAAAAATAAAAGTGAAAACGCTTTTACATATAAAAGATTTACTTTTTTGTGAAATTTATAACAAATTTTTAACAAACCTCTATTTTTTCTAACAAGGCACAAAAAAA
>CAVBGZ010000285.1:0-2520 GCA_963595075.1 Waltera intestinalis
ATAGAAAAAAGAGATTTAGAATTAGATCCAAATCCCTTCAAATTATTATTCAACTGTAACTGATTTCGCTAAATTACGTGGCTTATCCACATTTAAACCTTTCGCAACAGATAAATAATAGCCAAGCAATTGTAATGGAATAATTGCAAGTGATGTAGAAAAATATGGATGCGTTTGTGGAATATATACAGTAAAGTCAGCAGTATCTTCTATAGAATAATTTCCATAAGATGTAATCCCCATTAAATATGCACCTCTTGATTTTACTTCAACCATATTACTTCTTGTCTTTTCAAACAAGTTCTTATCTGTACATACGCCAATCACTAAAGTACCATCTTCTATTAAAGATATTGGACCATGTTTGATTTCTCCTGCTGCATAAGCTTCTGAATGAACATATGAGATTTCCTTCATCTTTAACGATCCTTCTAATGAAGCAGCATAATCAATTCCTCTTCCGATAAAATACATGTCTTGTGCATTAGCGTATTTGCTTGCAAACCATTGAATTCTCTCTTTGTCAGACAAAACAGATTCCATTTTCTTTGGTAATGTTAGCATTTCTTCAATTAAGCTTTCGTATTCTTCTTGCTGAATTGTTGCTCTAAATTTACCTAGTTGAATTGCTAAAGCATAAATTGCGATCAATTGTGCGCTATATGCTTTTGTTGTCGCAACCGCAATTTCAGGGCCTGCTAATGTATAAAATACGTAATCTGCTTCACGCGCAATAGAAGATCCTACAACATTTACTATTCCTAAAGTTTCAATACCTTCTGATTTAGCCAATCGTAAGGCCGCCAATGAATCCGCAGTTTCCCCTGATTGTGATATCACAATGACTAAATCATGTTCATTTAAAATTGGGTTTCTATATCTAAATTCTGATGCAAGTTCTACACGTACTGGTATTCTTGATGCAGATTCAATCACATATTGCCCAACCATTCCAACATGATATGCAGAACCACACGCAACAATGATAATATTTTGTATCTTTTCGGCAGTTTCTTGTGTAATACCTACTTCAGATAAATTGATTTCATTATCTTTAATAATTGAGTTTAAAGTATCACTTACTGCTTTTGGCTGTTCATGAATCTCTTTGATCATGAAATGCTCATAACCATTTTTTTCTGCAGCTTCTGCATCCCATGTAACTTCTTTTGGTTCTATTGTGATTTCTTCTTGATCCAAATTAAAGAAACGAACACTACCTTTTCCTAATTCTGCAACTTGTTCATTGCCAATATAATATACATTTTTTGTGTATTCAATAATTGGCGTTACATCAGAAGCTAAATATGTCGCTCCATCTTCTACACCAATGACCATTGGAGAATCTTTTCTTGCAGCATAGATCAAATCAGGAAAGTCTTTAAACATGACTGCTAATGCATAAGAACCTCTAATTCTTTGCATTGCATGCGTCACAGAATATAGTGGACCTTGATGATATTTCTTTTCATAATAATCAATTAGCTTTACCGCAACTTCTGTATCTGTTTGGGAATAAAAAGAATATCCATGTCTAACAAGCTTATCTTTTAATTCTTGGTAATTTTCAATGATTCCATTATGTACTGCAATAACATTATGGTCATCACTACAATGAGGATGTGCATTATTTTCACTTGGTTCTCCATGTGTTGCCCATCTTGTATGTCCAATACCAACTGTACCTTTTAAAGCTTTCCCATCATCTGTTTTTTCAGCTAAAGCTTTTAATCTTCCTTTTGCTTTAACTATTTCTGTATCTGAACTACCATTTCTAACTGATAAGCCAGCAGAATCATATCCTCTATATTCAAGCTTCTCTAATCCCTTTAATAAAATAGGAGCAGCTTGTTTATTACCATTGTATCCAACAATTCCACACATATTCCTGCATCTCCTTCACAACAATGGATTATATAACAAATAACCATACGATGTAAAACGAGCTCTTTCAAAATGAAAAAACTCCTATGAACCAAGGCTTAACAGTTGTAAGGAACTATAAGTCTTGCGGTTGAGCAGAGAACGGTGTGACCGTGAAGGTCACGCCGTTTTTCTGCGTCCAAGGGTAAATTCCGCAATCATAGATTCTGCCAGCACGGGGATTTCCACCTCTTCCACGAAGTTGAAGATGATCTCCACCTTCTGTCTGCGCTTGCCACCAAACTTGTCCGGTGCGTGGATGATGGTCTTCTTGATGTATTCGTTGACACTTGTCTGCGTCAGCTCCGTGACATCCACATACTTTTTCGTCAATGCAATGAAAGAGTCCAGATCGTCGCCCATTGCCTGCCAAGACGAGTGTGACAGGCAGCGGTTCGATTTTTGAAAGCGGGGCAGCGGAGATTGTGAGGCTGGCAGACTGGGGCACGATGAAATCCATGTTTTCGCAAAAACGGCGATAAACTATGTTCAAAATCAGCCAACAAGCATTTTACCAAAGCAAGTCATACTTGCTCTAAGACGAGGTACCCGAACGATTAGAAATACTTAATGCGTAGTATTCCGAAGGACATTTGA
>CAVBGZ010000286.1:0-2502 GCA_963595075.1 Waltera intestinalis
TTTCCGATAGGAATGGTGCACTCTTCCAGAACAGTGGCACATCGTTTCCGCAAGAACGGTGCGCCATTTTTTTGTTTGATTTATGATGAAAGCGTAGTTATGAAAGGAGATTGAAAATATGCAAAACTACGCAACTATTATCGGTGTTCTTAAAATGAGCGCCAACGGTGCTTCACAACGTGAGTGCCAAGCTAGATTCCGTATTGGCTCTAGCACCTGTCAACGGATCCAACACAAGTTCAAAGAAGTCGAACTATCGCTAGAGGATCTTGAAAAGATGGATGAGTCTAAAGTCATCGAAATCTTCTATCCACCTGACAACATTCGAAGAAAGGATACACCTTTGCCGGATTTCCAAAAGATCTACGATCGTTTGATGACTAGTGGAAGTAAAGCCAATCTTTTTTATTTATGGACGGATTATAAGAAAGATAATCCTAATGGTTATCAATACTCTCAGTTTGTTGAATACTTCAATCGATTCGTCAAAGAACATTATGCTTCTAAAAACGTTTCAATGGCTGTGGAACGTATACCTGGTGAAAAAGTTTATATCGATTGGGTCGGTGATAGACCTAAAGTGATTATTAATCCTAAAACTGGTGAGAGAAAAGAAGTTCATATTTTTGTCACAACAGTAGGTGTAAGCAATTACCTTTATGTTGAACTTTTTGAAAATGAAAAGATGAGTAACTTTGTGGCTGGCACGGTACATGCATTGAATTTTTACGGAGCTATTCCAAAATATCTTGTTCCTGATAACGCAGCTACCGCAGTTACTAAGCATACTAAAGATGAATTACTTATCAATAGCACCTATCAAGATTTAGAGAGGTTTTATGGAACAATTGTTCTTCCTCCACTTCCTAGAAAACCTAAAGGAAAACCAACCGTAGAAAAACATGTACAGATTGTAGAAACATGGTTGGTAGAAAAACTGAAAGAACATGTCTATACAACGTTTCAAGCGGCAAATTCTTTATGTAAAGAAGTAGTAGCGGAAATCAATGATAAAGCCATTCAAGGCTGTCAATATACACGAAAAGAAATGTTTGAAATGTATGACAAGCCACAGATGAAACCAATTTGCGATGGATATTTTTCACCTTGTGACTATGTATCATTTAGTCGTGTACCAGAGAACTATCATTTAAAATATGATAACCACTACTACTCTGTTAATTATACATATTATGGGAAACCAGTCATTTTGAAAGCAACGATGAATAAGATCACAATATGTGATGAACATAATAAATTGATCTGTACACATTCACGAGCTTATAATCCATTTCCAAAATACATTACCAAAAATGAACACATGCCACAAAAGCATCTGTTCTACAAAGAAGTAAATGAACATGATGGTGATTATTATCGAAGATGGGCATCTGCGATTGGCAGTGATATGGCAATGATGATTGAAACAGTTCTTCATTCTTCTGAACATGAGGAACAAAGCTATAACTCATGTAATGGAATTTTACATATGTGTGATGGAAAATCGCACACAATCTGTAATAGTGCAGCTAGAAAATGTATTGAATTAAAAAGCTGCAAATATACCTATTTCAAAAGAATGTTAAATGAGATGTTAAATAAAAATTCAGGCACGAATGAATCTTTACCTGAACACAAAAATCTAAGAGGAAAGGACTATTACAAATGAATAACGAAGAAGCCGTAAAAACAACTGAAGAAATATGCATGATGTTGAAAAAGATGAAACTCTCTGGAATGGCAGATGAATTAAATAAACAAACTAAAAATCCTAATATTGATCTCATCCCATTTGATCAAAGAATCAGTAAAATTGTTGAAGCAGAATGGGATACAAGATACAACAATAAACTTGCACGATATTTGAAAAAAGCAAGACTTAGATATCCAGATGCATCACTTGATGAATCAATCTATGAACCAGACAGAGAACTTGATACAAATGCGATTGAAGGATTATTAGATTGTGCTTGGATAGAAAAAGGAAGAAATCTTATCATTACTGGGAAATGTGGTGGAGGAAAGTCATACTTTTCTAATGTATTGGCAATCAACGCTCTACGTCAATTTAAAACTGTACGTTATACAAAGGCAAGAGAGCTGATTCAATTATTAGAAAAAGCTGATTTAGAAAATAGATACATAGAAGAATTAAAAATATTATCTACCGTTGATTTATTGATAATGGATGATTTTGGTTTAATGACATTAGATTTTGAAAAGTGCAGGTACTTATTTGAAATCATTGATTCACGAGAAGGAAGAAAATCAATTATCGTAGTATCACAATTACCAGTGAATGCATGGTATTCACTATTTCAAGATAACACATACGCAGATGCATGCTTGGATAGACTTGTAGACAAAGCATATCGTCTTGAATTTAACGGTAAGAATATGAGAAATCCATCACTTTAAACTGCTTTTAATCAAAGCGTTCCACTAAAGCGGAACGGCGCACCGTCAAACCGGAACTGCCGTTCCGTTTTTCCGGACTATGCA
>CAVBGZ010000287.1:0-2492 GCA_963595075.1 Waltera intestinalis
TTTCTTTTTTAGAAGATTTTACTTCCTGTTTAGTAACATGAATCGTATGTTTACTAACATCTGTATCGTTGTTTGTAAAACCATAAAAAGTAAATCCAGTGACAGCAATTAAACAAATGAGACTTATAATAATTTTCTTTTTCATAAATAGATTTCCTTTCTTACTATCTTTAAAATACTGAGTTTATATTAAATATTCATAACTATAACTTTTTTTATTTTCGGATAGTAAATAAATTCTTCGGAAAGTAGGAGGGGTTTTAGGGGAGAAAACAGTCACACTTCAAGGCACAGAAAGACTGCCCCTCCAACAGCCTTTTACAATCAAAGGTGTAAAAAAGAGAATCGAATCTGCAATTATCTTTCTACCTCTTTTGATCGTTTCTTTGCCCAGTTTTCAAGCAGGTGAATCATAATATCCTTCTTCTTGCCTGGTGAAAGATTCTTGGGAAAATATTTATTAATCTCATTCATCTGGAATGACAGTTTTTCTCTTTGATTTGGCTTTTCCTCAGCCAGCGTATTGTGGATAAATTCAATTGTTAATTGTCCATCATGACTTAGTCGTTTGAATTCCTGACACTGTGCCAGTGACGGTGTTCTTTGATAAGCATTAATTGCATCAAAAACACATTGCTGTTCATCAACAGTTAAATACGACAGTTCTACTGCCGGATTAAACGCAATAGAGATGTTGTCCTGATTTCTGCCATCGACCATTTCCTGCAGTGGTTCAATCAGATAGGTGAGGCGTATAAAACGTTGTATTTGTTTTCTGCTTTCTCCAAGGTTTTCAGCAAGAACATCAATTGACTTGTGGCCAAGTTGACCACAAGTTGATTTGTTGTATTCAACTCTCAATTCTTCATCGGGGATTTCATCGATTTTTCTTCCTTGATGTTTCATGGCCTCCAGTCTCATCTTGTATGCATAGCCACGCTCGCTCGGATAGATGTTTTCTCTTTGAATGTTGCTATCAACCATTAGGATTGTTGCCTGATCATCATCAAGATTTCTTACGATGACATTCATTTCTTTTCTTCCTAGCTGTGACATGGCAAATTTACGCCTGTGACCTGATATCATCTCATACGTGCCATCACCTTTTGGACGAACAAGAGCCGGCATCAGCATATCGTTTTCCTTGATCGAATCAATTAGCTTGGCCATATCCTCATCCATCGTTACATGGAAGGGATGGTCTTTAAAATCAGATATCTTATCAATAGGAATCTTCATTACCTTTTCGCTATTGGCTTCCTGTCTTTCTTCTTCGGTAGAAAAAAGAGAATCATAACTTGGTAATCCTAAATCTAGTTTTGCCATAATGATTCTCCTTATTCATTTGATAGTTCAAAGCTTTCTACTACAACATTCATGGAGTAGATCTTCTGACCGGCCTTTTCGTAGGAATTGGTCTGAAGATTACCGGTAATCCTAAGCTTTGTGTTTATCGTACCGACTCTTTCCAGTTTTTCGGCTGTTTCTCCAAATGCGATACAGCTGACATAATCAAAGCGTGTACCATAATCATCCCTTAAACATTTCACAATGAACTTTGTAAAGGAATTTCCTTTCTGTGATCTGGATAACTCTGCGTTTTTGGTAAGAGTACCTCTTAATTCAACATTATTGTTTTTCATACTTCATCTTCTTTCTATCTGCTGAAATCATTTCTTTGTTTCTGTTTTTCCTTGTTTACGATTTCTTTTGTAAGAGACTCATAGGCAAGGGCAACCTTGGAATCCTTGGCATACTCATAAATGCTTATGCCTTTTGTGGTTGCTTCACTGGCCTTTGTACCTTTAGGAATGATCGTATCAAACACCTTGATATTGTTCCCAAATGATTCTCTTATGGTCTCGATCGTGCTTTTTGTGATATTGGTATTCATATCCGCAATCGTCATCACAATGCCATTGATCTTAAGACCGCTGTTGATCTTACGCTGTACCTTGCTGACAGTCTGAAGCAGCTTTGTCATTCCTTTTGCAGGAAGATATTGTGTCTGTACCGGAATCAGTACCTCATCGGCTGCGGCCAGTGCATTTACTGTAAGCATTCCCAAAGAGGGCGGACAGTCAATAAAGATGTAGTCATATCTACTCTTCAAAGGATCGATACAGTTGCTTAATGTCTGCTCCCGGTTGATCACGCTGACAAGACGCATTTCAAAGTCTGCAAGTTCAATGTTGGCAGGAATAAGATCTACATCTTCCTTATGATTTAATATGAGTGAATCATAATCGATAGGTTCATCATTGATATAATCATCAAGCATTGAAGATACGCTCTGTTCCAGTGCATCATTCGTTTTCCATCCCAGGGAACTTGTAAGATCGCCCTGTGGATCAAAATCAACGATCAGAACATCATATCCGTTTCTTGCCATGCCGATGGCCACATTCAAAGTAGTCGTAGTCTTGCCGACACCGCCTTTCTGGTTCGCAATCGCAATTACTTTGCATTTTTCCATAATAAAAACTCCTTTC
>CAVBGZ010000288.1:0-2473 GCA_963595075.1 Waltera intestinalis
TTGAAGAAATGATTAGAAATCCTAAAGTAACAACAAATGATTTGATGAGTATCACTAATTTGGGTAAAACTTCTATTCAAAAATATATTAAGGAATTAACCGAAAGTCATTTGATTGAACGTGTTGGAAGTACAAAATCTGGTTATTGGAACGTAAATGAAGAATCGGAATTCTCTCTTTGATTAAGTCTGAGCGTGTCTCATATCAATTAATGTTGAAGAATATAATAATTAAAAACTAACAAATAGAAAAAATGTGGAACAAAATTATAAAGAGGTTCCACATTTTTGACTATATAGCAATTTTATTCTTGCTGTTTATGTTTTTCTTGATACGATTCCTTCAGTCTATCGATTGCCATTTCTACACTCATTGTGTGATATGGTAAATAGGTTATTCTCATTGTTTTTGCATTTGCTTGTTTATAAATCTCTTTACTGCTTTCACCTGTATAATAATGCCATCTGCGATAAACATAACCAGCCCAATACATCGTTTCTCGGTCAAATAACTCTCCGCTTATTTTTAGTTTATCTTTGAATTCATCAAGAATACGTTCCATAATATATTCTTTACCTGCCCATTGCATAAAATTAAAATCAGAGTCAAGATCTCTTGCTATGTCTGATTGCATGAAGGTCTTTATAAATGTTTCACTATCAAATCCTTTTGCGATAGACATCTCGAATAGTTGTCCTTGCATATCAGAAAGTGCTGATTCTAAATGATAATTCATATTACTCACCTCTTATTATTTCGTCAAAGTATTTTCCTTCTCTACGGTATTTGAGTAGTATTGATTCAGTTCGTTCAATTCCTTCCTGTCTTCGAACAATACTTTTATCTTTTAGTATTGCTAATTCTAAAGGTGATAATTCTTTTTTATCTACAATCTCTAGATGGTCACAAGCTTGTTGTGTTTTACAAACATATTGAAGACCTAGATCTAAGGCAGAAAGACTATGAATGAGAGCGACATCCGTTATTTCCTTTTCAAAGAAACTCTTCATCACACGATACATACGATCATCCGCAATGTAACCAAGTATGACATCGTAACCATCCGCTAATTTTTCATATTTCTTATAGATCTTGCTATCCTTTACTTCATCCATATAGCCGCGATAATAAGCAATTAGCATTGCCCATTCTATATTCATTTCTACTTTTAGCACTTTAAGTCCTGTTAGGTCGAGTTTCATCGTATATAGGATTGGTCTATCTTCATCGCATATCAAAGTTAATGGCTGAGCAGGATCAGTACCAAGATAGAATCCTCTTCCGAAATCACATGATTCACGACTTATTGGTTCTATTTTGCCTAGAATACCTTTTTTTGATCCATGATAAACAATCAAACTTTTGTCAGACTCATCATACCTTACTTGGTTTATAATAGAGCCAAAAAGGTCGATATTGTTTTTCTTACAAAAATCGAATAACTGAGTTTGTGCCATCTTGTTTGGTATTGTTTTTCCATTCTCCCACCTGTTGATCGATAGTGGTGTTGTGCCAAGAGCTTTAGCAAATTGTTCTTGATTCATTTTTGCATTTTGTCTAATGGTTTTTATAAGTTTATCCATGGTAATCACCTATCATTCTTTATCATCTAAATTATATCAAATGATATGTAAAAAGTCGATAGTATATCCTCTATCTAGTAAGAACATGTTGCATATTAATGCTTTAAATCATTTAACTTCTTACGAGATATCGTTTAAAAATACATAGGAATTGATATAAAGTATTTTGATTTCATAAATAAAGTGACAATATAGTGACAAATAAAGTGACAAAATATGCTTTTATGTCTCTCACTGTTTTATCTATAAATACATGATGAAATATATTGGGTAATAAGTTGTTTTATCTACTGTCTTTATTTTTCTATCATTGCTTAAAACATAGCCTTTTTTCATTTTATAGTTTGTATCCTGCGATATCTTCGGTAATGCTCTAAAGTTTTTATAATCTTTTCCTGATTTAATCTCAAGAGGAAGGACATTTAAAGAATCATAATCATCAATTAGATAATCGACTTCTCCAACTTTCTTTCTATCATTATAATATAATTCATGCTCATGAGCTTTTAGTTCCTCAGCGATGACTGTTTCATATACAGCACCTAGGTTTATTCCTGTAGTATCGGATAAAATTGCATTGATGTTGTTCTTGTATAGAATGTATGTTAGTAAACCGACACCATTCATATAGAGTTTGATGAGGTTTTTACAGCTTGATTGTATCAGTGGAAACTTGGGTTCAGTTACAGCTTTTGCATCTAGGGCTATTCCTGATGAAATAAGATATTCAAATTCATCTGTGTATTTAGTATATCTAACATCATCTATGTTTTCTATTTTCTTATATTGGATTCTTTTTACTTTGTTTTCTATATTTGAAGGAATCATATCATAGATTCTTTTTATGACTAATTTATTCTTTTCATCATATTTAGATGCATCTTCGGCAT
>CAVBGZ010000289.1:0-2461 GCA_963595075.1 Waltera intestinalis
TTTGTATCTTTAAAACCTACCATAATAATCAACCTCCCTAAGAAGCTGACCACATAGCATCCAATTCAGTCGTTGTGATAGCTGTTAATTCACTCGACTTAACATAACCACTCAAATCAATATCTGTATTACCAATCTTTTCAAAAGTCTTACTATCACTCAACCAAATATATTCATCATAAGAATCAGATGTACCATGTGAATGTGAAACCAAATAAATAACACCATTTGCACCAGTTGAAGGCAAAGAAGATACCTTACTATAAGAAATCTGAGTCACATTTCCTATCGCTGTACTAATCGCACTATTTACCTGAGTAGCCGTTTGGTAACCACTATCATTTGTCAATGCACTCACCTTAGTAGGCACTGTCACATTGACTGCCTTAGTACTATCAATCGTTAAAGCTGTTCCATTTACCTTAACACTATTCAATACATTGACCTGAGCACCAGTTGCGATTCCTGAAAGCTTAGTTTTTTCTGTAGTTGTATAATCATTTGTTGATAAGCTTTTACCACTTACCGCATCCACCTTTTTTGCAAGTTCTGCCTTTGTCTTTTGAACTAATAAGGTCGCACCTGCCTTATCCAAATATTCTGTAGCCATTTTTTTAAACTCCTTCCCATAAACGATTTATTTCGTCTAATGATATTGATGTAATCTCGTCATTCTTCAAAGCACCAACCTCATCCGCTGTATAAGATGGTTTCGTTGGCTCTTTTGCCCATTGAGAAACAGTTGGATCAATCTCATCTACATTTCCGACAATTTCTAATCCATTTAAAGTAGGTTTGTTTTTCAGTTTTCTGTAGTCTTGCGTACCTCCTCCAGTAACAAATTCTTCCTCAATACTGATATTTAAGTCCTCAGTATTCTCTACAATATCTAATGTAACCTCATCCATTAATGTCATGAGATCACTTCCTTATCTAAGATTCTGTATATATTTGTACTCACAATCGTACTCGCTATCGCATTCCCATCATTTGTGATGGCACGAAGTTGTACGTTACATTTACCACGCTCAAACTGTAAGGTTTCTTCCTGAGATAAACGAATCTGTATTTGATCATCAATAATATCAATATCATCCCCTGTTTTAGTTAATATCAAACCTGTTTGTTCAAACGTAACATAAATACTCTTAAGTGTATTGACATCAATATTATTCACATTGATTACTATTGTTGGTGTTGTGCCCTGTCGCATACTTATCACCACCTATTCAATAATTTTCCATTTCCAATCGGCAACAATGATATTAGAATCCTCATCCACAAGAATAGATTCATCATCTGCACCCAAAGGAACTGAGAATTTGTTGTTTAATAACATTTCCATAATTGTAGCAATTTGATCACGAACCGCACTACCAGCACTACCATAAGTATGTCCATCATAACCAATACGCACATCTGCAAGTTCTGTATTCACTGTAGGTGAACCCTCAGGATTTGCGACTAGTTGGTCAACCCTACTCTTTAACGCATCCAAATCCGACATCTTTAATCCATACTTTTGAATTAAATTATCCAACGTTGTTTTACCGGTTTCTGTTTTTTCCTCTAAAGTCAATAAACCAGCATCCACAACATTTTGAATATCTGTCTTAGCATTATTACATTTCTCTGCCACTAGTAACAACATACTCGCAACTTCATCACGCTCTGCTGCATCAATCGTTACTGACTTCACATAAATACTTTCAGGTGTGGTGACTTTCGCAAGCGTTGTGGCCCAACGTTGAGTCACAAGATTTGCTTCTGCAATCGTTGCACTCACAACGAAATATAGAACACCATTATTCTTTAATGCACTATTTGGCACAACCCACGTAAACTCGCAAGTGTCATAATACGTGACTACATCAACTGCCAATGAAGATCCCATGATATTCTTAGAATCCTTATAATTAATTCTAATGACTGAATCTTCCATTTTGAAGTTTTCAGAAACCGTATTGATCACCCTAAAATGAATACATTTAGAATCCTTATCGTACTGTACGCCAAAGACATTTTCCGGATCAGGAATGTAAATTTCACGAGTACGAGCATCAATAACCAACGTTTCATTATCAACCTCTGCATATGTATCTAAATCAAAACTAAGAGTTGCATTTAATTTTGCCATTCTATACACCCCTTACTACTAATGTTCCTGATAATGGTGTATCATGTATACCATTCGCAAGAACTCTTACTGCCCACGTATAACTTCCAATCTGTAAATCTTCCGTAGGACATTTAATTTTTAAATCATCTGTAATTTCAACCGCCTTAACAATTTTTTGGTTTTTTGAAATCACAAATAAAACTGTATCTTTTTCTCCAGGGATAAAAACGTTTCCACTTTTGAAGTTAAACGCAATATCACTAATTAAGGTGTCACCTTGATTAATGAAAATATGATCTCTTTTTATTTCCATAAAACGTTCCCCTCCTATTTATATTCAAT
>CAVBGZ010000290.1:0-2460 GCA_963595075.1 Waltera intestinalis
TAGCATGGCACTTCTTTATAATAAAAGTCTTTTTTATCATAAATTTTTACAAATGAAGCGTTGTTAGGATTATCGAATTCTGTATAAAGTTTTACTATCTGTTCAATATGTTCATTTGTCAATTCGTTTCTCTTAAAGCCTAATCCTCTTGTCATACGATTACAAAAGTTTGAAGCATTTATTAATTGAATTTTGCCTTTTCTCTTTTCAGATTTATGCATATTGAATATGAAGGCATAAATAGTTATGCCAGTGTTATAGAATAATTCAGGACAGAATTGAATAATTGCTTCTACATAATCATGTTCAAATAGCCATTTCCTAATATTAGATTCACCGCTCTTGGCACCTCCAGTGAACAATGGGGACGCATTACATATAACAGCAGCCCTTCCAAAATTGTTGTTTCCAAAATCATTTTCAAGTTTGCTAATAATAAGTTGCCAGAAAAGCATCTGCATATCGCTTGTACCTGGCAGACCTGCTGTATATTTTCCACCTGATTTAGTATTTTCGCTTAAAATCTTTTTATATTGTTCTTCACCAATTTTATCTTTGGCCCACGATTCACCAAATGGAGGATTCATTAAAATTAATCTCATCTTTTGATTTTCATGAGCATCTTCTGTTAATGAGCTTTCGACAAGTTTGATATTTTCTGGATTTTGGCCCCTAATGATGGTTTCAGCTAGAGCAATTGATGAATACCAAGGATTGTTGTCTTGTCCAAATAGTTCAACCTCTGCAGTTGGATTTATTTGCTTAATTTCATCCAATCCTTCATAAAGCATTCCTCCGGTTCCGCAAGCATAATCCGCAAGTGTAACAATTTTCCCAGGAACCTTCAAATCATCGCATCCTTCTGAAAGTAATAATCGTGTTAAACATTTTATAACCTCTCTAGGTGTAAAATGATCACCAGCACTTGCATTTTCAGAATAAGTTCTAATAATTTCTTCCATAATGTAGCCCATTTGGATGCTCGAAACCTTGTTAAGGCTCAAATCAGTATTTGCAAATTTTTTTAAAACTTGAACCAATTTTTTTCTTTCAGCTAATAAATCTACATATTCGAAGAAATCAAGATTAGTAAAAATGCTAACTCCAAGCTTATTAAATGAATTTAAGTATAAAACAAAATTCTCGTGAGCTTTTCCAGGATCAGCAATGATTTTTTCCATGGTTAAAGAACTTTTGTTATAGATAGGATACCCACTCTTTTTCTTTAATCTAATCTCATTATCATTTCCTTTAGCAATTGATTCGCAAACTGCATCTCGTGTAGCTTCAAGCATGCATTCAAATCTACGACAAATTGTCATAGGAATGATGACTTTTTGATATTCATCTTCTTTAAAAGGACCTCTCAATATATTGGCAATATCCAATATCAATTTTACTTGTTCCTGCACGTTTAATTTATTTTCGTTCATTTTATTTTCCTCATTTCTTATTATTTTTTTAAATAATACAATTCGTATAAAATTGAAAAGTACTTATCTTCATACGTTTCAGCTTGAGCGTCCGTTTGAGAATGCTCATCTATATCGCAATTTAAATATCTAATCGCATATGTTAAAGCATTTCTTACCATCACCATCATCCAATAACATAAATAATCCTCAGAACAATTTCGTAAGTCTTCAGCTTCGATAAGATAATCATTAGGTAATGGTATATCTATATCTTTAGGCAACTTATCGGGCTTTTTAAACTTGCAATATAGGTAATCTTCAAGATATTGTTCATAAGTTAGATATCCATTTTTATGTTGAAACATTCGGCCTAATTTGAAGACATCTTTGAAGCTGTAGTTCGAATATCTAGCATATTCTAAATCTTCTATTAACTTATCTTTATAATCATAAGCACGTGTAAAATACTTTCCGCCATCATACAAGAAATCGTCACCAATGCCTAAAATATCAATGATTGATCGTACTTCATCAATTTTTGAATCTATCCATTCATCATTATCTATTATTTCACATTCGAGATGTCTTTGGCTAAGTACCTCTTTTTTTGTCTCATTGTCCAAATAAGCAAACTCATTATAGATTTTGCGAACATGTTTATTTTGGGGAAAGCAGCCAACAGCTATTGTGGCCCAATGAAGATATTCTAGTTCATCTGCATTATTTATTATGAACTTTCTAGCTTCTTCTTTTATTTCCTTGTTTCTTGCTTCTTTTTGATTATGGCATTCTAAAAAATAGATGACGAATGAAATCGCAATTGTAGCTATTAAAGAAAGAATTGATATAACTAGGTTTGCAATCTCCATCACTCATCCACCTCTATTTCATATTTTTCAAAATAAGGCTTAAGCAGTCTTTTTGCTTTGATTGTTGGATCATGCTTGCCTGTCTCCCATCTATTGACTGTTGCAAAAGAAACACCTAATACTTCTGCAAACTCCATTTGGGATAATATCATCTTGCTTCTAAGTTTCTTTATAGC
>CAVBGZ010000291.1:0-2409 GCA_963595075.1 Waltera intestinalis
TCTACTCGGCTGGTTTTCAAGTTGAGAATGTGCGGATTCTCTAAATATAGAAAAAAGGCTCTGACCTTTTACAGTCAAAGCCTCATTTTGTTATACTGCCTTTTTACCATTGATATAGACATCTTTGATTTCATTTTGTGTATCTAAAATAGAACTTGTACAAATAATAAAATCGGCATCTTTACCTACTTTAATAGAACCAACTCGATCATCTAATTTTAGGATTTTCGCAGGATTAATTGTGATCGCTTTAATAGCCTCATATTCAGGAAGGCCTGACTTCATGGCTAGGGCTGCACTTAAAGATAAATAGTGTTGAGGACAGAATGGCGAATCAGTTGTGATTGAAAATAAGATACCAGCATCATATAAATCTTTTGGTGTTTTAAAAGATAAATGTTTTAATTCAAACTTCGATTTATCCGTTAAAGCAGGACCACAAATACAAGGATACCCACTCTCTTTAATTTGTTTAGTAATACAACTTGCATCTGTCGCATGATCTAGTGTTAAATCAAGATTATATTCTTTACCGATACGAATGGCACTCAAAATATCATCGGCACGATGGGCATGACATTTTAAAGGAATCTCTCTTTTGATAACTGGAATCATCGCTTCTAACTTCGCATCATAACTATAATCACCAGACTCCTTCTTTTTCATATATTCTTTTGTCTTTTCTAACGTTTCTCTAAGTAATGCAGAAATCTGCATACGTGTATCAATTCGTTTTCCTTTGTAGCAGCGTTTTGGGTTCTCACCAAAGGCAGCCTTCATGGCAACTGGATTTTTAATCGTCATCTCATCGATACAATTTCCAACGGTTTTATAGGTAAAGAAAGTTCCACCAATCACATTACCACTACCAGGACCTACAGTAACGGTTGTAACGCCTGCACGCAAAGCTGTTTCAACAGATTCATCCATTGGATTGCATCCATCAATACCACGCATATTTGGCGTAATAGGATCGGTCATTTCATTTAAATCGATTCCTTCAAATCCAATGGCACTTTCCATCATACCTAAATGCGAATGGGTTTCAACTAAACCTGGAAAAACTTGTAGATTTGTAAGATCTACTATATCTTCTCCCTCATTAGGCTTTAAATCTTTTCCTACTTCCGTAAAAACTCCCTTATCGATTTTAAAATCACCAATAAATGGCTCTTCTTCCATTGTATAAATTTTTGCGTTTTTAAATAACATTATGCCACCTTCTTTCCATTCACATAGACATCTTTGATTTCATTTTGTGTATCTAAGATTGAGCTTGTACAAATGACAAAGTCCGCATCTTTTCCTACTTTAATAGAACCAACTCGATCATCTAATTTTAAGATTTTGGCAGGATTAATTGTGATAGCTTTTATAGCTTCCTGTTCTGGAAGGCCTGCCTTATGGGCAAGAGCCGCATTTAAAGATAAATACTTTTCTGGAACAACAGGACTATCGGTCATAATCGCAAATAAGATACCTGCTTTATAAAATTCATTAGGTGTTTCAAAAGAGTTGTTTTTAACTTCTAATTTTGATTTATGTCCCAAACTTGGACCTAAGATACAAGGAAAGCCACTCTCTTTAATCTGTTTAAGAATACAACGACCATCCGTCACATGATCTAAAGTGACTTCAATATTTTCTTCTTTGGCAATACGAATGACAGTTAAAATATCATCGGCACGATGGGCATGACATTTTAAAGGAATTTCTCTTTTCACAACAGGAATCATCGCTTCAAGTTTTGCATCATAGCTATAATCACCAGACTCTTTCTTTTTGATGTATTCTTTTGTCTTTTCTAAAGTTTCTCTAAGTAATGCCGCAATCTGCATACGCGTATCAATTTTATTTCCTTTGTAACAACGTTTAGGGTTTTCACCAAAGGCTGCCTTCATTGCGATTGGATTTTGAATGGACATTTCATCAATACAATTACCAAATGTTTTATAGGCAAAGAATGTACCGCCAATCACATTGGCACTACCTGGACCTACCGCAACCGTTGTAACACCAGATTGTAATGCTTCTACAATCGTTTCATCTTGTGGATTACATCCATCGATTCCTCTAAGATTTGGCATTACTGGATCTGTCACTTCGTTACCATCTTCACCTTCAAAACCAATACTGCTGCAAACCATACCTAAATGTGTATGTGCATCCACTAGGCCAGGGAAGACTTTAAGATTAGTAAGATCCACTACATCTTCACCAACATTAGGTTGTAAATCTTTACCAACTTCCGTGAAGATTCCCTTATCTACTTTAAAATCACCAACAAATGGCTCTTCTTCCATTGTATATATTTTTGCGTTCTTAAATAACATTAGACTGCCTTCTTACCATCAACATAGACTTCTTTGATTTCATTTTGCGTATCTAAAATGGAACTTGTACAAATAA
>CAVBGZ010000292.1:0-2404 GCA_963595075.1 Waltera intestinalis
GACCTTTGTCATTTGAATCATATCCTAAATGATGATTCATTTCACCTTTTAATAAGGCCTCAAACATAGGACCAAATAAATCTTTGAGAGCGTTACTCATATCTTCTGCTGATTCGGGTTGATAAGCATCTATAATTGCTTGGGCTAATGCCACTTTTTTTGGATCTCGTTTTATTCTTGCCATTTCCATTTTTCCTTTTCTCCTTCAATCATAACATGAACTACAAAAAAACTGTGTCAGCTGAGCCGTACGCTCTCAACTTACACAGTTCATATTACACTCTCTAAAATAAAAAGCGGAAATTTCCGCTTATTTATTTACTGCTTCTTTTAATGCTTTTGCTACTTTGAATTTAACTGATTTACTAGCTTCAATTTGGATTTTTTCTTTTGTTAATGGATTAAATCCTTCACGAGCTTTTCTTTCAGTAATTTCAAATTTTCCAAAACCAGCAAGATCAACACTCTTACCATCTTTTAAAGCTTCAAAAATTTGAGTTAATGTTGAATCAACGATTTCAGTAATTTCTTTTTTAGTACTTGTTGATTCAGCTGCGATATTCGCAATAATGTCTTTTTTTGTTAGTTTTTCCATGAATAATCTCCCTTATTTAACTAACTACATCATACTCTTATCCACATATTTATTCAACAATAACCATGCCATAACATGAACGGGTTGTTCAAAT
Source organism: Waltera intestinalis (assembly GCA_963595075.1). GTDB lineage: Bacteria > Bacillota_I > Bacilli_A > Erysipelotrichales > Erysipelotrichaceae > Holdemanella. The sequence goes on from CAVBGZ010000292.1 coordinate 690, forward strand.
TGGTTTGTAAGAATAAGTCTATCTATTTCTTCTTTTGAATAAGCATGAACTTCAAGAAATTCTGTATCATCTAGATGAAGTTCATTTGTTTTTATACATTCATCCGCAAAGAATACATGAGCATAGTTATCAGCTATCGTTGGATTACTTGGAATTGTAATTAGATGTTTCCATTTGTTAGATGTGTATCCTGTTTCTTCATTTAATTCACGTTTAGCCGCATCTAAAGCCAATTCTACATTTTCATGATCATATTCATTTCCATTTGTTTCTATTCCACCAGCACAGAACTCATTGGTTAAATTTTCTATACCATGTCTAAACTGTCGCACGGTTAAATATGTGTCATCTATCGTCCTAGCAATAATAACGACATAACTTCTTCGTGAATAGTTATAGAAAGGGCCAAATTCAGTGTGATTCGGAAGTTGATATGTACATCTTCTAAAATCGATCCATTGATCTTTTACTATATGTTCTGTTTTAATCTTTTTCCATTTTAAATCCATTTTTATCACCAATATTAATTTTAGTGATTAAATCCAAAAAAGCTAGAGAAGTCGTTATTATTTTCTTCTTGATTACTATTATTTGATTCTGTACTAGGTGTTGATTGTGAAGAAGATGAATTGATTGAATTTCCTTCAAGCATAGTCTTTATTTCATCAGTTACTCTGCTGATTGGAATAGCATATCCCATACCTTCTACATCTGTATCTGATAGTTTTGCACTATTAATACCAATTAATTCACCATTCATATTTAATAATGCACCACCTGAATTTCCAGGATTGATAGCTGCATCTGTTTGAATATAAGTTTTTGTACTTGAAGAATCATTTGAACTAGAACTTGTAGATATAGATCGATTTGTTGCAGATACGATTCCAGTTGTAACAGATTGACCATATCCTAATGCATTACCTATAGCAACAACTTGTTCGCCAACTTGTGTAGAATCACTTGATCCCATTGTTGCGACCGCAATATTGTTTAGTGTATCGGTTGTTAAATCACTCACTTTAATTGAGATTACAGCTAAATCATCATCTTCATCTGTACCTTTTACAGTTGCTTCAACATTTGTATCATCCGCTAAAGTAACAGTTAGTGTAGTAGCTCCATCAATAACATGGTAATTTGTTAAGATATCGATTTCACTTGAAGTTTGATTAATAATAACGCCAGAACCTACACTCGTTGTCTCTTGTTGTGTGAATGGGGAATTATTTGAGTAACGACCATACGTATTAAAATAATTTTGTACATCACTAACAGAAACATTAGTAATTGCTACAATACTAGGCATACAATTTTGAGCAATGCTTGTAACACCAGAAGTAGTAGAGCTTGAAGTATTCACAACATTTGTTTTTTGCACAGTTGTATTTTGCTTATTATAGGAATCCACCAAATAATTTACACCTTGGAACGATCCTGCAGCAACCACTCCAAATGTAGCTGCACTTAATATGATTTGTGCTCCTTTTTTATAAAATCTATTTTTTCTTGGGATTTTTGGAATATTTTGATTCATAAGAATTTCCTCCTTTTTATACGGATACTTTAGCAATACATTCTTAAATTAACTTTAAAAAAAAGCGAAATTCTTATGAATCTCGCTTACTCCATGTTTGTATATCCCATCAAGTATTTGTCTACTTCTTTAGCACACTCTTTACCTTCGTGAATGGCCCAAACAACTAAAGATTGAC
>CAVBGZ010000293.1:0-2356 GCA_963595075.1 Waltera intestinalis
GCGACTTGAGGCAATACGCAGAAGAAAAAACGAAATTTATGGATTATCCAAAATCAAGCTTGAAACAATTGGCGTATGCTTGATTAGTGGTGTAGATGTTCAGTACATATTGTCTGGAAGTCCTTATCCATTTCGCTGGAACCGAGATAAACTTGAAAACAAAAGTCTTGATGCGACTTCTCCGTTCCAATCCAAACTTTGTTACGTCAAGCTGCTGCATAATTGTTTTGTAGAAATTATGTATCAATGCCGTAAGGAGAAGATAAACCGTATTCTGCGCCATGAATGATTTGGGCAGTCTGTTCCATCCAAAACTATTGTTCATATCGTCAAAAATGCGCTCTTTTCCTCCACGAAGATTATAGAATTCGATGACTTCTTTTTCAGACGATTTATAATCGTTGGTCAATATGCAGCGGTAGGTGTATTCTCCCTCCCAAAGATCGAGTTCGTTGTCGATACGTTTTTGTCTTTGAATGACGAGACGATATCCCTTGCCCTTCCATTTCTCTGTGAGAATGGAGTTGAGTTCGAATTCGATGCCATTTATCTCTTCCTTCTTCCAACCACTAAGAGCGAGAATATCATCATACAAAGAGCTGCAACGATTTGCTCTGATATAGAAGTGCTTACAGTGAGCCTCTACTTCAGTTATGATAGCTTCAGAGCATGATCCACAGTCTGCTCTAAAGCGATTGATACGGACGCCGGCGTCTTCGAGTCTTGTAAAAAATCTGTTGAGAGTTTTCTCTTGACAAAAACGCACATTAGTGTTTCCGTCAGCATTTTCTATGCCGACTATCATGTCGCCAATCACAGCTACACCCGGTCTATAACCGAGAAATTTCTTGTAGGTTGGCTTGCAATCTTTCTTTTCTGTTTCGAGAAATTGGTGGTCAAAGTCTACATCGTATTCTTCACCCTTCTTCAAGCTATTGGTGGCCAACAACGACTTAATAAGCAGTTTGTTTAGCTGCTCTGCCGTATTGAAGTTGTAGATTTTCTCAGAGTCGGAGGTATAGGTCTCGTTCTCTTGCGCAAGTGCGCTGATGGCTCTGAGGATGGTGTCGGAACTGCAGGTGTTTAACGTGGGATGAAGTGAAAGATGTTTCATCAAGTGGGACGTAACGTCTTCAACGCAATCACCTCCGCACAGATACACGCACATTAATGACCGTATAATTTCGCTGTATTGGAAACCGTTCTTCTGGCATCTTTGACCGAGTTCAGAATCGATAGTTGAAGCCAACATTGAGTCGAACTTCTCCATAATGGAAAAAATTCCGCCGAAAGGTGTAAGTTTCTCTGATTTTATTGCTATTTTTGCCATGCTATGTAGGTTACTTATTAGTTTTTTTTGTACTCACGAAGTTAAGTGAAAAATCTGACATAGCAAAGCCTGAGTAACGATTTGTTACTCAGGCACTTATAGAAAATATCCGGAATTTTGTTGCGGATATAAGGCCATCTACAAATGGGCGAATAGAGAAGTAAGCATCAGCGACGATGAGGTCTGAGGCCTTGAGTAAGTCCTTTCTGTAGCGTTTGATGACAGCAATGTAATGTTGCACGAGCGTTTTGCTGCGCAACTGCAATTCACTAGTTGATGGCGTCTGATGGGCACGCAGCATCATACAATTATTAGCGTGTACGTCCACAAGTGCCAGTCCCATAATCTCAAGTCCATGTTTCATGGAACTCGCACAACCCGACCAGAAAGTACCTATATGCGGAGTCTTCTTGCCAGATTTGCTGATATAGCTTGGGTCAATGGCTATGGCCAATAGACTATTCATGTCCAGGTATCGCCTAGAAAGAGCAAGATTGAACTCCATCCAGTTTATACATTTAGCACGACCGCGGTTAAAGTTCATTCTGTAAGTCTGCTCACAATGTGAACCATACCGTCCCATTTGCGTGAAATTTATCTTTCTTGGTATGACTACATACAATAAAAGTATTTCCATGAGCAAATTCATAAAAGCTTTTCCTAACTTTGCAGATGAATCTTTGATTGCACCTTTGCAGATATCCGTATATTGGTTAAGTGGTTCTGATATCATTTTACTTTAAGTTTTAGGGACTATAAAGTTACTGATAATCAGCCACTTAGCCAACTTTTATTAGTTATATTATATTAAAAAACTCTCTCATTTTCAATAAGTTACGCTGGTTTTAACGGACTATTGGTATTTAGGTGAGTTGTTTAAATATGATAGGCACGGAAAAAAGTGGCTGAGATACGCTGAAAAGGAATTTTATAGCGAAATGTTAAAACAAACCTTGTCGTCTGGTGTACATTATGAGAAAAGTCTTTCGTATCATCGACTGATGATTGAAATGAATGCTTATGCTG
>CAVBGZ010000294.1:0-2353 GCA_963595075.1 Waltera intestinalis
GTAAGCGTCAAATTGAGAACAATGTAAAATAACGTACCTTCTGAAATAATATAAACAGGAGGTACGTTTTGTTATGAACAAACAAAATAAAGAAAAGTGGTTATCAATACTTGATGACCAATCATCATCAGGGTGTTCAGTAAGCAAATATTGTAAGGATCATGGATTAAATACGAAAACCTTTTATAGCTACCGACGAAAGTTGATTGGATTATCACAAGGATCTTTAAAGCCAGTTGTTATTGAATCATCAGATAATACAATGGTCCATTTTTCTTTTGACGGGATTCCAATACAGATGGAAATAAATGATCTTATGAATATTATCAAAATGTGGAGGAATTATGAATGATTGATTTCAAACAGATTCAACATATTTATATAGCTACAGGTCCAACAGATTTAAGAAAAGGAATTGATGGGTATGCCCTTATTATCCAGAATTCATTTCATCTCGATCCCTTTGACGACTCTTTATTCATTTTCTGTAATAGACACCATGATAAATTGAAGTGCTTATATTGGGATGGCACTGGATTTTGGCTTTTATATAAGCGTCTTGAAAAAGGTCATTTTAAATGGAAGAACAAACCAGATGGTTCTGTTTCGATTACGTACCAACAACTTGAATGGCTTTTACAGGGGTTGAAAATAAATCAAAAAGATTATATTTCTCCTTTGGAAACGAAGTATGTTTAAAGCTATAAAAACATAGCGTTTGTCCTTTATATAAAGGACAAATAGCTATGTTTGTGATATAATATAGCCATGGGAAATGATAAGGATTTACGGGATAAATTATCCAAAATGTCAAAAGAAGAAATTGTTGAATATGCCATTGGTCAAGAACGTGCAAAAAATGCATATATCGAAATGATTATGTCTATGAACAATAAGACCTTCAAAAAGAAATCAGAGAAAATGGCCTATAATCAAATGTCTTTGTTTGATGAAATCGAATATACTTACGAAAAATCCAAACCAGAGGAATTTGATGAATCCTTAATCGAAGCGAAACCCAAGAAGAAAAAAAGAGGAAAGAAGACGAAAGAGACAGATTATTCAAATTTAGAAAGAAAGACGATTCATCATGCCATTCTAAATAAAATTTGTCCTTTTTGTGGTGAAAAATTAGTCCAAACCGGACAAAAAGTAATCGAAGTCTTGAAATATCAAAAGGCTTATTATTATATCGAACAACACATTGTATATGAATATGCCTGCAATTCTTGTGGAAAAGAAGAAATCGTTAGTACAGATGCACCAACTCGTCTTCTTGAGAGAAGTAAGGTATCGTCAAGTGTCGTAGCTGGAATTGCCACGAATAAATTTATCTTAGATGTTCCATTGTATCGACAAGAAAAAGATCTAAAGCGTCAAGGCATTTATATCACGCGACAAAATATGAGCAATTGGTTGATTCAAAGTTGTGAATTTTATCTAGAACCAATCTTCAAACAGATGCATAAAGATATTCAACAATTAGATATACTTCACCTTGATGAAACGACTCATATCTGTATTGAAGATAAAAATGAGGAACGTGAAAAAAGCTATGAATGGTTGATGGCAAGTGGAGCTCATGAGCCAAAACAGATGGTTCTTTATTTTTATAGTGAATCAAGAAAATTCGATACAATGAATGATCTGCTGAAGATAAAGCCAAAGCGATATATTCAAAGTGATGGATATGGCGTCTATCATAAAAAAGAATACGGAACAGATGTAGGATGTATGGCGCATATACGAAGGAAATTCTACGAAGCAATGTGCGTGGATCCGATATATACAAAACTGAAAAAGATAAAAGATCGTAAAAAAGCGAGAGAAATTATCGAATCGAATCCATCCTATAAAAATGTCGTTATGATATTAAACTTGATCAAAAAATTATTTGAAATCGATCAAAAAATCAAGAACGAACCGTTAGAAAACCGATTAAAGATGAAGGAAGATGAAAGTCTCCCTGTTTTTAACGAGCTTTATGATTTGATAGAATCGCAAAAAAATTCATACTTGCCCAAATCCAAAATGGGTAAAGCCGTCAATTATGCACTTAATGAAAAAGTATATATGAAAAACTATTACTTAGATGGACGTTTAGAAATCAGCAACAATCGAGCAGAACGATTCATCAAAGAAATGGTAATGGCAAGAAAGAACTTTTTATTTTCGAACACAGTAAGAGGAGCTAGATGCAGCTCAGTCTATATGTCATTGATTGAAACAGCTAAGATGAATAACTTAGATCCATATCGATACATCGAATATGCGCTAGATATGTTGTCACAGAAAGGGTTGACAGACGAGAACATAGGGAATGTTCTTCCTTATTCAGAAACCATACCAAATT
>CAVBGZ010000295.1:0-2348 GCA_963595075.1 Waltera intestinalis
ATAGTTCCAAGAACCTTGAAGGAACTGATGACGCCACCAAACTTTTTTACGATCTGATTTAGTTAAAGTAATTTTTTCAGCCATGTTTATTTACCTCCTTCAAAATCCTAGTAATCATTCAAAATGTCGCCTAATGGATCGCCTGAACCACTATTTGATCCACCACCATTATTTGCAGCTTGATCTTTCAATCCTAAGTAAACGATTGCAAGAACGACACCGATAACACCTAATCCGATTAATGTGAATTCACTTACACAAGCAAATACAAATCCTAGTGCGAAGAATGGCCAAGTTTCTTTTGTTGCCATCATGTTGATAACCATCGCATAACCTACGGCAGCAACCATTCCTCCACCAACAGACATACCACCAGATAACCATGCTGGCATTGCGTTTAATGCAGCTGTTACAGCACTTGATGGAATGAAGCATAATAGAGCAGCAGGAATTGCGATACGAATACCTTGCATTGCGATTGCGATGATTTGCCACAATTCAATCTTTTTGAAATCACCTTTTTCAGCAGCAGCATCCATGAAGTGAACCATTGGAATGGCTAATGTACGACAAATCATTGTTAAGAATAAACCAGCTACAGACAATGGAACGGCTACCGCGATTGATGTATCAATAGCTGTAGTTGCGTTTGTTGTTCCACCTTCTAAAGCTAACACCATGATAATGGCACTAGCAACTGAGGCTAATGCAGCATCTGGTGCAACGGCAGCACCAATGTTTGCCCATCCTAAAGCCATCAATTGTAATGAACCACCTAACATAATACCTTCTTTTAAATGTCCACTAACTAAACCAATTAATGTACATGCTACTAATGGTTGATGGAATTCGAATTCATCCAAGATTCCTTCCATACCAGCTAAGAAGGCAACTAATATAATTAATAAAACTGTAATTATTGACATATTAATCCTCCCCCAATTATTTCAATTCAGATTTTGCTTTATTTAAGATATCCATAAAGTTTTCTGGTGAATCACTAGGCACTTTACGAACATCAATCTTGATTCCAAGTTCAAGTAATTTTTCGAATGTTTCAACGTCCTCTTTACCCATAGATACGACCTTGTTACAAACGACTTTTCCTTGGCTGTGTGCCATTGAACCTAAATTCAATTCTTTAATATCAACTCCACCCTCGATGGCTTTCAAAGCATCTTGAGGTGTTTCAAACAACAACAATGCTTTTGTTGCACCAAAACGAGGATCTTTTGCGACCTGAATCATTTTAGAAATAGGTACAACATTCGCTTTTACTCCTGGAGGAGCTGCTTGTTCGATCATGCTCTTACGTAAATCATCGTGTGCAACATTATCAGAAACAACAATGATTCGATCTGGGCCAATTGTTTTTGTCCAAGCTGTCGCAACTTGTCCATGAAGTAAACGTGTATCAATACGTGCTAGGCCATATTTAATGTGTCCATCTCCTAATACAGTTCCTTCAGGAATTGCACCTTGAGGAGCTGCTTTCTTTTCTTCTTTCTTCTCTTCAACAGGTTCTAATTCTTTTGGATTGATTTGAACCCCTTCTTTTGCGGTTTGTAATACGTGTGCCGCAATTTCATGAGCTGTCTCCATTGACATTCTTGATGCATATGTCTCAATTAACATAGGCAAGTTAAGACCTGTCACAATCGCCCATTTGTCTTCGTGACCTTCTAATAAAGCACTTGCTTGATTAAATGGAGTTCCGCCCCAAAGGTCAACTAAGAATAATACTTCATCTTGATTTGAAAATGAAGCAATCGCATCTTCCATCTGTTTACGAATGGCTTCTGGACCATCACTAGGCATTAAAGTACATGCTTTTACGTCTGCTTGATCTCCAAAAATCATTGAACCCGATTGGAAAATACCTTCTGCAAATTTTCCATGACTTGCAAGAATAATTCCTACCATATCTCTCTTCCTTTCTTGAATATCAAAAAGTAAAAAAGCAGGCAAATACATTTAAAACTAAAGAGTACGACAAAATCACCTCTTTAAATCTAAATAGTACATGCCTGCTTAACCAGTTACACCCTATTGATATTCACTTTTACATTGACAATTGTAATCGCTTGTGAAAGCGTTGTCAATGATAAATGTAATTTTTTTGAATATTTTGTTGAAACCTATATTTCAAATGTTATAATACAAATGAAAAGAGGAACAACTCGATAAGTTGCCTCCGATAAGGCATAATAGCTACCTTGCGTCTGCAAACTGAAGGTAGCTATTATTTTTTGCGATTCTCAACATACGCTAAGATTGATAGTATCAATCCAACAATCTGAATGATCGTTTGGATGTCTAAATCCATTAAAATAATCATGATATCATCC
>CAVBGZ010000296.1:0-2343 GCA_963595075.1 Waltera intestinalis
GCACTCTTGATTTTTGCCTTAGTTACGGGCTTTTTGGTATCTATTCAAGAACTAATAAGCCTTTTTAGGACTGAGTGGAGAGTGGCAATCTCTACCCAAATGAGTGGAATTTATAGTGGAGAAGAAATTTCCACTACTCAAGTGGGGTTTCTTCCACTACTAATCAAGATTTCTCAAGCCAATTTCAATGAAGTCGACCTCTCAACTTCCACTACTATTTTACCATTTTTAGAAGTTTCTTTCGAGTAGTGGAAACTAAAAATTTTCCACTACTACCATTTAAGATACTTACATAGGACAAACTGCAAAAATCAAAGGATGATTGTCCACAGTTCATTCTCCGATTATTCATCTTAGCGCAGTCTCATTAAACAACCTACGTGAGAAGCGATTCGGAGCTTATTTGAATATTTATATCCGTTCAAGATACAAAGAATGACTGTAATGACTCCTGCGTGAGTAACAAGCAGTATCTTCTTACCTTTGTTATGTTCGAGCATATCTAAGAAATTCTCTTTCACTCTTTCATAGAACTCAATCGGTGATTCCCCTTCAGGATATCTTTGGTTCATCTCTAAAGAAGAAAACCTATAATCTTCGGAAAGATTCTCGAATTCAGATTTCAACATATCTTTAAGATTACCGTTGTTCATCTCCCTGAATCCTGCATCATAGATAACATCCATTCCAAGTTTTCTATTGATGATTTCGGTTGTCTCCCTGGCCCTATTCAAATCGCTAGAAATGAACAAATCATATTCGCCAATCCGTGGAAGCAATTCCTCTATGTCTCGCTTACCATTTTTTGTAAGATGGCTATTGCTCCATCCTCCGAGTTTATCATGTTCACTTTCGCCATGCCTGAGCAAATCCAATTCGACTCCATAATCAGATAGGCTTATTCTTCTTTCAAAATGAAGCTTTTGAAATAAGTCATATATAGCATCCCTGCACATATCAAAGTTGACATCTTTGGCAAAGGCGTTCTTCTTGGAGTAATTCTCATATAAGACCTTAATTCTCTCGAAACCAAAGATATCATCCAATGATTCAGATATCTTCTCCTTGCTATATTCCGTGCCTCTAAGATTGAAGGTATTGATCATAGCGACATTAAGATTTTCGATATCGTAATTTTCTTTGCTTAGCAAATATAGGTCGAGCAAATCCTTCGACCTGGAATTTTGTATCCCCTTTGAGATCAGAGTTTCGAATTTCTCGGCCATCATTGATTCAATCGTGTAGGCCAAAAGCTTGCATTCCTCATCTTTCTTGAAAGATAATCCATACTCGTATTCGATAGGATAGGGAGTTACGACATCACCGATTCCGATGTCGATTCCGAATCTCTTTCTGATGTTGAAGAAACGAGCGTCGACCTTAACAGTCTTACCACCATATTTTGTTTCCGCCGTTATATCATCGACTGAGATTACTTCAAAGATGATATTGTCATCCTTATTGCCAGCGCAAATCTCAGTAAAGATTCTTTTTAACTCGTCTGCAGATAATTCATTCCCAATGAATTTGAAATCGATGTCCATCGTGCTCCTTGTCTCGACACCGACAATGCTTTGGAGGTAAAAGCCTCCTTTGATGACAAACGATCTTCGATATTTGCTCTTCGATAGCCTCAGCAAGACCTCATCGAAGAAAAAGATATCCCATGCATTTTGAACATCAATGCCTTTTGACTTTGCCAGTTTTGCGACTTCCGCTTTTGCTTTTCCTATTTCCATCCTATCACCTCAAACACGTTGCTGACCTCTTCATAGACACCAAGTTTCCTTGCGTATTCATATAGTTTCTTGAAATCGAGATATCTCTTCTTATATTCATTGATTGCATAGATCCTGTCTTCATAATCATAATAATCAGGCCTAATGAACAGATCGCATATGCACTTTTCCTTGTCATAAGATCTGACTGGATTCCCAAAAGGAGTGTTTATCTCGATAATCCCAAGGCTGAAAGTGTCTTTTCTTGAATATTTAACGTGATATCCGTTGATTGAAGGAACGCAAGTGCCATAAGGAATCGTGAATTCTTTTATCGGCGATTGTTTATTCGATAGTCCATTTAGGAACAGTGCAGTCTCTCCAGAATAGACGATTCTGCTGTATTTTATCGAATTGATGAACAGTTCATCCTCAACTCCTTGGTCTGTGATATAAACACCACGATCAACTTTGGTTAGAAGTCCTTCATTTACAAGTCTACCAATAATAGCAGTTTTAATTGTATTTTCTTTGATTATCTTTGAATATAGATAGCCATTGTTCTCATTCGCTATTCTCATTATGTCTTGTTTCATCATAATATCACTCTTTTCACGATTACATT
>CAVBGZ010000297.1:0-2338 GCA_963595075.1 Waltera intestinalis
GAGCCAGCTTTCATAGTCCTGGATATGAAAAAATGTTGAGCGGATTTAAAAGAATGTATTTATGGCATTATTTTCCAGAATACGAAACTGTAAATGAGATAGAAAAAAAGAAAATTGAATATCAGGTTTATTTTGTTGAACAAGGCATGTTGTCGCTTATATCTTATTGGCTCGATCATGATTGTGAACTTGAAATTGAATCCTTGATTGATGTGATTGTTTCGTATGCAAAAATATAAGGCGTTAGTGTATAATGTGTATAAAGAAGGTGTCTTATGAAAACAACAAAAGAAAGTGTATATGAATATATTCAAAAAGAAATCATGACCAATGCGGAATGTAAAGATGGAATCTGTACAAAAGCGATTGCGAAACATTTTAACCTACAAAGAAGCAACGTTTCTACTTTATTAAATGAATTGGTGAAAGAAGAAAAATTAAATAAAACCAATACACGCCCTGTATTATACACATTGGCGCAAAAAGAAAATGTAAATTACGAATACGGGGAAAAACGTTTAATTGGCGCAAAAGGAAGTTTGGCTCGTGCCCTACAAATTGCCAAAGCCGCAATATTTTATCCTCAAAAAAGCTTGAATGTCTTAATTTCAGCAAAACCAGGATGTGGAACGACACACTTTGTGTATACCATGTATTTATACGCAAAAGAAGAAAAAGTATTTAAGGCAGGAGCTCCCTTTTTAAAAGTGAATTGTCGTCATTTCATTGATAATGTCTCAGAACTTGATGATGTTGTCTTTAAATCTGGGTCAAAAACAATTGAAGATCTAGAAAAAAGTTATATAGGTTTAGCGCGTGGAGGCATGTTGTTTATTGATAATGTGGATTTATTAAACGCAAGACAAAAAAGTATGCTTGCGGACTTTCTAGAATCCGGAATAATTTATACAGAAGACCACAAACAATATTTAGATTGTCACGACGTTTTTTTAGTTTTATCCTGCCAACCTTCTCACATATCACAATTTAGTCAACGTTTACCTATGGTCATTGAATTACCAGAATTAAAGGATCGACCCCTACAAGAACAATTAGACTTAATTCATTACTTCTTTACAGTCGAAGCACATAATGCCAAACGTAATATTGAACTAAAAAGAGATGTACTAGAAGCGCTATTATTAACGGAATTTCAACGTAACATTAAAGATTTAGAAATGGAAATAAAAAAAGCCTGTGCAACCGCTTGTGTACGCGTTATGGATACGGTCGATGCGAGTATAGAAGTAACAATTTCAGACTTTACCATGTATGTACAAAAAAGTTTAATGCGCATGCGCTCACAATCAAATGAAATCAGTACTCTATTAGGTACACAAAACTTATTCATATACGATTGTAATCAGGAATTTTCATCCCTATACTTTACACCCTCTAAAGATATGTATGAGGAATTACGCATTCAATACGCAGAGTTATCAAAACGAGGCTTCAATGAGGATACAATTCACAATGTGATTAATAATCACGTTTCCAATCTGTTCCGACAATATAATTATTATCAAAGTTTTAATGATCAATATGATGTGGAACAATTATCAAAAATCGTGGATCCAAAACTGATTCATATGGTCCAAAAATTTATGAATCTATGTAAAGAAGAATTACAAAGAGACTTTAAATCACACGTATTCTATGGACTATGTCTACATATGAATTCCTTGTTGACACTTCAATTCAATCAATCCAGAGTCGATAATGATCAAGTAAAACATATTGTGCAAGATTATCCAAAGGAATATGCGATATCTGCTCAATTTGCACAACGTTTTAAAGAAAAATTTGAGATTGATTTGCCGATGGAAGAAGTCGTTATTATTACGATGTTTTTGATTAAGGATGAAGAAGATGTGGAAGGACACCCAAACCTTTTATACATTTTCCACGGAAGTGGAGTTGCCAATTCTTTGAAAGAAGTTACAAATACATTAACACATTGTAACAACGCTTACTCGTATGACTTATTGCTGGAAAAAGATTCAAAAACAGCTTTAAACGAAATTCGTATGTTGATACAAAGAATAGATAATGGACAAGGCCTTATTGTTATTTATGATATGGGATCCATCAAAACGATGTTAGACACCATTGTCGAAGATTTAGATATAAAAATAAGATATATCTGTTTTCCAATTACTCTAGTTGGTTTGGATGTAGCTCGTAAGTGTATGCAAGAAACAGACTTAGATTATGTGTATCATACAACCCTTAGAGAAATGTCAAGTATGTTTAATCAAACCCAAAATCGAAAAGACATTATTATAACTTTATGTCATACAGGAGAAGGAGGAGCTTATCAACTCAAACAATATATAGA
>CAVBGZ010000298.1:0-2331 GCA_963595075.1 Waltera intestinalis
TCTAATCCAAATGACAAACGGATTTCCTATATTCAATTGACGGAAGAGTCAAATGTAGTATTAGACCAAATTCAAAAGGAAGTAGATAAAATAAACCGAAAATTATTTTCTGATATTTCAAAAGAAGAATTTGAAAAGATGATGAACGTGATGATGAAAATAAACGAAGCTATAGAGAAGGTGGATCATGATGAAGACAAGTAAAGAAGTAGATTTAGGACATGAAAAAATAGGGAAACTTTTATTTATGTTGGCTCTTCCTGCGATTTTAAGTCAAATTGTAAATCTACTCTATAATGTAGTAGATCGTATGTATATTGGCCATATTGCAGGTGTGGGAGCAACAGCCTTAACAGGGGTTGGTGTTTGTCTTCCTATTATTGTCATTGTTTCTGCCTTTGCGTCTTTAGTTGGTATGGGAGGCGCTCCTAGAGCTAGTATTTATATGGGGAAACAAGAAAATGATGTTGCAGAAAAGATTATGGGAAACTGCTTTGTGGCACTCATTTTTATAGCTGTTCTATTAACTTGTATTTTGGTGGTGTTTCAAACGCCGATATTACGCTTATTTCAAGCGAGTGATCAAACTATTATATATGCTTCTCAATATTTAGGAATTTATGCATTAGGTACTATTTTTGTGCAAATGACATTAGGAATGAATGCTTTTATATCTTGTCAAGGTTTTTCAAAAGTGAGTATGATGACAGTATTAATTGGTGCTGTATTAAATATTGTTTTAGATCCAATCTTTATTTTTGTATTAGGTATGGGTGTACAAGGTGCAGCGCTTGCGACGATTCTATCTCAGGCTGTAAGTGCGGTGTGGGTTATTCATTTTTTAAGAGGAAATAAGACGGTTTTGAAATTGAAAAAGGATAACTTTAAAATTGTTCCTCACTTATTATTTCCAAGTTTAGCTTTAGGGATTGCTCCTTTTGTGATGCAGTCAACAGAAAGCTTGATTTCGTTATGTTTTAATATACAACTCTCGAAATTTGGTGGAGATGTTGCGATTGGGACGATGACGATTTTAAGTAGCACGATGCAATTTGCGATGATGCCACTATCTGGGTTAACGCAAGGGGGCCAACCTATTATTAGTTATAATTTTGGGGCGAAAGAAGCTGATCGTGTAAAACAAGGGTTTAAATTACAGACGTTGTGTTGTTTTGGATATGCCACTTTATTATGGCTATTGGTAGAGCTGTTTCCTCAATTGTTTATCAAAGTCTTCACAAATGATCCGCAACTTACACAAATGTCGATGTGGGCGATACGAGTGTATATGGGATGCGTTTTATTGATGGGAATTCAGATTTCTTGCCAACAAACATTTATTGCGTTTGGTAATGCGAAAATATCCGTTTTCTTGGCATGTTTCAGAAAAATTATTGTATTAATTCCTTTGATTTTTATTTTACCAATATTTGTATCCAATCAAACGTTTGCGGTATTTTTAGCCGAACCGATTGCGGATTTTATTGCGGTCAGTATGACGTCATTCTTGTTTTTTAAGAATTTTAAAAAGACATTAAATGCATTAAAAAAGGGCGAATCATAGTTTCGCTCTTGATTTAATTTGTATGCATGCTTTCATAACAAGATATAAGATAATCACTTGAAAAGGAAGACTTACAATGTTTTTTATAAGTTTGGGTGTGACAATAGTCCAAAATGGAGTCCCCCATAGCATGGACGTAAAGAGTGAATTGAAGAATAGACTTACAATTACATCATAACTAATTCTACATAAGATTACTCTTATCCATGTGATTTTTTCTTGTTTATAAAAGAAAAATGAAAAAATACATGTGGATGCGATTGTAGAAATCATAAAGATTGGATAATAAGCTCCTACCGGTTTTACGATATAGTTCACAAAATCAAGTAAAGGAGCAAGAATTAAATTGGGTAAGGGACCGTATAAAAAACAACTGGCCGCAGTAGCTACGGATGCGAAGCCTAATTTTAATTCATTTGTGATTTGGATGGATCCAACCACATTTAAGACTACATTGAGGGCAAAGAATAAAGCCACTCCACAGATTGTATGTACGTTTTTTATAGAACGTGCATTTTCTTTTAATAAAACAAAGTATTGATTCATAATAAAAAACCTCCTTTATCGTCCTTATTGCGATGAAAAAGGAGGCTTAATCTTTTTCCATTCACAACAGCGGGATGCAAAATATGTATCGCAAGAACATCTTTTCGTTCCTTAACCAACTCCCCGTGTTAAGGACACTTAACGCACATATTTTTACTCTGTTTATGTCTAGAGTATATGTAAATGAAAAGAGCCTGTCAATAGGCTCTTTGTCAGTTTGT
>CAVBGZ010000299.1:0-2308 GCA_963595075.1 Waltera intestinalis
GCGCTATTTTCCAGGGAACAAGTGATAGTGAAATTATTCTTCACTTGATTCAAAAAGAAAAAGGATCTTTAAAAGAACGTGTTATGAAGACGGCAAATAAGATTGAGGGAGCTTTCTCTTTCTTAGTTATGAATGAAGATACGATTTATGCGGTAAGAGATCGTCATGGATTACGTCCTTTATCGTATGCGAAAAGTAAAGATGGCTATGTATTAAGTAGTGAAACTTGTGCATTTGAAGTTATGGGAATTTACGAAAGTATTGATTTAAAACCGGGGGAAATTGTTGAATTTCATAAAGGTATTGTTAAGCATGAATTTTATTCAACAAATACAGATAATCATATGTGTGCGATGGAATACATTTATTTTGCTCGTCCAGACAGTGTTGTAGAATCAAAGAATGTCCATTCTTTTAGAAAGATGACAGGATCGATTTTAGCACGTAATGATAAGGATTTACATGCGGATATCGTCATTGGTGTTCCGGATTCTTCTTTATCGGCTGCTATTGGATATGCGGAAGAGGCTGGTATTCCATTTGAAACAGGATTGTTTAAGAATCGCTATGTTGGAAGAACGTTTATTCAACCAACACAAGCTATGCGTGATCGTAGTGTGCGTTTAAAATTAAGTCCTGTGTCAAGTGTGGTAAAAGGAAAATCGATTGTCATGATTGATGACTCGATTGTGCGTGGTACAACTTCTAGACGTATTGTGCAATTGTTGAAGGATGCAGGAGCAACTCAAGTTCATGTACGTATTGCTAGCCCGGTAATCACAAGTCCTTGTTTCTATGGCGTAGATACTTCGACAAAGGATCAATTGATTGGAGCAAGATTGAGTGTAGACGAGATTTGCGAATATATTCATGCGGATTCTTTACGTTTTATGACGGAAGAAGAAGTCAAAGAGGCTGCAGGAGGCATAGGCTTATGCTTGGCATGTTTCAACGGACATTATTGTACAGAACTATTCTCTTATAAAGAGGAATTGGATAAATAATATGAGCATAAAGTGTTTAGCTTTTGATTTAGATGGAACTTTATTAAGGGATGGCACAAAGGACGTTGATCCAAGAACGTTTCAATCGATTCAAAAGGCCATGGATGCAGGTATGCATATTGTGATTGCTTCGGGTCGAGATAAGAATGGATGTTCTTTTGTGTATGAACCTTTAGGCTTGGATAAGGGGCATCACTTTTTAGCTTTGGTGAATGGACAAATCATATATGATTTTAAAAATAAAGAATATGATTTGGATGATGTACTAACGCCTGAGGACGGCTTAAAAATACAAAAAGTATGTAAAGATTTTGGCATTGAAGGGATTTTTCAATGTGGATATGATTTTTATAGTTACGTTTCTGATTTGAATCGGATGAAAAAGAAGATTAAGGAAGCTGTTCTTGGAAAACCTGCAGATTATGGACTGATGGCAGGTAGATCCAATCGAAATTTCATTGATTTACCTTTAAAGGAAATTCGAATGAGTCAAGATATCAACAAAGTTATTATGGTGCATTCCAAACGTTTTTTTGAAAAGAATCTAGATGCGATGAAGCAAGCGTTGTCCGATTATGATGTTTTAATGGTAGGACCTGAATGGATGGAAATTATGCCTAAACATGTAAGTAAGGCAAGTGCTTTATGGAAAATTAGCGAGAAACTTGGCTTTACTATGAATGAGGTCATGGCTTTTGGGGATGCGCAAAATGATTTAAAAATGCTTCAACAAGCTGGTATTGGTGTTGCGATGGGTAATGCGATGGAAGAAGCCAAATATGCAGCAACTTTAGTTACGGATACCAATATGAATAACGGAATTGGTAAAGTGATCGATGCCTTATTAGCGGGCAAAGAAATGGACTTGCGAAAAGGAATCTTATAGAATAAATTCAAAGGGAGGAATAATTTTATGAAAATTGTAAATACAGAAGAATTCGATGCTCTTATGAAAGAAGATTTAGTACTTGTTGATTTTTTCGCTACATGGTGTGGACCTTGTAAAATGTTGACACCTGTACTTGAAGAACTTTCTGAAGAATTAAAAGATAAAGTAACGATTGTAAAGGTAGATGTGGATGAAAGTCCAGATTTAGCAAAACGTTTTGGTATTATGGCCGTTCCTACAATGATTCTATTTAAAAATGGAACACAAGCAAATGCGTTCCAAGGATATATGGCTAAGCCTCAATTAAAACAAGCATTAGAACAATACTTATAGGATGATGGATTCATCCTATTTTTTTGCGAAAACATAGGTTTAACTAAACTTTTTTTAAAAAATCGCAAAAAAGTTTAGTTAA
>CAVBGZ010000300.1:0-2300 GCA_963595075.1 Waltera intestinalis
ATTTTAACTACATTTATTCCCATCACAATAAATACAAGAATGGTCACACTTTTCGCCCTTTAATTTTTTAAAGCTATCCTCACTAATCGTATGTTCCATCTTGCATGCTTCTTCTTCCGCTAAATTCGGATCTACTCCCGCATGAATCAATTGTTTTTTAAAATACACATGTCTTTCATAAACTTGCTCAGCCAAACCTTGACCTTCTTCTGTAAAAAATAAATGACCATGATCATCTGTATAAATTAAATCTTTCGATTTCAGATCCTTGAGTGCATGCGAAACGCTTGGTTTTGAAAAGCCCAATGCAGCCGCAACATCAATAGCCCTTACTACATCAAGCTTTGTTTTTAAAATCAATATTGTTTCAAGATAATCTTCTTGTGATTGTGTCAACTGCATAAGTAACCTCCAGTTAGTTCTAACTTACCAAAGTATACCAAACTTTCACACAGAATTCAAAAGTTTTGCACAAATTAGAAAGGTAGTATATATTAGTACTTGGCGTAAAGCCAACTAAGGAGAATATTATGAATTTTAAAAAAATTTCAGTTAGTGCACTAGCAACAACACTTGTATTGTCTTGCTCATTCACAAATATATTTGCGACAGAAACAAACGACTGGTCTTGTCCAGTTATCGCCTATGGTGGAGGACTTGATCAAAACTCCATCCAACAAATACGAGAAACCTTTGGTGTTTCCGATACAGATGAAGTTGATGAAGTTACTGTTGATGGTAACGATGTATACAACTATTTGGGTATTCAATATGATACATCCAGTCTCATTTCTTGTGTAAAAGTTTCTAAATTAGACTCTGGTTCTGGTGTTAAAGTTAAAATCTTAACCGAATCTAACATTACACAAATCACATCCAGTCAATATGCTAATGCTGCCATTACAGCCGGTGTCAGCAATGTTGAAATTGATGTAGCCGCATTAAGTACAGCTACTGGAGAATCCGCATTAAGTGGTGTTTATAAAGCTCTAGAAGAAAATGGCGAAACCATTGATACTGAAAGAACACAGGTAGCACAAGAAGAACTCGAGACTACAAATGAAATCGCGCAAAACAACGCTGATAATTCTGACTTTAATTCAAGCAACCTAGACCAAGCGATTGTAGAAATCAAACAACAACTTGCCGATTTAAAAGAACAACAAGGAAGCGCTGCAACAGCTGAGCAAGTAGAACAAATTGTAAATGATGCCCTATCAAAATTTAACTTGAGTGACATCATTTCTCAAGATGATATTGATAAATTGATCGCATTTGCTCAAAAATACCAAAACACATCTGCCATTGATTCTGAAGAAGTAAAAGAACAATTAAGTAAACTGGCAAGTTCATTAAGTTCACAACTTGGAAACTTATTCAATAAAGCCCAATCCGAAGGTTGGTTTGATAAAATCAAAAACTTCATTGTACAACTTATCAATAGTTTTAAAAACTAAACGTTAGCCAAATGGCTAACGCTTTTTATTATTCATTTTATTTTCATACATATTCTGATCGGCTTTTTTAATCACATCATCAATATGATTATGACTTGGTTCATATAACGAATATCCTACAGAAACATTTGGAAGATATTTTTCTATTTTCCTAGCCTGCTCCATTCTTTCTAAGAAGCTTTGATTCAACGCATCAATATCATCTAAATTTTTATTTAGAAGAGCACAAAATTCATCTCCACCATAACGAAAACATTTTCCATGTTTTGCGTACGTTTGTTTTAAAATTCCACCAATCTTCGCGATGATTAAATCCCCATAGGCATGACCTAGCTGATCATTTATTGTCTTTAAATCATCCACATCAAAGAAAATAATTATACAAGGATTTTCTATACGGGAAAGACAATTTTCAAAACCTCTACGATTTAAAAGCCCACTCAACTCATCCGTTTGACTAATCATTTCAAGCGCAAACACATACAACATGATGCAAGAAATACCGAGCGTTAAAAAATCGACTTTTAAAGAACGATTAAAAAATTGAATAGATAATCCTGTCAACATGAATAAAGATAAGACCAGAAAATATCCCGCACCATTGTATTGATACTTTTTCGTATTTTTAAAAATAATGAAATTACAATAACATAGTGAAGCCAAATACATCACCATATAAATCCAATAAAAGCGAGCATGATGATAAACACCAGAATTATCAACATAAAAGATAAATCCAAAAACGGCAGAAGCAATTTCAAGAATACCATTGATTGCCAAAATCGAATAAACAATTTTCTCATCTCTTTTTTCAATGATCCATGCCACCAAATAGCCAATTGA
>CAVBGZ010000301.1:0-2295 GCA_963595075.1 Waltera intestinalis
TTGATATTTATTATTTTCTTTCATATTGTTTTCCTTTCTAGATTAATCTTCATTAATCCACATTTATAATATACAATTATTTAAAAAAATAATCTTTCGAACAATTAATTATATTATAACGAAATGAAAGAAGTTGAGAATGTGGGAAATTTACGACGCGCAAAAGATATTTCAACTAGAAGCAATCGAAATGCTGCAAAATTAGTTTTATCAGAATATCCAGATTGGCAGCAACAAGCTCCAGTCTATATCACATATTACCAAGTGAATGATTTGTCATCTACTCAGAATGATGATTTAGAAACTACTCACTCTTTATTGGGTGACAACACGCCTATTAAATACAACAAAATAAACGATGTTCCGTTTTATGGAGTAGATACATTAGAAATCGCTAATGATATTGGCGAACGTGGATTAGTTTCAAATATTAACGGAAATGGCTTTTTCTTACCAGGAACTATTGAACCGAGAGGCGGAGAATTCTTTGCATTTGATGTTGAAGGCTTGGAAGATCATATGTTCCAGATTACTGATGTTCAGCAATCTCACGCAACTTCTAGAAAATATTTCCAAGTCAATTATACTCTTTATCATGAGAACACAGATGCAATCACTTCAAATGTTCTAGACGATTACGAAATGATCTACGATAATGATGAAACATCTGCAGATACTGTTTCTACTGTTGTAAAGAAAACATCAGCTGTTAGAGTAGAAAAACTAAAAGATTTAGTCGATGAGATTATCAAAGATTATACTAAAGATTATTTTGATGATGAAGTGAATTATTTTGTTTATAGAACAGAGATTGAAAATCAGCCAGTTTATTTATGGAATTCTTATCTTCAACATTTTATTGTGAATAATAATGTTACGAGTTATTATAATAAGAAACTTATGACCGATATTTATATTCTAGATGTAGATAACTTCTATAACAAGAATATTTACAGCGAAAAGACTTATAGGAAATCTATTTTCAAATCAGTTGAAGTTCAGAATAACTGCTGTGAATTTGAAACTTCTTTATTCCAAGTAATTGATAATAAGTTGAGGACTAGAAATTTACCATTCTTCTGTTCAACCGGTCCATATAAACTATTGGATATCAACAATCGAGAACCAGCAAATTCACTTTATATGTGGCCAATAATCTGTGGATCAGAATCAAAAGTCTATGGCCGCCGTTCAAAATATGAATCATTCGAGAATTTTGATGAGCTTGATGGTGAATATGAGCTGCATTTAAAGCCTAGAGATATTTTATGGCAGACAGTTGCTGGACAAGAATACCCGATTGAAGTTTATTACATTCCAGAAGATGGGAACGTAATCAGTGCAAACTTAAAAGAAGTTTTAGATTCTTCAGATAAATATTTTGAAGACGATGACGAGAATTTAATGTTTAGTATTGTTAAGAGTTACATAAATGATTCGTTGAGCATTGACGACGACTTAATGACTAAACTAAATAAATTCTATTATGAAAACAATGCTAAGAACTACATTTTAGTTCCTTTAGTAATTTATATTCTTAAACAAAAGATCAGCGAAATATTAAATACATAAAAAAGAAAGAGAGAAGATTATTTATGGAATATGTTTATTGCAGAATTAATGATACAGGATACTTTTTAGGAAGAAAGTGCCCTTGTGACAATATTAGAATCACTCGAGAAGTTTATTCAATTCTTAGAGCTAGTGGATTGAATGTGGAAATCTATGATCCGGTAGAGGAAGCTAAAAAACAAGCCATTTTATTAGAAGAGGCAAAAGCTAAGAATGAAGTATTAGAAGATAAGCCAGTTGCGCTAGAAGCTAGTTTCCAAGTAGATGCCGAAATGTCAGTAGAGCCAGAACCTATTACAGAAGCTGCCACAGAAAAAGTTGAGTCCGTAGAGGAAGTTACAGAGAAATCTGAGTTTATTAAGCAATTAGAAGATGAAATTGCGGAATCTAAAGATGATTTGGATAATGAACTTGACAGTTTAGTAGAAGACTATGATCCGGAAGTGAAAGAGATTTCTGAGGCAAAAAAATATACTCATGAAGAACTAGAAGAAATGACTCGCGCAGAACTTCAAAATATTTTAATTACTAGAGGGCATACCGGTGGAAGAGATCCATTATCTGTAAAGCAAAAAGACCGTAGATCAGATATTATTAGAAAGATTATAGAGATTCAATCAAACAAAGAAGACTAATCAGACGATTAGTCTTTTATAATTTTATATTTATTATGAAAAAAAAGCTCCAAACACAACTGGCATATTATTTTAAAAAATAATGCTC
>CAVBGZ010000302.1:0-2295 GCA_963595075.1 Waltera intestinalis
GGTGAATTTCACGAATTAAATTGAGTTATCTTTTTCTTTTTGATTACACTTTCTTCGAAAGGAGGTGAATCAAATGAAAAAGAACTCACAGAAATTAATAGGAGTTTTAAGTACTATGAAAGACTTTAACCTGAAGCCAAATTATAGTCAGCTTCAACGAGAGTATGGTATAGATAGACATACAATCAAAAAATACTACGAAAACAATGGTATTCCTGAACGTAAACGTGGAAGAAAGAAATCTAAATGGGATCCATTCTATGACACTATTATTATGTTGGCTGAAGTACCTGGATCATATCTAATGAGTATTTATCAAGTGTTAAATTATGAATACGATGGAAATCTTCCTGGTAATTATAATAGTTTCAAAGCATATACATATCGTAAAAAAATAAGCTGTACGCCATCTGAACAAAAGCCACATTTATTCTATGAAACAGAACCTGGCGAACAACTTCAATGTGACTGGAAAGAGAATTTAAAAATACATTCGATTAATGGTGAACTTTATGAGTTTAATGTCTTCTCTGCTACTCTTGGCTATTCACGAAAACATGTATTTATATATTCCATTGGAAAGACGGAAGATGATTTTATTCGATGTTTACTTGATACCTTTAGAAGACTTGGTGGACTTACACGAATTGTAAAAACAGATAATATGACAGCTATTGTATCAATTAAAAACGGGAAACGTAAAGTTCATAATCGTATTCAGTCTTTTTTCAAAGATTTGGATATAAAGTTGGAACTGTGTGAATGCAGGACACCTGAATCAAAAGGTAAGTGTGAGGTGTCAAATCGATTTATAAACTGGCTTGTATCGTTCGATTACAGAATTAAAAATGAACAGGAACTTATACATGTCATAGAAAATCAAATAACGTCTGAATGTAACAAGGCAATCAATCAACGCACAAACATTCCTCCTGCCAAACTTTTTCTTAAAGAAAAAGAATTTCTTAGGCCATTTGGAAACAATCTAAATCTGGATACCTATTTACGTGAGCATAAACGTGCAAAAGTTTCAAGCACACTTTTAGTACCTTATGATGGAAAACAATATTCTGTACCAACTAAATATATAGGAAAAGTTGTGGATATATTTGCCGTCGGAAGCGAAATCTATATATACCACAACTCACAATTAATTACAGTACATACAGTTAAAGAATGCAAGTTAAATTACAAACCTGAGCATTATATCGATGCACTAAGCAAACGGTTAAAAACAACGCATGATGACATTGAAGAACTTGCCATGAAAAATTTAGAAAGGCTTGAAAACTTAGGAGGAGATTGAATTGAAAAAAGAAAGTGTAGAAAACTATATTAGAAATTTAAAAGGTCATATTTATACAAATAAGATTATGGTTGTTCTTTATGAGGAGACAAGAGATGTTTATCATCTTATCTACAAAATCAAACGATCAACCAACATATGCGTAATGGCATCTTATCAAGGGACTGAACCTAGAAATTATGAAGTCAGCATTCCATTTATTGATTCACTAGATCATTATTTTGGAGACTGTAAAATATTATGCAGCCATGAATATCTTCAACAAGATATACGTGCCGTTATGAAAAAAATAAACAAAATAAAAAACGAGGTGGCCGATTAACGGCTTCCTCAATTTAAGGAGATACCTATGACAACGAATTATATAAAACTATCAAATAATCTAGAAAGCCTCAAGCTTTATACTATAAAAGATAATCTTTCAAAATATATAGATATGATCAATAAAGGAGAAAAAACAACTGTTGACGCATTATATGAACTAACAGAAAAGGAAATGGATTTAAAAGAAAAAAGAGCTATAAAAGCTTGTGTACATACAGCTGGATTTCCATTTGAAAAAACAATCGATGATTTTGATTTTTCATTTCAACCAAGCATAAACAAAAATGAAATAGAAGACTTCGCATCTTTGCGCTTTATGGAAAATAATGAAAACATTTTATTTATAGGCAGTTCAGGAACTGGTAAAACCCATCTAGCAACTTCAATAGGAATCGAGGCAGCAAAGCATAGAAAAAGCGTGTACTTTATCACATGCCAGGAATTGATGCTTCAATTAAAAAGAGCGGAATCCGAAAACAGATTAGACCAAAGACTTAAATTCTTTACGCGCCAAAAACTTTTGATTATCGATGAAATAGGCTACATTAATTTGGACAAAGAAGATGCGAATCTATTTTTTCAATTAATATCTAGGCGATATGAGCAACGCTCAACCATAATAACAACCAACAAAAATCTATCAAAATGGTCGGGCATATTTGGAG
>CAVBGZ010000303.1:0-2292 GCA_963595075.1 Waltera intestinalis
AATTACTCGACACTTGTCGCAGATTGGTTTAACAGATGGTCTTACTTTCATCTTTAATCGTCTCCTTATTTGCGTCTAAATGTAATACGCCCACGTGTTAAGTCATACGGTGAAATTTCAACGGTAACACGATCACCTGGTAAAATGCGAATGTGATGCATACGGATTTTACCAGAAACGTGAGCTAAGATTTCGTGTCCGTTTTCCAATTTAACTTTAAAAGCTGCATTGGGTAAAGTGTCAACTACGATACCATCAATTTCGATCATATCTTGTTTAGCCATGAATCCTACACGCCTCCTTCTATAAAAAATGAAATGATGTTAGGCATAAAATGCCAATTACCATTTTAACAAAAAGTCAAGAAATAGCCAAGTAAAAAAGAAAAAAGATTAGAGTATTTTCTAATCTTCCATGCGTGACATTAAAATCATCAATCCAGATGATACTGTATTCATTGGATCATCCGCTACAAATATTGGACAACCTATACTTTCTTGAAAATAAGTTGATAATCCATTTAGAAGCATAGAGCCTCCACAACAAATGATTCCTCTTGTTTTTACATCTTGTTGAGCAGCTAGAGGCAAACTTGAAAGGAAAGTTAAAATCCAATCTGACCATTCTTTTAATAAAGGCTGTATCACTTGTGCAATCTGATTTTCATTGATACGTACACTCTTTAATTTGTGTGCGTTCAAATCCATACCCACCACATCCATTTCTTTTGGATTTGGTTGCAACAAAGCTTGACCGGTTTTTCTTTTTATTTTTTCAGCCTGTTTATTTGTAATCTGCATGTTCGCACTCTTTTTTAACCATTGGCGAATGTAAAAAGTAAGTGTTGCTCCAGAAATTTGATTTCTAGATTTCTTTTGCATCTTACCATTTGAGAATAGGGCAATATCGCAATTGCTGGAGCCTATATTTAACACACAACTTGCGACAGGTAAAAATAAATCCAATTTTGCACCAATAGCCGCAATCCATATTTCTTGTTCAAAATAAACTTGATACGCTCCTAACTCCTCTAAATGATCCTTTAGTTTTTCACATGCACTTTTGGAAAAAGAAGTAGGATAACTTACAAGAAGTATTGTTTTTTGAAACATTCGAAAGACTTTGAACTCATACAACAATTGTTCAATAATGATATCGAGTGTATCAAAATCTATTGGATTTTGTTTTAAAGGGGAAATAACACGTATATTTGAATTCATTGAACCCACTAATTCTTTTGCATCTTCTCCAATGCCCAAGACATGATCATGCTCATCTAAGGCAACCATGCAAGGTTCATTATATAGGATTCCATCTTCTTCATCACATAAGCGAATGTAATCTGTTCCTAAATCAATCCCAACTCGAATCATGTAAAACCTCCAAAACTAATACAATTATTTTACACCACTTGAAAATATGATACAATACGGGTGCATTCCTCACATATTATGAAAATAAAAAAAGATAATACAATTATTGATTTAAGCAAGATTAATGAACCTATTTTTTGTGTTACATTGGATTCACTAAAAACGGAGAAATCACTAAACTATCATGATACATTTTTATTGTGGCAAGAAAGTTTTGATACGTTTCGCATACCTATAATTATGATTACTCCAGATTCTGAAGAGTACTTAAACAAAATAAAGAGGATGTATCATTCAAATATTGAATATGCACAAGATATTGATTCTTTTAAAGATTTAGGTAGTATCACAAATAAAAATGTATATGGAAAAGACTATCAAATCATTCAATCTGCTATGTATGTATTAGTAAATGGGAAAGTGATTCATTCAAGTAAAAGGATACATAATGAGTCAATAAAAAAGCTATATATAAAAGCGATTCATTGTAAGACAAAAATATTTTTAAAAAATTTAAAAAATTCCGTTGACATCCCTTCTAACCTTTGGTAATATAAATGAGCGCTAAACAGACAGCGCAAAAAAAATAAATGGAGGTTTAGCTCAGTTGGGAGAGCATCTGCCTTACAAGCAGAGGGTCAGCGGTTCGAGCCCGTTAACCTCCACCATTATGATGGAGAAGTAGCGAAGTGGCTAAACGCGGCTGACTGTAACTCAGTTCCTTTTGGTTCGGCAGTTCGAATCTGTCCTTCTCCACCATTTTATTGGGGTATAGCCAAGCGGTAAGGCACAGGACTTTGACTCCTGCATTTCCCTGGTTCGAATCCAGGTACCCCAGCCATTATGCAGGTGTAGTTCAATGGTAGAACTTCAGCCTTCCAAGCTGACTACGTGAGTTCGATTCTCATCACCTGCTCCA
>CAVBGZ010000304.1:0-2275 GCA_963595075.1 Waltera intestinalis
TTTTTTTATGGCCTCCGTTAATACTTCATATAACTTTTTGGCATCAAATGGTTTTGCGATATGTCCATCCATACCTGATTCTAATGCGTTTTGTTTATCTTCCTCAAACGCATTGGCAGTAAGAGCATAGATTGGTGTTTGAATGCCTAACTCACGGATTTTTCGAGTTGCCTCATACCCATCCATAACTGGCATTTGTACATCCATTAAAATAACGTCATACTCATTTATAGAGCTTTTTTTCAATCTTTCAATGGCTGTTTGACCATTATTTTCCGTATCTACTTTTAAATCAAATCCTTTTAATACTTCAAGTGCAATTTCACGGTTCAAATCATTATCTTCCACAAGTAAGACTTTTTTGCCCGCAAGATCATTAGGCAATTCTTGCGTTTGTTTTTCTTGTGAGATAAATGGTTTTTCTAATATTTCTCTTAGATCTGACATAAACAATGGTTTGGAACAGAAGGCAGTAACACCGGCTTCCTTAGCTTCTTGTTCGATTTCCGTATAATCATAGGCAGTAAGAATAATGATGGGTGTATCTTTTCCAATAAATTTACGTATATTTCGAACGACCTCAACACCATTCATATCTGGAATCAGCCAATCAATAATGTATACATGGAAACTCTCGCCTTGTTCAAAGGCATCTTTTGCGCGAATGACAGCCTCTTTTCCAGAGATTGTCCAATCTGTTCTCATGCCGATTGTACGTAACATTTTTGATACGCTTAAACAAGTATTTGTATCATCATCGGCGACAAGAGCTCTTAAGCCTTCTAATTCTTGAATCTTTTTATGTTCAACCCTTTTATCACTTAACATAAATGTTAAAGAAACGATAAATTCAGTTCCTTTTCCAAGCTCCGTATTTACTTCAATCGTTCCATCCATCAAATCAACGATTCTTTTCACAATGGCAAGTCCTAAGCCTGTTCCTTGTATGCCACTGACTGTGGAGGAGTCTTCGCGTGCAAATTCTTCAAAAATATGACTCTTAAATTCATCGCTCATTCCGATTCCGTTATCTTTAATTCTAAACTCATATTCTGCACGATCCTTATACAATGTATTCTTTTGTGTAATTTGAATACTGATTGTTCCTCCGGCTGGTGTAAATTTAATCGCATTTGATAAGATGTTCAATAATATTTGATTCAAACGTAATGGGTCTGTGATAATATCTTCATCATATACATCCATCGTATCAATTAATAAAGATAATCGTTTTGATGCGATATTGGATTGAATAATTGTTTTTATATCATGAATCACATCTGGTAAGTGAACTGTTTTTTCATCAATTTTAACTTTTCCACTTTCAAGACGACTCATATCCAAAATATCATTGATTAGAGACAATAAATGTTGTGAGGATACAGAAATTTTCTTTAAATAATCCAACACTTGTTCTTTATGATCGATGTGTGTAGCTGCCAAAGAAGTAAATCCAATGATCGCATTCATCGGTGTTCTTATATCATGAGACATGTTGAATAAGAATTCACGTTTTGATTTATTCGCTATCGCTTCTTTTTTAATCGATCTTTCAAGTTCCATATTCTTTTGTTGAAGTTGTAACTTGTACTCTTCTTCTTGTTTAGCTTGTTGGGCTAAGAACTTTCTATTTGATCGAACACGTAAAGTTTGTACATAAATGACTAATATAATATAAATCAATAGTATCAAAAGTACATTTCTAAAGGCAGATGTAAAAACAGCACTTTCAGGTAAATAGGCATAAATATAGTTTTCTCTTCCTCGACTATAAATTCCATATGCTCTTCCTGAACCATTGAATTGTGTGGTTCTTACAATCGTATTGGCTTGGTTATTGTAGCGAATGCCAAGTACTAGCTTGTTTTCGGATACATCTTGATCAATGAGTGACTTATCATTAGATGCGATAACTTTATTATCTTCAACGATTAAAATCGTACCGTTAGAATCCACGTTATATCCATTTAAAATATTTTGAATGGATAGAGTCGATTTACTTGTAAATTCTTTTTTTGTATGTCGATAAGCCAATACAATATGATTGTTTTCACCTTTTTTAACCGCAACATCGGCATATGAATCATCATCTAAAGTGATTCGATTCATATATGTTTTACTTGGATATTCTAATACATTACTAAAAGCACTAAATTCGAGTTTTGATGCAAAAGAGTTATATCCTACTCCATCGGTTGTATATTCTGTAACAAGATTGCCATTAGAATCAAGGATAGAAATGCCTGTGACCCAAATCTTTTCTGCGAAAGATTTT
>CAVBGZ010000305.1:0-2268 GCA_963595075.1 Waltera intestinalis
TCTTTATGAACTCCATTCTCATACAGTAAGGACAAAAGCAAGTTTCATTACTTTGAGACATCTTGGCATTTGGTATTTCCTTTACACTTAGATCAGAATTATCATAGCACTTCTTCAACTCGCTTAATTCTTCAACATTACAAATTCTTTCAAACGATAAATCTTCACCATCTGATCCAATTGCAAATACATTTACATCAAACATCAATAACACCCCTTCAAGAATAATTTAATGATAGCACTAAAAAATATAATAAATAGACTTGACTTTAATTACTTTTCAGTTTTGAAATTGTAGCTTCAATATTAGTGCTAAGCCAATTATCTAAATTACCATATGTGGCAGAAATATAAGTTTTCACTTCATCAGTCATTTGGTTAATAACTATTGTCTTGGCTTGGTTCAAAGCAGATATTTGACTATTCTTATCAAAGGTTCCATTCTTCTTTAACGCTTCAACATAAGTTTGAAAAACTGACCTAACGGCACTAGTTACAATCTCAGTAGCCTTCTCTAATAACTTAGATGCTTTCTCATTATTTATCTTTGTGTTGATGAAGCTTACAAGTTTTGCCCCTATAAGACTGATAAGTGGTAATACCACTGCTGATACTACCACGCTTAAGATATTTAATAGTATTTCGTTCATTTATGTGCCTCCTCATTAATATGTTCTTCTAGTTCTTCAATCGCATGCGTAACTGGTCCATTGCATCCTTTCTCGTGAAGTCCCTTAAGACAGGCAAGGATTCCTTTAGTTAAGATGGATTGCTCTTTCTTAATTTCCTTGATGGCCTTGTCCTGCTCTTCATTTTTCAAATACCACCTATAAGCATTGAAGAGAGCACCGAAGATTACTCCAAGAGCAGTTATTATTGATGCAATTGTAATTATCTTTTCTGTCATTAACTTTCCTCCTCAATGTATTTTCTAAAAGTCTCTAAATAGGCTGGTATCTCGTTAGCATAGATTTGCTTACCACGCTCTTTGTCATAGTTGTTCTTGAACTCCATCATTAGGTTCCTATACTCATCATCCATAGAAAGATTAAATGTTCCGGTCTTAAGATAATTTTGGAATTGACCATAGACTCGGATTACATGATAAAACCTCTTGATTGGTTTCTCGGAATCAACATAAAGGTACATAAAATAGTCGTAGATGGTCTTAAGGTACTTCTTCATGATGCTCTCAACCTTGAAGTTCTTAAACGACTCATACTCCTTCTCAAACTTTTTATTCAAATAAATAAGTGTTTTATCAAGAGCATAAATATCATCAATGAAGAGTCTCTCATATTCGTGTACTTCATTCGTTTGTTCTTCCCTTGCCTTGATGCAATTATCACCAAATATGAAAAGGTCGAAATCATCTAAATCAGTGTGGATGCAACCATTAAAACCTTTGATAAAGGCAATGACATCGATATCAGAGTTATATGGGTTGAATGTTCCATAGCTGATAGATCCGCCAAAATAGATGAACATGACCTCGTATTTGTTGAGCATTCCTTTCACTTTATTGGTAAGTGCTACTTTATCAATGCTCTTTATCTTTGCACCTTCGTTATAAATTAAATCCTTAATCATCTGATGCCTCCTCAAAACCTTCTACATTCTCTTTCAGCCACTTATAGGCACACTTGTAAATATTTTCTTCTAGGAATGAATCATAATCTTCTGGTGGTGTTTCAATGTCCAAAGTATCAATAGCATCGCATCCTTTATCACGAGCATCTTTTGATATGTATGATGAAACGCAAATAGTTACTTTCTTTGTTAAGGCGTTAATAGAAACACAAACCACACGATGATAAGAAGGTGAAACACCATAGCTAGACTCAAGTTCTTTTATAATTGCCATAGCTTATCCTCCTTAAGATGATTGAGTTGTTCCACTAGATGAAGAGGAAGTAGAAGAATTGATGCAAATAACAGATGAAGCAAGTCTTATATAAACTTTGCCATTCACGTAATCGACTGCCATTTCACCAATGTTCGTAAGCGTTGATGTGGTTGGTGTTGAAGTTCCTCTCTTGATTCGTATTGTATTTGCCATTAGTAAGTTCCCCCGTCAATCGTAGAACTAGGGCTTAGAACCTTGCTTGAGTCGATACCGAGTGTATAAGTCTTGATAGGAATACCATAGTTTTTTGAAATTTCCGAATAAACTCTAATTGCTCCACTGATGCTACTTCCGGTTACTGCAGAAGCTGAAGAACACGAAGTTACTGAACTTGTACTAGTTGCAAGATTGGTGTTATAAGC
>CAVBGZ010000306.1:0-2266 GCA_963595075.1 Waltera intestinalis
CATTGGATGTTGCTTTTGAAGCAGTAAAATAGAAAATAAATGAAGGCGCGTGAAATAAAATTCATGCGTCTTTTTATGTCTTTATTTGTGAAAACATTCACTATTTTCACTATTTAAACATTTGATTTTATTGTTGTTTCAGTTTAAACTATTTATACAAATGTTCAGCATTTAATCATTGACGTCTATAAAACCTGTGATATGATGTGAACAAAGAAAGAAAACGATTACATTTTCAGAAGGAGAATACTTTGAAAAAGATAGTAGATGATCCCCGCTTAATTTATAAGTGCTGTTATTTATACTACAAAGATGGCTTTTCTCAAATCGAAATTTGCGATCAATTGGGTATTTCCCGTGCGACGGTCTCACGTTTATTAAAGGCAGGTCGTGATCGTAATATTGTTCGTATCGAATTGGATAATCCAGATAGTGTAATGTATGGCGAGTTGGAAAGAAAATTAGAGTCCGTTTTCGATTTAAAGGAAATCTTGATTGTAGATGAGTTAGATATTGGGAATAAGTATGAGCATATAAAGAAAGTAAATGAAGAAGCTTTGTCTTATTTCTCTCGAACCTTTCAAGATCAAGATTATATTGGGGTTTCAATGGGACATACCCTCTATGATTTGGCAAACACAAATCTCATGGTTGAAGATATTGATTGTACCTTTGTACCAGTTGTAGGTGGTGTCGGAATGAAACAATTAAGTTCGCAGAATTATCACTCCAATGAAATTGCACAAAGCTTCGCAAAGAAGTTTAATGCCAGTGCGGTTCAATTCTTTTCTCCAGCAATCTTCAACAACATTGAAGTCATGAAGGGATTAAAGGAAGAACAACCGGTTCAGGAGGTGACTTCACTATTTAAACGCTTGAATGCGGTCATTATGGGAATTGGATCAATGGATGCACCTGCATCGACCTTGGTTCATTCAGGCTACATCTCACAAGAGCTTTATAGTGAATTTCAAAAACAAGGTGCAGTTGGTGATATCATGCTTCGATTCTTTGATGAACAAGGCGACAGCTCGAAATTTAAAGCCTTTAACGATCGAGTTATGGGAATTTCGGATCAAGAGCTGATGTGTATTGAAAATCGAATTGCGATTGCGGTTGGTGAAGATAAAAGCCGAGCTGTTCTTGGTGCTTTACGTGGACGTAAGATCAATGTTCTGATTACAGATATTGGTTGTGTGAATAAAATGCTTGCGATTATGGAGGAAGAATAAAATGTCAAAGGAACTCATATACCTATTTATACTCGCAATGGCATTAATGGTTATGCAAATGGTTGGTGGCTTTTTACAAATAAAACGCTATCGAAAAGCCGTTAGTCGAGTACATAAGCTTGGCAATGTTGGGATAGGACAAAAAAGAGGTTATTTCTTTAATAGCTATGTTGCGATTATTGCCTGTGATTCAAATCGAATCATAACCGGTGGGGAAGAAATGACCGGTGCAACCATCTTTGCGAAGTTTCATCCCATTAAAAAGTTATTAGATAAAGAGATGGTAGGTGCTTCTATCGATGAATATTTGATTGCCTTCCGTGAAATGGAACCGCGCAAACAAAAATTCTATCGTGGATATATAAATGCCCTAGAGGCTTTAGAAATGCGTTTTGATCGGAATGAAGAAGAAAATTCTTCGGAGGCGATTGAAGCATAAATTAGAAAAATGTTTTTGGCCGAACATTTATGCAAAGGATTTTATTTTTTAAAAGCGAAAGGAGGAAAAAAATGAAATTCCAAGTAAAAATCACAGGATGGGGAAATGATGCTCTCGAATTTTTAAATCCAACATGTAATTTTATTATTATCTTTAACGAGGATGCACCACCTGAATTGGCAGACATCAGTGTATTACACACAAAATATGAATTAAAAGAAGAACCAAAAGCAGGGGATACATGTCGTATTTGCGGTAAAGAGTATAAAGTAACTGCAGTTGGTTGGGAAGCAATTAACACATTAAGAGATTTAGGACATTGTACGGTATCATTCCGTGGTTTATCTGAAGTTGAACGCCCAGGTATGATTGAATTAAGTGGACCTGAGTTCACTGCTGAAGACTTAAAAGTCGGTGGCGAAATTGAAATTTTCTAAAAGACTTAGAAAAAATAGAACATTTAGTATTGATTTTACAAAACAAAAGAGTATTATAATGTTATAAAATATCTAGAACAATCTAGAGGAGGAAGAAAAATAGTATGTATAACATGAATCGTAAGCTTGCTCAATTAGAAGCAGAAGGAAAACCTATT
>CAVBGZ010000307.1:0-2259 GCA_963595075.1 Waltera intestinalis
ATATGAAGGTTTACAAGTTCATCAATTTGGATCAGGAGAAACGTTACACGTGATCACAACTGGACATAAGGTTCCAAATCCAAGTGAAGTATTAGGTTCTCGTCGTTTTGGTTCTTTCTTAGCGCAAGCTAGAAAAGAGTTTGGATATATCATTCTAGATTCTCCACCAGTTGCGGTTGCGAGTGATGCGATTCCATTAAGTAATGTGGCTGATGGAACCTTATATGTGATTGATTCAAAACGTTCAGATAAACGTAAAGTAAGAGCTGCCATGAATGATCTACAAAGAAATGGTGGAAACATTCTTGGTGTTGTTCTTAACAAGGTTGAAGAATATTCTTCAAAACACTATGGCTACGGTTATGGATATGGCTATGGGGAGGACAAATAATGAAACCATTTAAAGGATGTTTCTGTTTGGCTCTTGCCTTAGCTTTAACAGGTTGTGCTTCAAGTAATCTGGAAATTTCAGAAAAAGACATTCTAGAAGTTGCTCGTGATGATGCGAATGCGACAAAGAGCGAATGTCAAAATGTATCCATTGAAAAAGAAAAAAGTCATTATAATGTAAGTTTCGATACGGCAAACGGATCTTATACATATAAGATTGGTACAAATGGTATCATTCAAGAGCGCAGTTATACGAAATCTGAGAATGCTGAAGAAGAAACAACGGCCTCAACTACAACTGAAACAACAGAAAAAGAGACAAAGAAAAAAGAAGAGAAAAAAGAGGAAGAAAAGACGGAAGAAAAAGAAACGACAGAAGAATCCACTTCTTCGTTTGATGACAATCAGCAACAAGCTATCAATGCCGTACTTGGCAATATGGGTATGATTGAAACTGATGTAACAAATCTTACATGTACGCTTTCTGCGGATGGCACACAATATGAAGTCACATGTAACACAGGTGAATATAATATTACTTCTATTGTCGATGCAGCAAGCTTTACTGTTCTTTCTACTGTAATGGGTTAAAAACGAGCAAGCGCTCGTTTTTTTAATTTGCAAAATATCCGTATATAGAGTACAAATATCCGGAGGATGAGTATTTTTAATGTTAAAAAATACTAAAATAATAATATGAAAAACAATTATCAAAAAAACAATGTGAGAAAACTACGCTTGAAGTACAACTTAACAGAAAAAGAAATGGGAGAAATTCTTTGTAAATCGCAACAGTCTGTAAGTCGATTAGAAAATGAGAAAAGAGATATTGGAATTGATGAATTGAATATTCTTGCCAATCACTTTAATGTCTCAACCGATTTTTTATTAGCTCGTACCGATGTTATGGATTTCCCAAACATCAAAGATACATATGAAAAGTTAATTTTGGGTGACCTTGATATGTATATCGATATTAAGAATATGTCAGATCATCAAAAAGAATTACTGATCAATGTCATTCGTTCTTGTATTTCTTATTCAGAACTAACAAAAAAATAGTCTAGAAAAATTTCCAGACTATTCATTCGTTAGGTCTTCGCCAAAGTATTTTTTTGAAATTTTAGCTAAAGTACCGTCTTCTCGCATTTCCTTCAAAGCTTTATTAATTGCCTTGCGTAAAGATTTATTATCTTTACCTTTTTTCATTGGAATCGCATAAGGCGTTGCTTCTTGCGATTCAGCTACGATTTTAAATGAATCCGATCCTGTTGTATTTAAATAATCATTAATGGATGTAGCCGCATTAATTGTCGCATCGACACCACCATTTTTAACTAAATCCATACATTTTGTTAGATCATCTACACCTTGTACATCAGCACCATATTGTTCACCTAATTCCATATACGTAGAACCGATTGAGTTAGCCGTTGTTTTTCCATTTAAATCCTCAAACGAAGTAATATCTGTGTTATCTTGATTTACAACTAATACCGTATAATCATACGCATAAGGATCTGAGAAATTAAATTTCTTCTCTCTTTCCTCTGTTACATCTACACCATTAACCACGATATCATATGTACCAGTATCCAATCCTGTTAATAAACCATCCCAAGGGCCTTCTACGATTTCGGCTTCTACACCAATTCGTTTGGCAATATTCTCGGCAACTTCAACATCCAAACCAACAAGCTTATCACTTTTATTATGATAAGAGAAAGGTTGCCAATCCCCTTCAAGGCCTACCACAATTTTTCCATCTGATTTAATTTGATCCAAATGATCTTGCGAATCATTACTAGCACATCCAACCAAACTCAATCCTAATACACCCGCTAAAACGAAACTACATAATTTCTTCAT
>CAVBGZ010000308.1:0-2246 GCA_963595075.1 Waltera intestinalis
AAGGTCAAGAGCGGAAACATCAATTTCACCGGACATTAATTTGGGCAATAGCGAGTCTCTTAAAGCTAAAAGTCTTCGATTTTCGGCTTCAAGAATTTCTTGTTCCTTAAATATTGGCTCGCAAAAAGTGTTAAAAAGTCGAATAGTATCGACATCTGGCATAATCGTAGGAACAGATTTCATTCCTGCACCAGATATTTCTTTGAAGGTGGAACCAGAAGCCATCCCTTCAATTGTTGGGAGAAGATTCTTCAATAAGAAATACACGTAAGCAGTACCGATATCGTTACTCGGAACAACAGATTTAAATCCTTGGTTAGTTGTGACCTCATTTTGAGCAATTGCAATGTAACCTATAGGAGCCCTAGAACTGAAAAGTACTGTTCCGGCAGGCATCTTTGTGGCACTACTCTTGGAAAAGCCTAGCTCAGAGATATCATTTTCGCCACGGGAGATGAATTTTGACTTATCAAGCGATAAATCCTTAGGTGTTATCCAGGCAATGCCTCGACTTGCATAGTACTCAGGCTTTGATTTTGAAGGAGTGCCGCCGGCAACTATAGAACCAATATCAGTTAAAGTGCAATCTGACCAATTGGAATCAGCATTAACAACAAAAAGCTCATCAAAATATGCTTGTGCTTGTTGCTCTAAATTCTCATTTATCTGATTAATGAGAATGTAATTAAAATGAACTTGAAATATAATATTAATGAATAAAACTATAGTAAGGAGTGATTATATGGCAACTTATTACACTGAATCGGATTATGAAAGATCAATAATCGAATTATTTCAAGAAATGGACTATCAGTATTATTATGGTCCAGATATTGAAAGAGATTATAGTAGTCCGTTATATGAAGAAGAATTGGAATCTGCATTATATCGTTTGAATCCTAAAATGCCAGATGATGCCATTCAAGATGCATTGTACAAGTTGAAGAACTTTGAAAATGCCAGTCTAGTTCAAAAAAATGAGGTGTTCATGGATTATGTGCAACATGGTATTGAAGTTCACTATTTTGAAAAAGATGAAGAGCGTTCAGGGTTGGTGTATTTGGTAGACTATAAAAATCTAAATAAAAACTCCTTTATTGTTGCTAATCAATGGACATTCATAGAAAACAGTAATAAGAGACCGGATATAATTTTGTTTATTAATGGTTTGCCTCTTGTTTTGATTGAATTAAAATCTCCTTCCAGAGAAGAAACGGATGCCTCTGAAGGATATACACAAATTCGAAACTATCTACAAGAAATTCCTTCTATGTTTATTTATAACTGTATATGCGTAATTAGTGATCAGTTAACATCAAAGGCAGGAACGATAACTTCAGGGGAAGATCGTTTTATGGAATGGAAAACAAAAGACGGCAATTACGAAAATAAGCAATATGCACAATTCGATACTTTCTTTGAGGGGATGTTTGAAAAAGGAAGATTATTAGATATTATAAAAAACTTCATCTGTTTTTCGAATGAAGGATTAAAAAAATATAAAATACTTGCAGGATATCATCAATATTTTGCAGTAAAAAAAGCAATTGAATCTACAAAAAAAGCCACGATGACAGATGGCAAAGGTGGTGTTTTTTGGCACACTCAAGGAAGTGGAAAATCCTTATCTATGGTGTTTTATGCTCATTTATTACAGGAAGCATTGGAGAGTCCAACAATTGTTGTGATTACTGATAGAAATGATTTAGATGATCAATTGTTTGGACAGTTTTCAAAATGTAGTGATTTTTTAAGACAAACGCCAGTTCAAGCTACATGTAGAAAATTAGGTTCTAATACAACATCAAATGATATTGGCTTGAAAGATTGGTTAAATAATCGACAAGCAAACGGTATTATTTTTACAACAATGCAAAAATTTGAAGAGTCAGAAGAGTCGTTGTCTGAACGTAGAAATATAATTGTTATGGCAGACGAGGCTCACCGTGGACAATATGGTTTAAAAGAAAAAGTGGATCCTGTCACTGGAAAAATAAAAGTTGGGATTGCTAGAATTATTAGAAATTCTTTGCCTAATGCAACTTATATCGGTTTTACTGGTACTCCAATATCTTTGAAAGACCGTAGCACAAAGGAAGTGTTTGGAAATTATATTGATATTTATGATATGACACAAGCTGTAGAAGATGGTGCTACTCGTCCTGTTTATTATGAAAGTCGAGTAATTAAATTACAATTAGATGAAGAAACATTAAAATTAATAGACTCTGAATACGATATTATGG
>CAVBGZ010000309.1:0-2237 GCA_963595075.1 Waltera intestinalis
ATAAAGTGGCCCCCGTGTCAAGGACAATAAATAAAAAGTCACTTAAAATTAAACGAAAAAAGTATATCCTCTAGGTAAATAAGACCCGGAGGATATACTTTTTATGTCAGATTATTTTAGATATGTAATTCTTAAAAATGGAGAGTTAAAAATTTCAAAAACCAAAAAAATGGAAAATCTTGTTGAAAAAGAATTTGGCAATTTTTTTGATTATCGTGATTATCTCTTTAAAGATGATCCTTCAATCTATCTTCTTGTAAATGAATTAAGTATTTTTGACGACAACACTACTATTATTTATAAATCTTGTCCAAGTGATTGTGATAATGCATTTAATGGAACTGTTATCTTTACAAAAATGAATGAATGTGGATATGTATCATTAAATGACATTGATGTTGATTTGATTCTCAAACATTTGCACAAATTGCCCAATGGCTTATTTGAGATGAGATACACTTTGGATGATACTTATCAACTTTCTGATTGTTAAATTTCTATCTAAATTTTGCTTTACCTGTTTGAATTTTTCCTTATATTCAACAGGTTCTTTTATGATGTTTTTTAATGGATAATTTCCTGTTTTATAATATTCAAGATATTCATTTGGTGACAATTTGGCAAGCTGATACTGATATCGTTCATTGTTGTAGTAATACATATAATCATCAATTATTTTTTCTAATTCTTCATATGTAGAAGCAGTTTCTACATATTTACCAATTTCATCTTTCATATGTCCAAAGAAGGATTCTTGAGGAGCATTGTCCCAACAGTTTCCTCGTCTTGACATTGACTGTCTTATTTCCAAATCTTTAAGAAGATCAATAAATCTGATACTTGTATAATGTGCACCTTGATCACTATGTATCAAAGCGTCTGTATGAATATCATTTTTGTGTTTTTCAAACAGCTGTTTTATTGTTTTTAACACGAAATCTTCTTCTAATGATATCGATAATACATATGAAAGGATTTGCTTTGTAAAACCATCTTTAACCACTGAAAGATAAGCTTTTAAGCGTTTTGGACCATAAAATAAATAGGTGATATCTGTTTCTAGTACATATCCTGGGCCATATTCTTCAAAATGTCTGTGTAAAATATTATCTGCATAATTCGAAGTTTTTATTGCTTTCGCCATTCTTCTTGCTGGATTGGCTTTTCTTATCGGACAGAACAGGTTGAATTCTTTCATCAATCTCGATATTTTCTTGTGGTTCATCACTATTCCCATATGAAGAAGTCGCATATGGATACCACGTCTGCCTTTATCATATCCTTTGAATTTATAGGCTTCTAAAATCAATTCAAAATCTTTTCGATCTTGTTCTTTCTTCTTATTGTAAGCAGATGAAGAATCGTTTTTTCTTTGTATCCATGAATAGAACCCACTTCTTGAAACGCCAGCTGATTCACAAAGATATGTAACAGTTAATACATTATCGGATGAATTCAACGTTCTATCAATAAGTTCATATTTTTCTCTTACAGTTTGTTCTCCGATTACTTTACAATTGCTTTTTTGTTGATAAATCTCACTCTTTTTAAAAAATCGTTCTCTTGTTGGAGAACTTTGTTCTTATGTTTCAGCCTTTTTAGTTGTTCTTCTAAAGATACTTCTGTGGTAGATGGTCTGCCGCTGTTTGTTGCTCTAGTATCTTTAAATCTTTCATCTCTTGCTGCTTCTTTCTTTAATCGTCTTACAAAACTTTTTCGTCGAGCTTTCCCTAAAACATGTGGATCAAATCCATATTTCTTAAATATTTCTATTGGTTGCACTCCTTTTTGATAATCAACCCAAAATAATTCTTTAAATTCTTCTGTATATGTTATGCATTTGACAGAACAATTATATACATATGGATTTGTCTCCAATTCTTTTAACTGTTCATCTGTAAAATAATTAACTCCCATAAATACACCACCATTTCTATAACAATTATAATATGCATAAAAAAATCCTGTAAAACAGGACTAAGCACAAAAGGTGCTTTTTTTCTTATGTCCGTTTTACAGGGTCCATTTTATGCAGACCGTAGGTAGCCTTAAATAACCTATTGGAGGCAACTTGTCGAGTTGTTCCTCTTTTCATTTGTATTGTAGCATAGTTCAAAGAGAATTCAACCATAAAATATCGCATGTAATTCAATGAATTTTCGTCCATTTACATCAGATAGGTACGATTTGAATCACTTCATATCTTTTTAATGTGAATTATGATATTGTGTTTTTGG
>CAVBGZ010000310.1:0-2208 GCA_963595075.1 Waltera intestinalis
CTCATATTGATATTCCAAAAGACTATCCAATCGAAGTGTTATCTCTATATGATGGTATTGGAACTGGCAGATATGTATTAGATAAGCTTGGTTTCACTAACATTACATATAAGGCTTATGAGATAGACAAATGGGCTAAAGGTATTGCCAAGTATAACTATCCTGATATTGAGCAATATGGCGATGCTTTTGCGGTCAGAAACGAAGATTGGAAGTATTAAAGAAAGAATAACAATATGTAGATTAAAAGCAATTATGTAAATACAATATATAGTGGTGTATTAAAATTAAAACCACTATATATTGATTAAATAAACCGATGAAATCAATATTTCATTGGTAGAAAAGGGGGCGAGTAAATGAAATTAATTGACGCTGATACGGCATACAATGAA
Source organism: Waltera intestinalis (assembly GCA_963595075.1). GTDB lineage: Bacteria > Bacillota_I > Bacilli_A > Erysipelotrichales > Erysipelotrichaceae > Holdemanella. Next base: position 396 of record CAVBGZ010000310.1, read on the forward strand.
CTAATTGACAGTATAGACTATCTGAGAGAAAGAGATTATGACTTGTATTGCGAGGTTGGAGATACAATCCGATATGTCATAGATAATCAGCCGGAACTTGTCGAGCTTTGTGATAAGGATAAGGCTTATACATTCATTAATAAAATACATGGTGAGGTAATCAATGATAACCGACCGCAATGCTGTATAGACCATGATAAATGGTTTTCGACTTGTGATACATGTGAACATGGTGATGGAAATGAAGAGAAAGAGTTATTCATTATCGAATTTGAGGAAGAAGGAGAATAATTAAATGGAAGTATTTTCAATAGTAGATATAAACAAGAATAAGCTAGATGGAAAAATAGAAAAGTTTGTACAGGAAAAAGACCATGAACCATATATCTTTGCTAATAAAGAAACGCTTGATGCATTAAAAAGACAAACTGAGCAGGTGTTGACATTCGTATATCCAACAGGTTGCACAGATACACGCAAATATCCGATTTGTAAATATCGAGGTTACAAGATATTCAGAGATGATTCGTTGGGATATGGCGAGATTGAGTTGAGATGACGATGAAATTTTGCTTTCATTTGGATATAAAGGAGAGAATAAAATAATGACAAGTTATGAATTTGAGAAAGCTGCCAAGAATGCAGTTATTCAGACATTGAGTGAGAATATTAGTATTGACCAGTTGGATCTTGTGTGGTTCGCTCACGAGTTAGGCTATAAGAAGTGTACCATTTGGGGACAGTCAATGGGAAATAGGTATGCGGAAGTCACTTATAACAGGGATAAGGATGAAATGTATGTGGATATTTACCAGAAGATTAGCAATAACAAGATTTCGTCTGATGAGTTTAATTTTGAAGCATGAGGAGAAATTATATGTTAAACATAGGTGATTCAGTTGGTATGATTCAGAAAGTATGCAAAGATGGTGTAGAATCGTGGCGACTTGTCGAGGACAAAATAAATAAAATCGACATAACAAAGAAATACGGCAGGAGATATCATACAAAATCAAGATTCTATCCTCTGGATGCTGATGATATAGATGGCAACACAGAGATAATGGAAGGTGCTGTAGACAGAGGATATATCTTCACATCAGAAGTGTTTGGGCTTAATAATATTACAAGACCATTTGCTGAAAGATGGGTTAAATTTGCGAATGAAAATCCTGATAAGATTGGGAATATAGACGACCTGATGGATTAAATGTTTCATGGGATTTCAGAGGGGGGAGAGGAGAGTATGAGGAATGTCAGTAGCAAATGTTTGTTATAAGAAATGTACTTGTGACGCTTGTGGTAAAGTAGAGAATATTCAGCAAGATACTTTCTTGCCTAGATATTGGAGTGTCGTAAAAATTGACACAAGAAATATTGATCTTTGTGATGTTTGTTTTACAAAGGTGTGCAATTACATAAATTCGTTGTTTCCAAAAGAGGAGAAATAGTCATGAGTGTATGGATAGATATTAACGACAGAAAACCGCCTTTAGACGAAGAAGTACTAATTCTGTACAAAGACAAGAATGACGAATTAGTCGAAGAAAATCTGCATTATGGCATAGCACGACTAATAGAGCGAAGTTCGTTTGTCAATAGTGAATACAAATTTCTTACATGGTCATACTTCATAAGTTACCAAGGTTATTATGAGGTAGTATTTTGGACACCTCTTGTGGACTTGCCGAGAATAAATAGTATTTAAAGAAATCAACCTAAGAGCGTTTCTGCCCAAACTTCCAAACAAAGAGAGAATAATTAAATACGGAGGTGATTGTTATAAAAGTAATTAAAAATAATTTTAACAAAA
>CAVBGZ010000311.1:0-2205 GCA_963595075.1 Waltera intestinalis
TTCTTATCTCATAGCTTTGCGTTGAGATCTGTATGTTTTTCTATTGATTCTATCATTGATTCATTACTATGCGACTTATTCTGTATAGAGTAATTTATACTCTGTTCAAATCGCTGCATTAACGCATTGCTATCCTTGAAACTATTTAGTAGTAATTTTATATCAGATGTAGATCAATTTAGTCTTGATTTTACCAGATCGCATATTTTTTGTGCCTCAACCGGTCTTCCAAGTGTAATAAGAGTTACTAAATATATAGTAGTATAAATTTTAAAAATTGCATCATCTTTTTCAGATCGCAAACTATCGAGCATATGCTGAAAAATGTCGACTCAATTAGACTTCTCCACATTATCTATTATAAATGAGGTATCAGCGGGATCAACATTAATCTTACTCAGTAACTCGACAATTTCTTGCTGTATTGTCGATGTTTGTGTAAAACTTGCACTATTGTTAGCTGGAGTAGTAGCTGTAGTCTGAGATAATAATCCTCTTCTTACGAGCTCATTTTCTACCGCAAAGAGAGCTGTCGGTAACTTTTCACTGATACATACGTTTCTAAAATCTCATAACTTTGCTTCACTGCACGCTTTTAGATTTTCTCTTCTCATGCCGACATTGAATAATTTCATTTTATCTACAGCAGTCAGGTTGTTTGATTCTAATATATTAAATTGCATATGACTTGCTCCTTCAACTACTAACTATTTGCAAATTCACTTATAAAGCAGTAACCAGCTGGGGTGTGCACATACTTAAATGCGGAAGCGTTTTTAATTATACCAAATTGGCCGTCTTTTAATACTTTTGCTAAGTATCTATAAGTATTTACATTGCGCTTTGTGCGCACAGTAGTATTATTAAGATTATTAACAAAACTTATTAAATCATTTATATTTTTAAAGAAAGGTGTTGCATAGCGATTAACTGCGATAGCAGAATCTACCGCAATGAGATACTCGTCGCCATAATTACCCAATGCGGTATTTTTAATTAATCGTAAGTGACGTCTAGCACCGTGTGAATCATAGCAACTTATATAAAATCATCCTTTAGCAGGAATATTTTTTGGTATCTCAACATTAATACCATTTGAATTGTTCATCTGTGCGGACGTTGTACTTGTATTACTAGAAGTAACGGCACTACTCGCCACTTTTACGTCGGAGTTTTCATTGCCATTGCTCTGAGCGGAGTCGGTGCTCTCCGCATTTATTATATCTAATGTTCTTTGAATAAACGCAGCGTCTTTGCTTAAAATGGGAATTAATTTATTTTTAATTTTACTAATTTCTTCCTCTGAGAACTTTTTTTGAAGTACTTGTACTGCAAACTCATTCTCCCCCATCATTGCCGCACAAATAACATCGGACAGCGTCTGCACTTCGCTGCCGCCACTTTGTAAAAATATAGGATTATTCTTATCTTTTTGATGATTTTTAATTAGCAAGACCGTGTGTGTGCTAGGCAATATCACCGTCGGCTGCAATCTTCCAGCGATAATTTCATCTGCAATGCTCATTATAACTAATCATCCTTTTCTGATTTCAATTCAGCAAATCTGGCCGGAATAACGAATTTTATATTACACGCATCACAGCAGCGACCTTCGTTTTTATAAGGGCGTGGGTTATTTCCGTATCCCTCAATCGGTTCTCCACAGATACAGCAGACCTCTTTTTTACTTTCTTTTAATTTATTTGTAATTTTTTCTCCATACGCGTTAAATGACTCAAAATCTTGATTAAAAAAGTCATCTTCGCTGATAATATCACCGTCGGCTTCTTTTTCGAGTTCTTTCTTTTTTGCTTCTAGATCAATTCCGCGTTCTGATTTTAGCCATTCTTCGAATTCATCTCAGTATTTTTTAGAATAAATTATATCACCAGAAAAATCTTCAAATCCATCTGGATAATTATTTGCCATGAATCCATTTTTTCCGTAAATTAGATCATTTAGATTAATATTATACTGATCACTTATCAAAGCATAAGTTTGTGCGATATTTTGAGATATTGATTCTTCTAGAGATTCTTTTACTTTTATTTCATCTGAAGTTTTATCATCTAATTCTGTTATTCTATCTGAATATACTTTTTCTAACTCCTTCTCTGGAGTAGAATCAATGTTAATTTTTTTTCTATCTTCTTCATGCTTCACATATAAATCATAGTCAAGTATCTGCATGTGATTCTTATCGTA
>CAVBGZ010000312.1:0-2201 GCA_963595075.1 Waltera intestinalis
TTTCTTTGGTCAGATATTTTGTGATGTATTCTGCCATCGGACTTCTGCATATATTACCATGGCATACGTATAGTATTTTTTTCATATTGTATACTCCTATTTCATAGCACGAGAGTGCATCATGTTGCCTTCAATGTGTTGATCATTATCTACGACAAAAGAGACTAGATCGAATCCAGCCTCTCTATTAAGTTCTTGATTAGAGCCAAGAGAAGCTCAATATAATTCCTTTTGGGAAGGATAAGATACACCTACTAATCATAATATATGTATTTGTATAGGTTTTGTCAATTTGGTAATTTTTATTTAAATATTTATTGTATCTTTCACATTTTAAGTGTAAACACGCGTAAAAGCAATCGTAAAATTTTGCGATTACTTTTGCACGTGATATTTTTTCAACTCTCCACTGTGGAAATTGACTACATCTCTTTATGCAGCAATTTCATAATGTTCTTTCAACTCATTCAACATGCTGTATTTTATATAACCTTCATTTTGAAGTCTGCCAACAACAATTCCAGGTGCGATACCTATTGTCTTTGCGAACTCTTGAATGCTTGTCGTTGAAAAATCGGATTTCTCAATAAAATCATTAAAAGATTTCAGAGGAATTAGTGTATCCCTTGACCACGTATCCGCATGTTTTTCATCTTGATCTGTTGTTCCATCTATCTGACTAATATGTCCTAACACAATATGTCCCAATTCATGAAACAAGCTAAACCAGAACTTGTCTGCATCCTTTCCTCTAGCAGTAAGTCCTACAACTATTTTATTACCATCCAGAAAAGAAGCGCCTTGTAGAAAAGAACCTTTTAAATGTGGTAAAAATACGAGTGCAATTCCACATTCAGATAACATTTTCTTTATCTTAGGACAAAATTCATCGGGTTTTAAAACTGTCATATATCTGATTTCTGGGATACTATTGATTAATTTCTTTACATCAATAGGTAAGGTTTCCATATTTCTTGTCAAAATTTTTGCTTCCTGAGCCCATGCCATTAATGCAAAATCACTTTTTTCAGTGACCGCAAGTCTTCTACATGCAATTCTTGTAACCTGTTTATTCTCTAGTGACGATAATTTAACAACTTGAAAATATTTTCTAAGGTTAATCACTTTTTCCGTTAAATTCCTCGTTTCAGCAACCCAACCAAGCTTGGCCATTTCATTGTATGGTAATTGTTTTGCGAGGGCTTTATCTTCATCCATTTCATTTTCAGCTTTCACTTTAATCAACTTTTCCCTGTAAATAGCTTCAAGATTATTCCAAAACTTTGCAGGAATTCCTAATACTACTTCTAATCTAACGGCCACCTCTGGAGTCAACTGAACTTCACCATTTATAAGCTTGCTGATATGCTTTTGTGACATATCCATTCTTACCGCAAACTCTTTCTGACTCATTCCTCTATCACTGAGTTGTTCCCTAATCGTCGCTCCAGGTGGTGTTGCAATAAAAGTGCGACTTCTCACCATAGTGCTACCTCCTTCACTCGCCTAATTCTAATGGTAATCGACTATTTCCATTATATGTGCTACTTGGATTGTATTACCATGTTTCTCAAATACCAGTCTATACGGATGCACTAAGTCAACCGCATACTGTCCTTTCCGATTATTTGTTAATGAATGACATCTTCCAATGCGATATTTAACCATTTCTTCTACAGTATCTGCAGCCTCAATTTCTCCTATACGCATTTGAATCTTTTCTGACATTTCATTTCCATATCTTCTATCGGAAACCTTGGCATCTGTACAAACCCTTTTGATCTTGTTGTTTTTGTATGTAATATCCAATGCTCCACTTCTTTTGCGTTTACCTTTGAGGTAAATTAATAATAACATGTAAGCGTAGATTCGTCAATTTACACATTTACCTCTGAGGTTAATTTATTATATAATATTCGTTTTTATAATATGAAAAAAAACTGAGTTGTGTGATGGGCTCTGTTGATATTACTTTTAAAGCATGTTCTACAGTTACTAAATTTTAAACATAAACACGCGTAAAAGCAATCGTATAATTTTGCGATTGCTTTTACAATTGATTATAAGCGTATTCTTCTTGCTACGTTATTTAACAATCCATTTTCCTTTACGGTTTGTTCCTTCTCTGGCAAGAACATCTTTCTTTAGTAATTTATCCATGTGATATTTTACATTACTGATTGAATATCCTAGTTCTTCTG
>CAVBGZ010000313.1:0-2183 GCA_963595075.1 Waltera intestinalis
CATCGTTCAAAAGCTATCGTTCCAAAAGAGTGAAATCACTTCTTAAAGTTAGACCCTATGTCAAAAGGATTATAGGTCTTACTGGTTCTCCAGCCGGTAACGGTCTAATGGATCTATGGGCGGAGTTCAGAGTCCTTGATATGGGCAAAAGACTAGGAAGATTCATAACCAATTATAGGAACGATTACTTCATACCTGATAAAAGAAACAATGAAGTCATATTCTCATATAAGCCTTTGAAGGGTGCTGAGGATGCAATCTACAAGAAGATATCCGATATGACGATATCAATGAAGTCTACTGATTATCTTGATATGCCAGAACTCATATCCAATGAGTACAAGGTCTATCTATCTGATAAAGAGATGAGAACCTATGAAAATTTCAAAAGCCAATATGTGATGGAACTAGCCGATAAAGAGATAACCGCTGCTAATGCTGCTTCCTTAACGAACCGATTATCTCAATTGGCGAATGGTGCAATCTACGATGATGATAAGAACATCACTTATTTCCATGATAAGAAGTTAGATGCCTTGGAAGATTTGATAGAAGCATCCAACGGTAAGCCAGTCCTTGTGGCTTATTGGTTCAAGCATGATCTTGAGCGAATAAAGACAAGACTTGATAAGATTGGCGTTTCTTATGATGTCATCAGTTCAGTTGATTCTATTCGTCATTGGAATGAAGGAAGACTCGAAGTTGGTTTAATTAATCCTGCATCGTGTGGTCATGGCGTTAATCTTCAAGAAGGTGGGTCAACTATCATTTGGTTTGGTCTTACTTGGTCTTTAGAATTTTACGAACAAACTATAGCTAGACTTTGGCGACAAGGACAAAAGAGCAGAACAGTTGTGGTTGAGCATATAGTTGCAGTTGATACTGTTGATGAGTCAATCCTTAGAGCTTTAAAGGACAAAGATAAAACTCAATCAGCACTTATTGAAGCTATGAAAGCAGAAATTAAGAGGAGGTAATGAAAGAATGGAAGTTAAAGAATATTTATCTAGATATCACAACATGCAATACAAGATAAAGAAGAAAATGGAATACATCGACTTTTGTGAAGAAAGAAGCAAGGCAATATCTAGTCCTTCTTATGGCGAAAGAATAGGATCTAATCCAAATAGGAATTTATCTGCGCCTTTCGAGAAATGGATAGGAAGAAAGATTGATGCCGAGCATGAACTAGAAGAAATGGAAACTGAGGCTCAAAGGATAAAAGTCGAGATTGAAGATAAAATTTCATTACTCTTTAATGTCGATATGGAAAGAATCATGGTTTATCGCTACATTGACTGGCTATCTTGGTCCGATATTGAGAAGATAATGTACTTTTCAGTATCAACTTTAAAGAGAAAACATGATGAAGCAATAGGAATCTTAAGCACATTAATTGCTACTTCCTAAAATGAGCCACGCTGAGCCACCGTGAGCCGTGCTGAACCGTTGTGAATTTGTCAATGTGTGATAAAATTATAATAGGCAAATGCCAAAGAATAATAACTAGGTCAAGGACTTAATGGTCTTTGGCCTTTTTTCATGCCTAGACGAAGGAGGGCTAAAGGAATGTACAAACAAATTTTTATATTAGGCGACTTGCCAATAAAGGTTTATTCTGATGGAAGAATAGAAACCTACGACTCAAATTTTATAAGCAAAAGTGGTAGACATTTTCATCGAACCGGTAGGTTCCTAAAACCTGCTATTGATAAAGATGGATATTTAAGATGTGGATTTTCACACAAAGGAAAAAGGAAGTGTTTTTTAGTCCATCAACTTGTAGCAATCGCTTATATTCCAAATCCATTTAATAAAAATACTGTCAATCATATAAACGGAATAAAAATTGATAATAGACTTGAAAATTTAGAATGGGCTACCAATAAAGAACAAACTGCTCATGCAACTAAAATGCATTTGCGGGACAAAAACATAGAAGTTTTAGCTCGAAGAAATATCATTAAATCTATTCCCATTATTTATAAAGGTATCAAATACAAATCCTTAAACGAAGCACATAGAGCGACTGGGTTACACCCAGATACAATTCGAAAATATGGTGAGGTGTTATCCAATGCTTAAGGTTATTGAATTATTCGCCGGATTGGGGTCACAACGTAAAGCCCTCGAGAATTTAAAGATTGAACATGAAGTGGTGGCAATCAGCGAGATAGACAAAT
>CAVBGZ010000314.1:0-2182 GCA_963595075.1 Waltera intestinalis
AACCGCATCACCCGTAATATTAACAGCCGTACGTAACATATCCAAAATACGGTCAATTCCCATAATCAATCCAATACCAGACACTGGAAGTCCAACAGAATCAAATACCATGGCCAAAGTCACCAAGCCAACACTAGGAACACCAGCCGTACCAATACTCGCAAGAGTGGCTGTTGCGATTACCGTTAAATAATCCATGGCCGAAAGTTCAATTCCAAAAGCTTGTGCCACAAACACAACCGCAACCCCCTGCATAATACTTGTTCCATCCATATTAATGGTTGCCCCTAAAGGAATGGTAAAACCAGAAATCTTTCTAGAAACGCCCATTTTTTCTTCTAACGTATCAATATTTAAAGGAATCGTCGCATTCGATGTGGCTGTACTAAACGCAAAAGCCTGTACTGGGAAGAATTTCTTTACAAACTTAAACGGATTTAAACCACCAAAAACACGAAGCATAATCATATATACACCGTAACATTGAACAGCCAAAGCCAATACGACCGTAATCATATATTTAAACATTGGAACCATCGCACTAAAGCCTAATTGAGCAAACGTTCGACCAATCAGACAAAATACACCAATCGGCGCAATCTGCATGATCATCATTGTCATCTCCATCATGATGTCATTTCCCTGCTGAAATAAATTCGATACAAGTTGAACCTTTTCTTTTAACTTAGCCAAAATCACACCGACAATAAGCGCAAAGAAAATAATTTGAAGCATCTCTCCATTTGCCAAAGACGCAATCGGATTGGTTGGAATAATATTTAAAATCGTCTCAACCATAGACATACTTGTACTCGTACTCGAACTATCTACGCTTGTACTTACATTTTCCACTGCACTCATATCTAAACCGATACCCGGATTAATCAAGCTTGCCACACCTAGGGCAACCGCAACCGCAATCATCGTCGTACAAATATAAAAGACAATCGTACGAACACCAACACTCCCTAGTGTCTTTGTGTCTCCAATCGATGCAGCTCCACAAACAATAGAAAAAAACACCAAAGGCACAACTAACATCTTCATTAGGCTAATAAAGCCTTGCCCAACAACATAGAAAATCCCATCAATCAAAACATTTTGTAGAACAGTCACATTCGCAAAGAAAGTATTAATAATCACCCCAACAACAGCTCCACTAATTAGGGCAATAAAAATCAGGGTCGTCAATCCAAGCTTCTTTTTTCCCTTATTCTTGATCATAGGCCTTCTCCTTCAAATACGTATGCAGCTCTTCTTTCCATTCTGGCATTGTATAAATATTCGTTAGTCGCATCATCATATTATCTAGTAGTGTAAACGGAGGTTTAATCTGTTCTAAATTTCCTGTACGAACCGCAATCTGAGGTTTTCCAACCGTACGAAGAATTTCTCGAGCCCAATCCGCTCTAGAACATCCACCCTCACAGCTCGCATGAAAAATTCCATACTCATCCGCATCCATTATTTTTTCAACAAAACCCGCCAACGCATTTGCACTTGTAGGAGTTGAATATGAATCATAAGGAAGTTCAATCTCCTGATTAGACTTTGCCTTTTCAAGAACATAATCCACAAAATCATACGTACCAACACCATAAACCCATGAACTACGTACAATAATATGTTTATCCGTCAAAGACTTCACCAAGTTCTCACCCGCAAGCTTACTTTTTCCATACACACTAATAGGTTGAGGAACCTCAAACTCATTCTTGGCAACAGCCTGTTGTCCACCAAACACATCATCCGTAGAAATCTGAATCATTTTCGCATCTAAACGACGTGCCGCAATCGCCAAGTTTCTTGCCCCCAACGCATTCATTCGATACGCCTGATCTGGATCTTTCTCACAAGCCTCATCATTTGTCATTCCTGCACAATTTATAATGACATTTGGACGATTCATATTCGCAAACAATAAGACTTCCTCCAAATTTTCAACCGGAACCTCCTTGTCGCTTTTCAACAGTTTAAAATCCGAATTATTCTGATATGCTTCACAAAGCGCATGACCTAAACGGCCATTTGCTCCCGCAATCCATACTCGAACCTGATAACTCATATTACACACTCCCTTTCTTTATTTTTTGGTGCTATTTTAACAAAAAAAGACTAGATACACTAGCCCCTCATTACTTTTCCAAATATAAATAAAAAATTAGGTCAAGAAAGATATTCG
>CAVBGZ010000315.1:0-2181 GCA_963595075.1 Waltera intestinalis
TTTGGAACCATAACATAAGCTGCATCACCAAGTTCAGCACACATCAATGTATCTCCAGTACCATCAACCATATATTGTTGGAATGTCCATGTAGGTCCTTCACTAATTTGATATTTAATTAATGATTGAATTTCTTCACTAGACATTGTAGTTGAGAATGTATTTGACATCGCATCCATGATACTTGCGTAGTTTGTGATTACTGTAGGACTCGTAGCTTTCTTAATAATTCCCATCAATACTTGTTGTTGGTTCTTTGTACGTTGACGGTCACCTTCTGCATAAGAATAACGTTCACGAGCATACAATAAAGCTTTCTCACCATCTAAATGGTTTACACCTTCATGAACAACAAGTCCAGAATTTCCAGATCCATCAAGAGCATACCCTTCTTCAACGGTTACATCAACACCATCTAAGGCATCTACTAAATCTGTACATGTATCAAAACCAACTTTAAATGTATAGTTAATTGTAATACCAAGTAATTTTTCTACTGTACGCTTCGTTGTATTTGTACCATGAATACCTGTATGAGTAATCTTATCTAAAGCACCTTCTTGACATCCATCCCCTGCATCACAAGCTGTTGTAACATAGAAGTCACGAGGAATACTAGTAAGTAAGATCGTACTTGTTTTTGGATTGACTGTAGCAACCATAATAACATCACTACGACCATATTCATCAAATCCACCACGAGTATCAGATCCAGAAATCAAAATATTAAATGGAGTTGTTGTGATATCACTTACAGAATTCGCTTTATCTGTGTTTTCTTGTGTATATGTAGTTTGATAAACAACACGCGTATTCTTTGTAAAATCAGCATATGCATCCATATCTGTGATACTTCCTCGACTGCTTTCATTAATAATGATACCTTCAACCTCACCATTATAGAATCCTTCAAGCATAGCAGATAAGCTATCATAATTTTTACGTTCAATCGATACACTCTCAGACTTTAATCCTTTAATACAAGCCTTCGTACCAGCTGTACCAATACTTCTTAATGTACCAATTTGTTTTCCATTTAATTGACTTGCTTTTTTAATATCACTTGAATCTTTAACAACAACACTCACAGCATTTTTTGCCTTTAAAGAAACATTTGTCATACTTGAAAACAAACCATTTGTCTTCATCATGTAGTAGCCACCAAAACAAGATCCAGCAGCCAATACTAAAGTAATAAGTATACAAATAATTTTTGATACGACACCCTTTGTATAAAATACCAATAATAAGAAGAAGATTAAATCCAATAATACAAATACAATTGTGATTAAGAATAAAATCTTAGTTGGTAATACATTCAATGAAATCATTTCATACAACAAGAACATTGTTGATAGAAATAAAATGATTGTAAATATAATACCAAACACTCTTCCAGCAACACTATTTTTTTTCATATCCATTTTACCTCTATTTTTTTCTTTTGTTTATAACCTTAATTTAGTTCAAACACCAAAATTATACAGTAAATAAGCTCACATTACAACTTTACTATATACCATGCTTCTTTAGATAATTTAATGTTGTTTCAATACCCTCTTCAAAAACATCAAGAACTTGTGTATCACTCGATGCATCCATAATTTGATGTTGAATATTTGAAACAGCCATCAATTGAACAACAATCTCCTGTTCAGAAATATCCATACCCATTAAATCTATCATTTCTTTTAATAATTCATGAATTCTTTGTCGTGGACAAGTATTCATAGCACTAATATATTTTTTAATTGCTTCATCCTTCAAATCCATCATCTTCATACACATCCTTTATCATTAAATAATTTTCTTCAAGCATTACATCACATTCTTCAAAATCAAAATCCAAATTAATAGGAAATGATTCTAAGTCCAATTCATTCTCGTTACAATACAGTTTAAACTCTTCAAAAGAAGTATAAAACAAATCCATAAAATCATGCATTTCTAACCAAAGACCATATCCTCTTCCACCAATCAAATGATTCGATAAACTACTACTATCATCTTCTATCTCTAAAACAATTTCAAACTGGTCTTCAAAATCATAAATAAGAGTACATGGTAAAAACTGTATCGCCAATTCATTATAATCATACGGATATTCCATTTGATCTTTCTCATAATAAAATTCATAATACTCATCTACATCAAAAGAAGCTAAAACATAATAACCTAAAT
>CAVBGZ010000316.1:0-2174 GCA_963595075.1 Waltera intestinalis
CTTTTTTTAATGCGATTAATAAAGATGTAGGTGTGATTTCTTTAAATGTTTTGGCATTTGTATTTAATAGAATTTTAAATAGGGAATCTATGATTTTTTGTCGGGTCTTTATATCTGTATGAAGTAGAATGGAATTAATGAATTTTTGAATGTTTTTAGATGATGTATCTACATCATTTAGATAGATGAAGTCACCTTCTTCAATCATCCAGGTAAAGGGATCATGTTGCATAATGGATATGGCATTACTTTGTATGACTTGATATTTTTGCCCTTGTTCCATAAGTAGGCCAATAATACTGCTTTGGGGAATGGTTTTAATGATGGGAATAGAGTTTCTGTTTTTGATTGGATGAAGAAATTCTGGACCATCATGATTATAGATGGCCGTTATTTTCTTGTTTGTATAAAGGCCTGCATAACAAGCTAAATTTCCACCTTTGGAATGACCACCTAAAATGAGTTTATTTTTTCCTTGGTGTAAATTTACATAGTTTAGTGCGGATATTTGACTAGGAATGTCTTGAGTGAAGGAGAGGTTAAAGTCTTCTTTCCATCCAACAATGGTGGCGTCGGTTCCTCGAAAGGCGATGTAGTCTATGTTATTTGGAAGGTGAAAGGTCATGGCACAGAATTGTTTTTCATTTTCTTTATCAAAGTTATATACGAAATGAGAGATGGAAATGGTTTGATAGCGTAATGAGTCAATGCATTCTAGATAGAGTTGTTGATTGTTTTCTGGTGTTCTTGTTTTTTCTGTGATGTTTTCTAGTTCTAAATAAAAATCAGATAAAAGATGAGTGTCAGATTCAATGTCGATACTTGATTTTTCATATTGTAGATAGGAAAGTTGACTTAATATAAGTGAGTCAACAGAGTTAAATGAATAGTCATTTAGGGTTAGATTTCCGTATTCCTGTATGTAATGAATGATGTTTTTCATAATACTATTAAAATACAATTTTCGCTTTCTGTATATGTTTGTTTTTAATATTTGTTTGTGTGCGTTAAAATAGGTGTGGTGATAGATATGATAATTTTTGCGATATTAAGTATATGTATTAGTTTAGATGTTTTTGTATGGATGCTTGAAAGAGGGGCAACAACAAAGCAGGTTACTTTAAAAAAGGTATTGATGGAGTGTTTTGTCATTGCGCTTTGTAACGTGGCCATGTTTATGCTTGGGCATTTTTTAATGCATGTTTCGGGTAGTCAGATTCAAAAGATCAATAAATTTGTGGCTATTTTAATCTTTGTGATTTTAGGTAATGGCATGATCATTTATGGTTTTAAAAAGAAAAAATTTATTGAGCGTTTGAAAAATTTATCCATGAAAGAAATTGCTCGCTTTGCCTTTATTGGCAGTTTGGATTGTTTTTTAGTAGGTATGGGTTGTTACTACTTGGGACTTGCGTATGCTTATGAGATTGGTATTTTGTTTTTGATTGTCTTTTGTGGTAGCTTTATTCATTACTATATTGGTTATTATAGGGGTGCTGCTTTTCAAACGGTTTATTATTGTTTGTGTGGGGCTATTTATTTCTTTTTAGCTTTAGATTTGATTTTTCGTTTGATGTAGGTGTTGTTTTATGTTGTCAGAAAAGAAGAAAATGAAAGATCTATTGAGCGAAGGCTTGTTTCTTTTGATGCAGGAAAAGCCTTTTGAGAAGATAACAATCAAGCAGATTTGTGATCGTACAGGTGTTATTCGTGGTACTTTCTATAATCATTTTATGGATAAGTATGAGGCTTTGGAATATTTAGTCTATTCTATGCTTTGTGAAGATAGTGATATTTTGAATTCTAGATCGTTATTTAAGAATATGTTTAATACGGTTTATTTGAATCAAGACTTTTTTAAGAGTTGTTCTAAAATTACAGGTCAGAATGGATTCGAGGAATTGCTCTTAAATATTTTTGAATCGATTTTTGATGAGGCTTTTAAGTCACTTGATTTTAGTGAGATGGACCCATTATTTACTAGAGAGTTTATTATTGAATATTATTCAAATAATGCGATTTATTTCTTTTGTAAGTGGGTGAAGGAAAATTTCAGGACGTCTAGTGAAGATTATTATAAATTGGTTGTGAAGACGTTTGAGAATAGTTTAGCGGCTTTTAATATTAAAAGCTTGGATTGACAAATGGAGTATTGTTTAGTAGGATAGTGTCGT
>CAVBGZ010000317.1:0-2168 GCA_963595075.1 Waltera intestinalis
GAATAGATTTTTGCAACCTTTAACACTTTTCTATTTCAAAATAGCATAAAGAAAAAGCATTATCATTCTTATGATACATTACTAGAAATGCTGAATCACTTTGTTGATGATTGCCTTTAGACGTCACTCATTTAATTTGCTTGTCATCTTTATTCGGCTGTAAATATCAAAGAAATCATTCGCAGCCAAACAAAAGATTGTTAATTTTTAAAATAGGAAGCTAAAATAACAAGTCCTACTAGTGATTTCTTCATGGTTACATTATTTAATTTTATTTGGTCAAATGATGACCAAATAAATGACCGAATAAATGACAAAATAAGAAATAGGCTTAGTGTGTTTGCTAACTGAAAATTGAGCTTTCTAATATTTGATCTATATAGAGAATTGATGTAGAAGAACTGTTAGAGGATGTGCAGTAGGCACTGTGCTATCTCACATGTTTATTGTTATTGGGATAGTGTAAAATAGTGTAATTTAAGTGGAGAGAATGAGTGCTCTCGCGATATAATATGTGTGTTAGGAAGGTACTTTTTTAATGATGAATAGCTTTAAAAAGAAATGTCGTACCATATGTTTATGCTTGTTGGTTTTTGCGTTATTAACCGGTTGCAATATTTCTAAAAGTGAAGTGATTAGTGATAGAGAAGGGTTTTCGATTCATGAAATATCAGATGATTTATTTGAAAGGATGAAGGCAGGAAATACTTATAAAGAAGATTGTATTGTTCCTCGTAAAGATCTTCGTTATTTGCTTGTTTTGCATAAGGATAAAGATGGAAATACACATCAGGGAGAGATGGTTGTACACAAATTGATCGCAGAAGATGTCTTAGAAATTTTTGAGAAGCTTTATGATGCAAGTTATCCAATAGAACGCATGGTGCTTCCAGATAATTATATGGCTGACGATGAAATCATGATGCGTGATAATAATTCCTCATCCTTTAATTTCAGGTTTATATCACATACGACCAAAATCTCAAAGCACGGACTAGGTATGGCTGTAGATATTAATACTTTGTATAACCCTTATCATAAAATTGTAACCAATGATGATGGTACGACAGAAGAAGTAATCGAGCCTAGTATAGGAGAAGCTTATCTTGATAGAACTCAAGAATTTGACTATAAAATAAACAAAGACGATTTGTGTTATAAACTATTCATTGAGAAAGGATTTGAGTGGGGAGGAGATTGGACGGATCGAAAGGATTACCAGCATTTTGAATTGCCAACAGATATTACGGATAAATATTCTGAAAAATATTCAAAATAGAAAGCCTTTAAGCCGCGTGCTTATTGGCTTTTTTTAATAGAAAAAGTCAAAAATATAAATTATAATACCAATGAGAGGAACGTTCTTATGAAATTATTGCCGATTGGAATTGAAAATTTTAAAGAGATAATAGATAACAATTATTATTATGTAGATAAATCATTGTTTATAGATGATATTTTAAAGGAAAAGGTGGCTTTATATACAAGGCCTCGTCGATTTGGCAAAACATTAAATATGTCTATGCTTTATTATTTCTTTTCGATTAAAGAAAAAGAAAATAGTTATCTTTTTGATGGGCTAAATATTTCTAAAAATAAAGATGCTTTAAAACATCAGAATAAGTATCCAGTCCTATTTATTTCTTTAAAAGAAATGAAAAATACTACTTTTGATGCTCAAATTTCATCGCTTTCAAGCATCATCTATGAGTTGCTAGAAAAGAATTTAGAGATTTTGTCTGCTTCTCAATTAACCGATACAACCAAAGGTATTTTAAATAAATTGCATAATCGCACATCTGATGTTGAAGATTTAAAAATTTCATTAAGAGTAATATCTCAAGCTTTGTATAGTTATTATCATCAAAAAGTCATTATTTTAATTGATGAATATGATGTTCCTTTACAATCTGCCTATCAAAATAATTTTTATGATGAGATGGTCGAATTTCTAAGAAGTGTCTTTTCTTCATCCCTTAAAACGAATGATGCATTAGAAAAAGGTATAATGACGGGTTGCCTTCGTATTTCTAAGGAGAGCATTTTTACAGGTCTAAATAATTTTAAAACGTATTCTTTACTAGATGAAATGAAGAATGAATATTTTGGGTTTAATGAAACAGAAGTCTTGTATTTATTAGAAAGTTATAATCTAGCAAGTTGTATGG
>CAVBGZ010000318.1:0-2156 GCA_963595075.1 Waltera intestinalis
TAATACTACATTATCTAATTCTTCCATTTTATTTCTCCTTCTTTCCAGGATATAATGTCATAAGTCTCTCTTAGATTTCAAATAGTCTTCTCAAAATTCTTATACTTTGTCTTTTTGTCAATTCGCGTTCCATTAATATGGCCGTTATCTTTTACTCCGAAATAAAGAACGTCAAGGATATGTTCATTTACGAACGTTGTTATATCAAATGTCACAAAAAACAAACGATGCGCTTATCAAGAATGCCTGCAGTTAGAAAAATCAATGATTTCTATCAAAGAATATACCTCCTTGTCAGTGTTCGCCATTCAGTCTCGCTGATGATATGATGCGTAGCTTCCTTTTTCCCTTGCGAATCAATAGCATCGGCTAGATTCATATATAGACCATAATCATTCAAGATATCGGCATCCTCGGCTTTCTTTACCAGATCGGACATGGTCGGAGTCAATTCGAAATCAATCTGAACTTCGTTATTGATGAAATTGTATTTTCTGTTCTTGTATATATCTTTCATAATAAGATCCAAAATGTATTTATCAATGTTTGATTAGTGGAGATATGTTCTCTTTTAACCGACACTATTCCTCACTGTTTTACTATTCACTTTAATAAGATTTCCTAAGTTGGCAATTTTTAGACTGTTTATAAGGTATATTAGACAAATGTTTTTCTGTCTCAGACAAAAGGAAACGAAAAGATTCTATACAATATCTTAGACTAATACAGTTATCTATAAATTAAGGTGGATTCTTGATCTAATATTGAATCAACCTTTTTATCTAATAACAAGATTCTAGATTAAAGATACCGGACATAGCCAACAATTTCTATTGTAAGGCGTCAATTCATCTGACATGCATAGAATAATTCCAGGCATAATTTTCAAATTGAACTTGTTTAAAACATCGAAGTTTTTATTTGGATTTGATGGAGATTTGCTTTTCTTTATTTCAATGGGATAAATTTTATCTCCTTCAACCATTATTAAATCAATTTCTTTTTGGTCAATATCTCGATAATAATACAGATTGGGTTCTTTACCGTTATTGTAATAGCTTTTCAGTATTTCTGAGACAACATAGGTTTCAAAAATGGCCCCGGCTTGTGCACCGTTCATCAAGGTTTCTGGTGTCGGCCAAGATGTCAAATATGAAGCTAAACCTGTATCTAGAAAATAGCATTTTGGAATTTTCACCAATCTTTTGCTGACAATATTACTATAGGGTCTCAATATGTAAATTATTCCGGAACGTTCTAATATACTAACCCATTGTTTGATTGTTGGGGCTGAGACTCCAACTACATTAGCAATCGTATCATACTTTAATTCCTGCGCTGTATTTGCAGCCATTAAGGTTACAAAGTTTCTGAATTCTTCTAATTTTCCGACTTGTTCTAATGCGGAAACATCTCTCTCGATATATGTATTCATATAGCTTGAATAATACATATCCCTATCAATATCACTGTTTGAAATAAGTTTAGGCATTCCACCTTTAAATATGCAGTCGAATATATCGTTTTGAGTCAAATTTAGGCATTCCTTCTTCTTGAGCACGTCGATATATGGATGGAAACAGTCATTTGATCTTTCGTGTATCTCATTAAATGATAGAGGCAATAGATTGAGTACGGCTACTCTTCCTGCTAATGTTTCGGATATATTTTTCATCATCAAAAACTTTTGGGAACCAGATAACCAGAACATTCCACTAGCATCTTCTGTAGTATAAGTCTTTTCATCAACAATTTTCTTAATCTCTATTAGTATCTCGGGAACTCTCTGAAATTCATCAATGATCAGTTTTGTGCCATATGTTTCAAAGAAAAGCTCGGGATCGTTTTTCGCTAAAGTTCGTACTTTTGCATCATCAAAAGAGACATATCTTCTATCAGGCTCAGCGATATGTCTAAGCATCGTTGATTTTCCGGTTTGTCTCTGACCACAAACCATGATTACTGGATACTGTTTTGTCAGTTTCAATACTGTGCTTTCGATTTGTCTTTTTATGTATTTCATTTTACCACCGATATTTCTAAAGTCTACTTTATTTTTCTCGGTTATAGTTTATCATCTTATTGGAAGATATACAATAGTATCTCATTATCTTTTCGATTTGATAGATAGGTGCCTACTTAGCATCTAACTAGAG
>CAVBGZ010000319.1:0-2156 GCA_963595075.1 Waltera intestinalis
ATGAAACGAAAAATAGCTTTTATTTTGTTGTCGATTTCGATGTTATCGTGTGCTAGTTGTAGTAGATCGAACACGGAGAGTAACTATAACAGTTCTGCTTTTTCGCAGGAATTAGTAGAGTCTAATAGTTCACAAAAGCCGGAAGAATCAGAAACACCTTCTACGCAGACTGGCGTTAATATGAAGAATGTCGCCCTTAGTACTGTGCCAAATGGATTTTATAATAGAGCAACACAACAAGGTGCTTTAGAAACTTTTACTTATGATACGAAAGATTACATTGGAAATGGTCGAGTAATTCAAAGCAGAGCCACTGTTTATCTTCCTTATGGATATAATCAGAACGATACAGAAACTAAATATAACATACTTTATCTTCAGCATGGTGCTTATGGAAATGAGAGAACATGGATGTATGAGTATGGCAATAATTTCAAAAATATGATTGACAATATGATCGAGGATAAACTGATCCCTCCATTGATTATTGTTATGCCTTATCTTCCGTCTGGAAACGAGTGGTATCATGATACAACACCGATATTTTATTCTGGTGAAATAAAAAATGATTTAATGCCTGCTGTTGAAAGTCATTATCATACTTTTGCAAAAGATACAACGGATGAAGGTTTTGAGGAATCACGATCACATCGCGCTTTTGGAGGCTTTTCTGCCGGCGGAACAACAACATGGCGGGTGTTTCTAGAAGGAATGGACCGCTTTGAATATTTTATGCCTATGAGTGGTGGGCTGACTCTTGGAGGAGATGGCTCAACTGATGTGGCTGATGCCACCTTGATCGCAGATACAGCTAAAGCCTCTGGATATAGCAAGCGTGAATATTATGTATTCTCGGCGACAGGAACAAGAGATGTTGCATATCAGGGTTTAACTGCGCAGATGGAATATATGAAAACACTGAAAGATGCATTTGATTATACTGACAAGGGTTTCGCGGACGGTAATTTAATGTATTACACAGTAGAAGGCAAACGCCATGATTACCAATATACATACGAATATGTTTTTAATGGATTGCAATGTCTGTTTTCTTGGTATTAAAAGGAGGACAATTTTATGAAGAAAGCTTTAGTATTGCCATTTGCATTATTCATGATGTTTTCTTTAGCTGGTTGTGGAAATAATAACGTAGATAATCAACCTTCATCAAGTGTTTCAACATCAGAAGAAAGTAGTTCTAATATAGAAGGAACTGCAAGCCTTACTTTTGAAAGGAATGATGAAGGCTATACTGTAACAGGCGAAACCGAAAATGCTGAAAATATTATTATTCCTTCAACTTATCTTGGTCTTCCAGTAACTGCTATAAGGAATAGTGCATTTGCGTATTCAAAACATACCTCTCCAATTTTATCGGTTACAATACCTGATAGCGTTACTAGAATCGGGCTTAATGCTTTTTATAATCGAAGTGAAATGACCACCGTGACTATTGGGTCAAATAGCAATCTTAAAGAAATAGATAGGAATGCATTTTCAGGCAATTCATCTTTAACTGGAATTTATATCCCAGCTAGTTTAACAACTATAGGAGATAGTGCTTTTAATAATGATGGTTCAATAGATTTTACTGTAGATGAAGCAAATGCTTCTTATTATAGTGAAAACGGTCATCTTATCGAAAAAGAGACGAAGACTCTTATTCGTGGCGGGCAAAACCTGGCAATACCTGAAGGCGTATTGAAAATAGCTTCATCAGCATTCAGGAGAAGTCATCTTACTGAAATTAATATACCGACAAGTGTCACAACAATAGAAAATTATGTTATTGCGGATAGCTCTATTTCAGTTATCAATTATAATGGGACTGAAGAACAATGGAATGCAATTGAAAAAGCTAAGTCTTGGAATTATAGAAAAACAGATGTAGAAATTAGATATGGCAATAATGCAAAGCAGAATCAAAAGTAGATAATGCCAAATGTTAGGAAGACTTGGTTGGAGAGTCATCTACGTAGTATGGGATTATGATGAATCGTGCTTTGTGGCAACACTTGAGAAAGCAAACTAAAAGAAGAAATGACAACATCTTATGATTGTCTAATCTTAATATGTGCAAACTACATAAAAGTAGCGATGGTATCTTGATTATGAGATTACTCATCACTAAAATAAAGGGCTAGAGATAAACATTC
>CAVBGZ010000320.1:0-2152 GCA_963595075.1 Waltera intestinalis
TTTATCCTTATAAGTAATGTATTATATGGACAAATTTACTCATTTGTTTTATATTCCCATCTTTGACAGTTGATAAACGCAATAAACCGAGATAATCCTTTGTTTATAAGGACTTTCTCGGTTTTTCATTGTTTTTAGAATGTTGTATGGAAATATTTTCCTAAATTTTTTTTGAAATTTTATTTAATGTCTTTGGTAAATAGTGTTTTCGATTTAATCTCAAATCAAATATTTGCTCGAACGAATCGAGAACATCCGATCCTGTATAACAGGATTTATAGTATGCGCCATCGCATTCTAATACATTCATGTTCTTTAATGTATCTAAAATCTGTTGCGTTGTGAAATGTGTTTTATTCCGATCAAGCTTTACTTCTAATAATCTATAAATCAATAAGGCGGTATAACAGATTAAGAAATGTGCTCTGATTCTTTCCTTTTTGTGATGGTATACAGGGCGCGAGCTGAAGTTCGTTTTTAATACCCTGAAACAGTCTTCAATCTTATATCGTTTAGATTGGATGTCTATGATTTCTGTTTCATGCATGTCAAATATATTTGTGGCAATGGCATAAAATCCATCATATTTTTCTTCTTCTTTGATTTTGTCCTCATCCAGATAGAATTCTTTTTTCTCTGTATTCTTTTTCTTGTTTATAAATCTCGTGACATCGTTTGGGCCTTTTTTATAGGTTTGTGGATCGATGTGTTCCAAGATATTCTTCGCCCTTTCAATTTGACGATTTCTTACGCTCTTTTGATACTCTGCCATTTTTCTATTGTAGGTAACAATGATTCTCTGTTTTAGATTGCCTTTTGATTTAACGGATCTGGTTCTTCCGTTTTTTTGTCTCTTTATCTCAGTAAGTCCTACATCTACCATCTGGTCGACTTCAAAGGATTTATAGATAAAACCATCATAATATTTTCTGTTCTCTGGATCGTTTCGATCGAAATTCTTCATGAAATCTAGAGAACATTTTTTATTATCTTTAGAAAACTTGTAATCATAGTCGTTGAATACAGCTGTTTTAGCGACTTCTCCTAACTTTTTGATTGATTGGGTAACCACAAATTTTCTGCCACCCATATCATTGAATAATCTGGCGTTCTTGTAGCCGAGTCCGGCATCGGAGCAATAAATGATGTCTTTCTTTTTAAACATTTTGAGCATTTCCTTTTCGGCAGGCACAGCACATAATGATTCGTTATCGCTGCCAGAATTAATACACATGCTCAAAGGAATACCGTCTCCATCCATGAATAATCCCATCTGAACAATTGGATTTGGTCTATGTTCTTTAGAGATACCGTATTTTAATAAGCCTTTTATCAATTCTCCGGTTACGTCATCATAATAATCCTCATCCTCTTGTTCTTTTTCAAAATAGAAGTTTGTACAGTCGAAATAACAGATGCTTGTATTTCTCTGGACGACGTTATTACTGGCGTTAAAAAGGAAAGAAAGATAATTATCGTAGTTTTCTTCAAGGATATCCATAAATCTCGGTATGTTCTGATAGGGAAAATCGATATCGCCATACAAATTGGATAATTTCCTCTGTGAGTAGAGCTTGCTTCCTGGGTCCAATATGCGAAGCATGGTCAAGGCCATATTTATTTGATTCGGATTGAAGGTGATTTTCTTATCCTTACATGTTTTCTCAAAGAAAGACTTGAGGTCCAAATCAGAATAGATTTGTTTCAAAACAAAGTAGCCGATGTTCTTGCATAATGATTCAGAAGCGATAGAACCTAGATTTTTAACTTTTTCATCAAAGCTAATGGTCGTGGTCATTTCAACTTTCTCTTCCTTTAGTTTTTTATTATATTCTTCAACTTGTTTCTTGGCATAAGCAAGAGGATCGTCTGTAATTTCTAGCAATTCAGAATGTTTACCGATTCGGACGACATTTTTGGTCGTCACCTTCTTACCGTTACGAATGCCCATCTGAATAAAATAGGTAGGATTTTTAGATTTTCGGTCAAAATTCAATTTCATGATGAAGGACCTCCAGGTACATCTATTATACCATATAATACAACACCGTACAACATCCATACAACAAATAAAAATAATTATTTGACATAAAAAAAGCGACAACTAAGCCGTTTCAGAGTGTTTTTTAATTTTTGAACTGTCAAAGTGCCG
>CAVBGZ010000321.1:0-2151 GCA_963595075.1 Waltera intestinalis
GGATCAATTGCCTATAATTCGCTCCAAAGTTTTTTGGGGCGTTTTTTGTTATACTGTTCTTGAAAGGATAATTCAGTTTTGGCTTGGAAAAAGAAAAAAAGCGAAAATCCATTTCCGCCAAGATCTTTCAATTCACTTTTTTCCAACCTCTCTGAAAGGTTTATTCATGTTACACATTTATAGTACTGATAATGTTACTCAAAATCAAGAGTCTTACGACGCTTTTGTCCAATCTCTAATTCCATTTTTATCAACTATTCCTTGTCCTAAATGTCAGATGGTTGGTTTCCTTATTCTTTATGGTCTTCATCCTAGAAAATTCATCAATGAAGACATGATTCGTATTGAAATTCTGATACAGCGTGTTCAATGTACTTCTTGTGGCTCCACTCATGTGGTACTGCCTACGACTGTCCTTCCTTATTTTCTTCATATTCTTTTAAATATTAAAAACGCAGTTCATTCAAATTCTGAAATGAATATTACTTATATGGATTATTTGAAACGTAAATTTTCTATTTATCTAATAGATTTCATAAATGTTTTTCATCGTTTTTTCCAGATTGTTTATTCAATTTTAAGAAATCGCAAGATTTTTTATGGTTTTGTCATACGACCAACACAACTTCGTTAGTTTTTCACTTTATTCGTTCTTATACTGAAATCAGATAAGAACAGATTGCGAGGTGAAACTATTTATGACTGATTCTTATAATAATATCATTACTATTTGTAACACTTTTGGTCTTGAAGTTGATTCTATTGAATCATGTTCAAGTGTTATGCGTAATGGAAAGCTGGTTTTAGACTTAAAACTAGTCGATAAAAGGCCTTCATGTCCCGACTGTGGGAATGAGTCCGTCAAAATTAAGGGATATATAACGAAAAAGATATCTCATTCTATCCTTACTGATAAGGAATGTATTCTTGTCTATCACGCAAGACGATATATTTGTCCTGTATGTCATCGAACCTATTACGAAGACAATCCATTTGTGTTTAAGAGAATGAAAATATCATCAAAAGTGATTCTCTGTATCATGAAAGATCTGACACGTCCGAGTGAAACATTTGTTTCTGTTGCACAAAGATATCATGTTTCCCCTACAACAGTAGCGGCCGTATTTGATCAGACAGTGAACATACCTAGAGCCAAACTTCCAAGAATAATGTCTACCGATGAAAACTATGCATTTTATTCACAGGAACAACATAGTAAGTATATTTGTGCACTCATTGACCAGCAGACAGGAAGACCGATCGACATACTTCCAAGTCGACGGTATGAATATCTGGACAAATATTTTTCCAAGATTCCTCAATATGAAAAAGACAGAGTGGAATTTATTGCCACAGACATGTACGAACCTTACCGAAGAATCATAAAGAAACATTTTAAAAATTCATTACACGCTGTAGACCGGTATCACGTGGCACAGGAATTAAACCGAAAGATCGATTCCATTCGTCTAAGGATCATGAAACCCTATGGATGTATAAATTATAAACATCGAACCCAGGAAGAAAAGGATGCCTACTACTTATTGAAACATCACAATAAATTTCTTTTTAAACATTATACAAATACAATATGTCATGATAAAAAACGATTGTTTGACATTACTCGAAAAAGATACCACAACCAACATTTTGGTACGTATCTCAATCCATATGACATAGCTCAAAAACTGATATCTATTCATCCGGATATTGGAAAAGCATGGGAATTAAAGGATGAAGTCACAGATTTTTATGTTTCGAATACAATTAAAACAGCACCAGAAGCCATTGAAATAGTAATCAAGCATTTAAGAGAAAGTAATATTGAAGAACTAGTCGCCTTCAGTAAAACAATGACAAACTGGAAGAAAGAAATCATAAATTCTTTCCACATTTCAAAAACTGTATTTAACGTATCGAAAGACACAGGAAATATTACTGCAGAACAGAAAAGAATCAACAATGCACTTATGGAAAATCGAAACGCCATTATTAAACTTATTACTAAATCCGCAAACGGATATCGCAATTGGGATCGATTCAGAAATCGTGTAATGTTGGTCTTAGAAAAAGGCATTGATTTTGAAATCGACGAGAATGACGGAAGCATCAAAATGGTAGAAAAAAAGGAGGCAGACAACGATTAGTTGT
>CAVBGZ010000322.1:0-2123 GCA_963595075.1 Waltera intestinalis
CCTTTAAGATTTCATGGGCTTAAAAACAGAATCGCTTATTAATTGCTCCAATCTTTTTTGGGGCAATTTTTGTTATACTTGAATTGAAAGGAAAATGAGGACCAAAAAAAAGCAGATTCCTTTTCGACCCGAATCTGCTTTCCCGTCCTTAAAGGACTCTTCATGATACATATCTATTGTAAAAACATGACCATTGAAAATCAAGAAGATTATGATCATTTCATTCACAAAAATGAGGATCTCCTCCATACCATGCCTTGTCCAAAGTGTGGATGTACCAATTGTTTGATTTTCTATGGTACACATCCAAGATACTTCATCAATGAGAACGGTAATCATGTAATGATCAAAGCTCAAAGGTGCCATTGTAAGGAATGTCATTCAACGCATTTGATTCTTCCTTATTTTTTCCTTCCTTGTTTTCTTTATACCCTTTTTGAATTAAAAGCTTTGTCCTTGAATCCTTCTGATTCAATCATTGATGATTCTTATTGTCTGCGTCTTCATAAGAGGCTTCCTTTTTACCTGCTTAAATCCACTCATCTTTTCTATAAATTCTATTTATTCCTTCGTTCAACTTTTAAGATAAAGCCATTTCCATATAGTTTGGTCAAAGTAAATGAATACCCATCTAACCAGATATGATTAGAGATTGTTGATTCTTCAAGCCTAGTGCCCAGGATACATTCCGCCTTTGAAAAGTCAAGGACGAGTTCCGAGCAGCGTTTATCCTTGACTTTTCAATTGGTGGAATGTCATAATCCAAGGCCTTGAATAATCAAATCATGCTTATCAGTCTTTGTATAATGGGATACTCAAAAATTTTGTAGCCTTACCAACATACTTGTTCTAACTAGCTCTCCATCTTCCTTTTTATACTGATATTAGAAGAAATGGAGGCAAATACCATGAACAATGACATTCTTTTTATTAGTAATCTATTCAATTTGGATCCAGATACGATTGAATCTGCCTCTTCATCCAAAAGAGGTGACGAAACCATTTTAGAGGTCAAATTGAAGCCTTTTCCTATACCTTGTCCTTCTTGTGGAAACGAGCATGTAAAGATCAAAGGCTATGTGAAGAAAAGGATCAATCATTCCATCCTGGCCAATAAAAAATGCACTTTGATCTATCATGCCAGAAGGTATGTCTGTCCCGTTTGTGGAAAGACCTATTACGAAAATAACCCATTCGTATTCAAGCAGATGAAGATTTCTTCTGAAGTCGTTCTTTCTATATTGAATGATCTAAGAAACCCTTCAGAGACCTTTTCTTCCGTTGCCAAGCGATATAATATGTCACCTACAACGACAGCTTCCATCTTTGATGGCCATGTGGATATACCAAGGGCACGCCTGCCATCCATTCTATCCATTGATGAAAACTATGCCTTTCATTCCGTAGAAGAAAGAAGCAAGTATATCTGCGTGTTTATTGATCAAAGGACAGGAAGGCCTATTGATATCCTACCGAGTCGAAGGTATGAATATCTGGACAAATATTTCAAGGCCATCCCAAAATACGAAAAGGATAGGGTCGAGATCATATCAACCGATATGTATGAACCATATCGTCGCATCATAAAGAAGCATTTTCCTAGAAGTCAACATGTCGTCGACCGCTACCATGTCGCACAGGAGCTTCATCGAAGGGTCGATGCGATCCGCTTAAGGATCCAAAGACAGTACAAATGTATCAACAGGAAATATCTCACAAGGGAACAACAGGATGCATATTACTTATTGAAATACCATCATAGACTCATGTTTAAGCATTATACCAATTCAAAATGTAAGGACCATCGACGTCTGTTCGACATCGAAAGAAAACGAAGCTATAACACATATTTCAAACAATATTTGAATCCTTACGATTTAGCCAAAAGACTAGTATCTATTCATCCGGATCTGGAAAAGGCTTGGGAGTTAAAGGATGAAGTGAATGATTTTTATCGTTCGAATACGATTGATACAGCACCTGAAGAATTAAATAAGCTCATCAAGAAATTAAGAGAAAGCGGAATCGAAGAACTCCAACATTTCGCACAGACCATGTTTAATTGGAGAAATGAGATCATCAATTCCTTTAGCACTTCAAAGGTCGTATACAACGTTTCGAAG
>CAVBGZ010000323.1:0-2112 GCA_963595075.1 Waltera intestinalis
CCATTTTGAAGATAGATGTTAGAGGTCGTCTCTAAATCTTCTTTTGTGTTATCTTTTACGACACACTTGTCCGATACTTTAAGATCATAACGACTATCCACATAAATACCTCCACCTTTGTTGGCACTATTATTTGTAACGGTACATTTTTTAAGAATCGTTCCTGAATCATTGACATAGATAGCTCCACCGCTAAGAGCTGTGTTATTTTTAAATTTGCAGTCGGTAATCTCTACATTACCTAAATCAATACAAATAGCTCCTCCATAAGCATAATCCACTTCTTTATTTGCGACATTATCTTCGAAAGTTACATTTGTTATGGTGGCCGTATTGGATTTCAGTCGAACTGGATTGTAATAAATTCCTCCGCCTTTTGCGTATAGTTCATATCCAGCCACAAAATTGGAAGAAATTTTACCCGTACCATCCTTACTGTTGATATGATTATAAGAGTTGTTGAAACAAATACCTCCACCATAATAGCCTGCCTTATTTTCTTTCACAATCGCATTATTATTTAATTCAATATAAGTTGCATCATAATTTGAATAGATACCACCACCATCTGCACAAGCATAATTATTTGAAATCTCACTCGCATCTACATTAATATGACCTTCTTGACCAGCAACATAGATGCCTCCACCATAGGATGCACAATTATAAGAAACCATTGAACCATTATTAACATAAACGGTACAACTATCTCCATCCATTTTAATACCGCCACCATATGGTCTTAAATCAGAAGCTGCTTCATTTCCAACAACGCCCACATGATCCAAAGTGAGTGTACAACTTTCCTTCATATGGATTCCGCCAGCACCGTTATAACTGTAACCACCCGTGATTACGCCACCAACAGTTACATTTGCCGTATCATCTCCATCATTATAATGTCCTTTGCGATCCCTTACTGTAAATGTACGCTCAGTACTTCCC
This sequence comes from Waltera intestinalis, assembly GCA_963595075.1. Classification (GTDB taxonomy): domain Bacteria; phylum Bacillota_I; class Bacilli_A; order Erysipelotrichales; family Erysipelotrichaceae; genus Holdemanella. Next base: position 946 of record CAVBGZ010000323.1, read on the forward strand.
TTTAATGTTAAAGAAGAATTTTTATTCATATAAATGACTTCTCCATCATTTTTAGAATCATTTAATTGACGATCAATCGCATGTCCATTCAAATCTAAAGTTGCTGTTTCTTGCGAATTTAAAATCAAACGATCCGTAATATTCCAATCCTTATTTAAATAGACGTAAGTTCCTGCACGAGCTGCATTCCAAGCCTCTTCAATAGATGTAAATTCTTGTTGATCTTGTGTATACGCAACTACATCTGTACTTTCTTCAGCACAAACTGTCATAGGACTTAATAACATCCCTAAGCTAAGTAAACATCCCAATACTTTTTTCAATCTCATATCCATACCTTTTCCTTTGTTAGATATATTATAACCCAAAGAGAAAGATTATGATTTATTTTTTGAAAATATAGAAATACTATTCTAAGCTTGACTTTCTTTCCTTTCTTTCTTAATGTTTCATTAAAGAGAAAGAAAGGAAAGAATATGTATACAACAAAAAACGAAATCACAGATGTATTCGATATACAAAAAGAAGTTATGGGTTTTGCGAATGCGGAAGGTGGAACCATTTATGTAGGCGTCCAAAACGATGGTACAGTTACAGGAGTAGATGACCCAGATGGAGTCATGCTTCAAATAGTAAATTCTCTAAAAGACTCACTTGCACCAGACGTTATGCCTTTTGTAAGGGTTAAAACCATTGAAATGGATAATAAACAAGTTGTTGAAATTCATGTAATGACAGGTACTAATCGTCCATATTATCTTCGAGAAAAAGGATTAAAGCCAAGTGGGGTATACGTTCGAAAAGGAAGTTCTACTCAACCTATGACAGAAGAAGGAATTCGAGAAATGATGATTCAAAACAGAGGACATTCTTATGAACTTTCTAGAAGCATAAATCAAGAATTAACTTTTCATACTTTAGAATTTGAAATGAAAAAAAGAGAAATTGAATTCGGTTCTAGTCAAATGCGTACATTAAAACTTATCGGTGAAGATGGATTATACACAAACTTAGCTTATTTGTTATCAGATCAATGTACAACCACAACGAAAATCGCCCTTTTCCAAGGCAGTGACAAAGAACTCTTTCGCGATCGAAAAGAATTTACAGGATCCATTTTAAAACAACTTGAAGATACATATCAATTTATCGATTTAAACAATCGAA
>CAVBGZ010000324.1:0-2106 GCA_963595075.1 Waltera intestinalis
CTAGATTTGCAGCTAGAGTTCTTAAGAAATATGGTGATTCAGATGAAGCATACAAAGCCTTCATAGAAAAAGCATCATTATGTGAGCCGCCATTGGAAGATGATGAATTGGATACAATTTGGAAGAGTGCATTAAGATTCTTTAAGAAAGTTTCATCAATGCCAGGTTACATTCCACCAGAAAAATATAATGATTCTAATAGTTATATGCCACGTGATTTTACTGATGTAGGTCAGGCTACGGTATTAGCAAAATATTTCAATGATGTTCTTAGATATTCAGAAGCAACACATTTCCTTCATTTTAATGGGCGTTATTGGGAAGAATCGGACATAGGAGCACAAGGAGTAGTCCACGAACTTACTAGAAGACAATTAAGGGATTCCGAGAACATGTTCTTTACTGCAAATAAGGAATTAATGGATAGCGGTGCTTTAGCCATCATAGAACAAAACGGTAAAAAGGCTGAAGGACTAATGGATGCTAAGCAACTTGAGATCATCAAAAGATTTAATACAGCCAAGCAGTATCAAAAATTCGTTCTTACAAGACGAGAATCAAAGTACATCTCCGCTTGTATGAAAGAAGTCAAACCAATGGTTGAGATTACGACTTCCGAATTAGATGCAAATCCATTTTTACTATGCACTCCTGATGCTACCTATGACTTGAGAATTGGTATGAGTTCTGCAAGACCAAATAACTCCTTAGATTACATCACAAAGATTACTGCAGTTTCTCCTAGTGATAAGGGTAAGGACATCTGGATTAATGCTTTAAACACAATTTTTGCAAAGAATCCAGAACTTATCGATTATGTTCAACTTGTGTGTGGGCTAGCAGCAATCGGTAAGGTTATGGTCGAAGGTATGATCATAGCTTATGGGGATGGTGGTAATGGTAAATCAACATTCTGGAACGCCATTTTTAGAACACTTGGCTTGTATTCAGGTAAGATTTCAGCTGATACACTAACTACTCAATGTCGAAGAAATACAAAGCCTGAAATGGCAGAAGCAAAAGGAAAAAGACTTCTTATTGCATCTGAATCACAACAAGGCGCTCGATTAGATGAGTCTATAGTAAAACAATTATGCTCTACTGATGAAGTTCAAGCTGAGAAGAAATATAAAAATCCTTTTCATTATGTACCTTGTCACACATTGGTTCTTTACACCAATTATCTACCTCGAGTAAGTGGTATCGATGATGGTATTTGGAACAGATTATTTGTTATTCCTTTCAACAACAAACTAAGAGGTGGCAAAGGCGATATTAAGAACTATGCTGACTATCTTTTTGAGAATGCAGGTGAATACATCCTTAAGTGGGTTATTGAAGGTGCTAAAAAAGTTATCGATTTAAATTATCATCTTCCAATTCCAAATGTGGTAAAGGATGCAATAACTGAATATCGAGAAATGAATAACTGGTTTAATCACTTCATTGAGGATTGCTGTGAAGTTGACCCTAAGGCAAAGGAAAGTTCTAATGCTTTATATTCTGCTTATCGTAAATACAGTCAAGAAAATGGTGAGTATGTTAGAAGCACCACTGAGTTCTATTCCACTCTTGAAAAGAATGGATATAAAAAGATTGTTGAGAAGAGAGTTAGAACCATCAAGGGTCTAAAACTTGTTGTTAATGACAACAGTGCTTTTGAGGACTTCCTTACGTAGTAAGGAAAAAGCTAAAAAGTGCAAGGTCTACAACCTCCCTACACAAGTTTGTTATATAGAAAATTTTGGGCTAAAAATTCTATATAGAAATACTTTTGCATAGACCTTGTAGACCTTGCACATTGATGATGAAAAAGGAGAATAAATATGAGATTTAAAACATATGTAACAAAAAATTATATTAATGATAAAGGCTGTAAAGGAAGTCTTGCTCGAGGCATTAAATCTGATGGAAAAAAGTTTCCTATTAGAAAAGGTCATGATGTTTATAGAAGATATCTAGAGAATTACTGCGACGCTAGTGATGGTGTTCTTGCTGCATTTGAGGAATGCTTCAAAGAATGGAAGGAACTTGAGCAAAAGAAGAAGTAATATGGCAAAAGAAAAATTGATAGAAATGAAGCTTTGCAGAGCAGTTAAGAAGATA
>CAVBGZ010000325.1:0-2105 GCA_963595075.1 Waltera intestinalis
CAAATTGATTTTGAACCAAATCAAATATTTCTTCTGACTTATCTTGTGGATAATGTTTTTGAATGTTTTTTTGAATTAAATCTTTGCATCTTTTCGAATAGATGACATGACAATTTTTGATTTCTTTTAAAAGGTTAGTCTCATTTGATACCATACTACATTCCCATGAACCGATTGAGAGATTCCTTCATTTCTAAATCCAAACTTAGAATAATAAGGAATCAAGCGTTCCTTGCACGTAAGTACAAGACCTTTTCTTCCTTGTTCTTTCGCATCCTTAATAGCATACTCTATTAACAAGCCTGCATATCCATGTTTACGATAGTTTGGAAGGGTATTTACACCAAAAATCATTTGCCACTCCCCATCTTCATTATGCATATCTGCTTTTTCATACATTTCATCCGTTAAATCTGCTTCATCTGTTACAAATCCATCCACAAAAGAAATCAGTTGATCTCCTTCAAAAAGTAACCAAAAATGATTTCCATAATATTTAACTCTTTGTGCAAAATCCTCTTTTGTAGCCGCTTCAGCTTGTGGAAAGCATTCACTCTCAATATATGAAAGAGCTTCTACATCATCAATAGTCGCATATCTTATTTTCATTTCTTCACAACCACTTTTCCTTCCGAGTCAAGTAGAGGTGTAATTCCAGCACCATATCCACTTTTCCAACCTAAATAATGTACACCCGTTTCTTTATCCACCAAAATTTGACGTTTTCCTTCCTCTTTCAAACTACTTCCATCTGTAAAAATAACTTCAAATCGATTTTCTTGATTTTTCATCTTCTTCCTCCTATTTTGCGCTTGTTTTCTCACAATCATTTGAATAATCAAATAAGCCTTCATTCTTTTCTTCTAAAGCCTTGATCATATGATACGTATACTCATTATATGGAGTTGGAATGCTTAACTCTTTTCCCATACGCATTAAAGCGAAAGAAAACATGTCAATCTCGGTATGTCTTTTCGCATCCAAATCTTGTAAAGTAGAATATCTTGCATTCTTTGAAACCATACTTCCATGAAGGCTTGATGAATCCACCTTACTTAAATCAATACCCTTAGCCAAAGCGATGCTTTCTAATTCATTTCTTAATCCGGTTTGAATCGCTCGCATATGCTTACTATCTTGATAACAACCAACTCCACAACCTAAAATCGCTTGTGGCAAGTTATTACATACATTTAAACGAAATTTACTCCAAATTTCCTCTACAATACAATCCGAAACGCGATAATGAATTGGTGTATTTTTAAACAATGCATCTATTTCATCCACAAACTCTTGTTTTCCACCAAGTACAATACCAATTGTCGTTTCTGGATCAAAATAAAAAGTATTTCCTTCTTTATGACTTGCGATTTTTATAAGAGAATAAAGAATATGGTCTTGTCCAATTCGGTTTCCAATAACCTCTTCACTATCCACACCATTCATTAATGACATCACAATCGTATTTTCATTCACTACATTTTCAATAGTATCTAAAGCATGTTCTAGTGCACCATATTTTAAACATACAATCAATACATCTAAATCACAACAATCATTCTCATCCCATACTTCAGGATAAAAGTTTTCATTATTGATTCGAATCCCTTTTTCTAATCTTTTAGCACGATCACCACTTGCGATAACACCAAGTTGAATATCTTTTTTATTTGATAATCCCCAAATCAAATAGGAACCAACAGCTCCAGCTCCTAATATTCCCACTTTTTTTATTTTCATATTTAACAACCTTCCTGTTTGTATTATAATCCCTGTATGACTGAAAAGGAAAAAATGTTACAAGGAAAATGGTATGATGCCAATTTTGATCAAGAATTACTCCAAAAACGATTAGAAGCTGAAGACTTATGTTTTGAATTTAATCAAACGCGTCCAAAGGATATCGAAAAGAAAAATGAAATCTTAAAAAAACTATTCCCGAATCTACAAGAAGAATGTTCAATTCTTTCTCCCTTATATGTAGATTATGGATGTTATTCAACCATTGGAAAAGGCACATTTATCAACCATAATGCCTATCTTATGGATGGAGGCACAATCACGATTGGAGAACATTGTTTTATAGGACCTAATTGTGGTATGTA
>CAVBGZ010000326.1:0-2103 GCA_963595075.1 Waltera intestinalis
ATAATACTCTTAAGGTCATTTTCCTTTACTGCGTTTTCTATTCTCTTTTCATAAGTTTTAATTAAATTCTTCATATTGTGTCCTAGATATCTTTTGGTACTATATATATCACTCTTTTCAAGCATTATATCCAGTGATTTATTCGATAATCTCAGACCTTTTTTCAAAATTTAGAAAACTCAAAAACTAGCCTCACGCAAATTGGAGGTGCACCCGGACGGTACCTTGGCAATGAGTCGAAATCTCACCCCGGGGGAGCCTAGTGTCTTATAAGAATAGTTGAAACAAGGCAATGTTACTTTTTATTGATTTTCGTTAAATTTCCATCAGCATCGAACTCGCACTCCTTAGCACCACCAAATCTACCATGTTCCTTGTTATGACATTCATTGCAAAGAAGCATAAGGTTTTCTTGGTTCACTGTGATGCTAGGATTATTGATGTTATCTGGTGTTAGATGGATGATGTGATGAACCTCAGTACCAATCGCACCACACTTCTCACACCTTCCACCAGCTGATGCAATCTTGATGGCTCTCGCTATTTTCCACTTATCAGACTTATAGAACTTTTGAATTACATCATAACTACTTGCCATACTTATTTAAACAATAGACCTTAAGGACATAAGCCTTATTGGTTTTCTCCCAAGGAACATCAATGTCTTCTCTACCAATGTGACCATATTCAGCTAACGATTTAAAAGAAACGTCATCCTTGATAATCTCAGTTCTCATCGCTTTTGGCGTGAAGTTAAATAGTTTTAAGACTGCTTCTTTGATTTGATTATCAGAATAAATACCTGTGCCAAAGGTATCAATGTTGACTGAGACCGGCTTATCGACTCCAATTGCATATGCAACTTGAACTTCACATTTCTTTGCTAACTTAGCAGCAACTATGTTCTTTGCAACATATCTAGCATAATAGGCTCCAAGTCTATCAACCTTAGTTGCATCTTTGCCCGAGAAGGCACCACCACCATGTCTACCTAATCCACCATAAGTATCGCAAATAATCTTTCTACCAGTTAAGCCACAGTCAGCATAAGCACCACCTTCAACGAACTCTCCTGTTGGATTGATTAAAATCTTTGTTCTTTCATCAATCATTCCAAGAGGTAGAACTTTGAAGATGCAATTCTTAACGATGAACTTTGTGTAGAATGTTCTATCTAAACCCTTAGCTGTTTGCTGAGAAACAACAATAGTATCAATTCTTCTAGGTCTATCGTTATCATCATATTCAACTGAAACTTGGCACTTACCATCAGCACCAAATAAATCTCTTAAACCTGATGTAAGATAATCCATTTCAATAGCAATTCGTCTTGCAAAAAGAATAGGAAGAGGCATAAGTTCCTTGCAATCACTGCACGCATAGCCGTACATGATTCCTTGGTCACCAGCTCCGTCCTTATCAACACCAAGAGCGATGTCAGGACTTTGCTTTGATACTTCAATTGTGAACTTGAAGTCCTTTAAATCTTCATATCCTAATGATGCAAGAACCTCTAATGCGACTCTCTTGTAATTTACATCGGCCTTAGTTGTGACTTCTCCTGCAATAACAACTAAATGGTTCTTGATTAAAGTTTCAATTGCCACTCTCGAGTTCTTATCTTGCTTTAAACATTCATCTAAAATAGCATCAGAAATCTGATCACAAATTTTATCGGGATGTCCTCTAAATACTGCTTCACTTGTTAAAATTTTCATATTTTTATCACTCCTTAAATTATGCTAGTTTCGTCAGCGCTAACATTTCTAACTATGTTAGAATCTTCATTAAAATCATAGATTTCGCTTGCTTTAAAGATGTCTCCATCCCTAGTGCAAGTGATATCATCAGTGGTACCTTTGACCTTTGCATATCTTCTTACAATTGCACTTGCATACTTCTCATCAATTTCCATCGTAAAGCAAGTTCTATCGGTCTCTTCACAAGCCATAAGAGTTGTTCCACTACCACCAAATAAATCGATGACTAAATCCTTAGGTCTAGATGAGTTCTTAATCAAATAAGAAATCAAAGGGATAGGCTTTTGCGTTGGATGAAGATCATTCTTCTTTGGCTTATCGAAACAAATAACACATTTTTGCT
>CAVBGZ010000327.1:0-2096 GCA_963595075.1 Waltera intestinalis
GGCTGATACCTCGTGAGAAGTGTCAGCCCTAATTTTTCCCAACTCTGAAAATTTTTACCGGACAGCAATAAATTGCAATGAAAGACAGATCAACAAATATAGTTTTTCCATAAAATAATCACAATCAGAAAAAAATGTCTCTAATCTTGTTGCAACTTTTGCCGTTTAACATACTATACCACACTACCCACAAAGACTTTCTTTATCAAAATGAAACGGTAAAAGCAGCCCCAAGCACGAAACTATTCATATTTTTCTTTATTCTTGACGAATAGAAATCATCTCCATAGACGTCAAGAAAATCTTGATATAGTACAGGAAATCCTTTTTTCGCGAAGGCAACAGGTGCATACTCCATCGTATAGTGTTTACGCGTGAAGTCATAGTCAACAAAAACTTTCCATGAAAAATTATGCTTATACGCATAAATCAAAGAAATTCCCGTACCAAATTTCATCGTGTTATTGCCGCTAACAGTAAGATAATCCCAAGTTTCATCATATGGACCTGCAAATCCATAAGTATATGTATCTGGATCAATAAGGTCGTAGCTGTCTCCTGCGAAATGTGCATTTATATCTAAGTCTTGTATAACACTTCTTCCAATAAGTAGTTTAGATCCAAGTGCAAACCTTTTTGACAGAGGCAAATTAAAGTAAGCACCGACATCTGCTGTAAATTCTGTTATATGATCGGATTCAATCGTGATTTCTCTTGTTGAAAAAAGGCGGTTCGGATCTATTCCGTTTGCTTTCATACTATTTGCCCAATCATCCCAAAAACCGATCTGTGTATATGTCATGTTGCTCCAACCTTTTATTGGCGAACTTTTGACTCTTAGTCGACCACCAATGCCGAGATATTTGTTGAAGAAATAGGCCCCTTCTGCTCCTACAACCGTAGAAGAGCCGAACTTAAGTTTTAAAGGTCCAGTTTTCTCACCGTCAACGCACTGAAGATGAAGGTCTTCGCCAGAGAATGCCATATTTTTTGTTCCAAGCCCAATACCCATGGAAATACTGAAAAAAGATGGATGTTTAATTATATCACTAGAACCTGGAAGATCGTTGCACTTTAAATGATTTCTTTTGAAAATAAGGTCGCTTAGCCCGTATGCTAGTTCTGTTGACACGATACCGATACCAGCTCCAGAAAGAACATCACTAACCCAATGACGGTTGTTAAGCACACGCATTACACCCGTTGCAGTGGCGATTGTATATCCTGCTACAGAATACCATGGACTACGCGTCAGTCCGTATTCTTTATGTAGTATTGTTGCACTAACAAATGCAGTGGCCGTATGTCCTGAAGGCCAAGAGTTACGCGATGAACCATCTGGCCGTAATTCTTTGGCCGTATTCTTTATAGGATTAACTATTGCTGCCATTATGCCGTACGCCATTGCACTGCTTGCAACAAAACGCCAATGATCACTACGCCCTTTTACTCCGGCAAAATTCAATCCAGCTGCAAGTACTGCCGGGACGAATTGTGTATAATTATCAAGTTCATTATGGAAATTTGTAACAAGTCTGGCACGCGCATGTTCACTAGCATAATTTTGTCTAAAACTTGCTTTTTCACTCTTTGCAATAATTCCTGCAACAAAGATGGGCACTCCAGCAAAAGTCATATCATCCATAAATTTATAAGGCTTAATGCTGGAAATGCAAACACTGCTAGCATCAGAACTAACCACCATTACGCTATCCGTTTGATATTCCATAGATATAGATTTTAACATGGAATTTGAACTTTTCGCCACATCAATACCATTCATCTGTAGTCGTAATGAAATACTAGGACGAAGCCAAGAATTAGCAGAATGAACTTCGTTAGCCACAATATTATCGCAAGCCATCGAAAGGATTGCCATAATGATTATTACTTTTTTCATAAATTGATTTATTTTTCTGGCTGCAAGTATTGCAGATTTATAACAAGTTAATTTTGTGATAAACTCTGATTTTATGAATACTGGTCATTAACTACTTACTGCCAGTAAACTATTATGCAAAATTAAATATATTACGCGAGTTTTCAAACAGTAATACATAAAAGATTGTCATTTTTATACAATAAGGGTATAATGT
>CAVBGZ010000328.1:0-2091 GCA_963595075.1 Waltera intestinalis
ATTTAGGTGAGTAAATTCGCTTTTTTTAAATAAAAGGTTTAAAATACAGTATGTTTACTGGTGGTGAATAAAATGAAAAACAAAAAGTTTTCAGGGCTTTCTAAGCTTCCAAATGGAAATGCGGGAAGTCGAGTCATAGATGGATGTATTGTATTAGAGGGTGGAGCTTTTCGAGGTATATATACAAATGGTGTATTGGATGCACTGATGCAGTTTGAGATCAATTTAAGAAATACGGTTGGTGTGAGTGCAGGTGCTTTAAATGGTTTGAATTATGTGGCTGGACAAATTGGTCGTAGTGCACGTATCAATTTAGGGTATCGACATGATCATCGATATGTTGGTCTAGAAGCCATGAAGAACAACAAAGGCATCATTGGTTTTGATTTTTTGTTTAGGGGTACTCAGCATTTTGATCCTTTAAATGTGCCTCGATTTATGAATCCGAATCGTGATTTTATTGCGGTCGCAACCAATTGTAGAACGGGTAAGCCTGAATTTTTCAGCAAAAACAAATGTTCAGATATTTTTAAGGCGATACAGGCAAGTGCAAGTATGCCTTATGTTTCTAAGATGGTTGAGATCGATGGCGAATATTATTTGGATGGCGGCTGTAGTGATAAGATTGCGTATGATTGGGCATTAGATCGTAATATCAATAAGATTGTGGTTGTTCGTACGCGTGATCGTGATTTTAGAAAGAGTGAAACAAAGCTTTTAGTTCAAAGGATGACGCGTAAGTTATATGGGGAGTATCCTGCTTTTTCAAATGTATTAGAGAATATGAATGAGGATTATAATAGGCAATGTGATGAATTGATTCAATTAGAAAAAGAGGGGCGTATCTTTGTGATTGCGCCAAGTATTCCTATACATGTAGGGCGTGTAGAGTCGGATATGGAAAAATTAGGGGCTCTATATTATCAGGGGTATATTGATGGATTGAATTCGATTCAAGATTTAAAAAAATATTTGGAGATTGACTAATGGAAAATGCGAGGCAAATAGAAATCATTCATGCATGTCTGGATTATTTGGATACATTAGAAGATGGTGAAGAATTATCGACTTGGGATGTGTTAGATCATGTCTATGGGTATCAGGGGTATAAGGATGTGTATAGATTTAATGGTTTTACGTTGACTGAAAATGAATTTAGAGAATTGGATGCGAATTTCAAAGAAGAAGCACATCGACAAGGATACTTTTTGGATGATTCCACGTATCAAGATGTGATTGGTGCTTTTCCTTTTAGCTTAACGTTTGTGGTGAAAAAATGATGAAAAGATTAGAAGAGTTAATTGTTGAATTGTATAGCGTGCAAACGCGTGAAAAGAATATGGAACTTTTAAATCATATTCGTACGGTTTTAAATGAAGATATTTTGGTTCCTACAGGTACTGTAGAGGATACGTTGGTATATCGCCGCTTATCTTTGGATGATGGTAGTGATGTTTTTGTTGCGTTTACTTCAAAAGTGATGCTTGAGCTTGGTGAAGATACAGAATATAGTTTGGTTCATGTTTCTAGCTTACTTTCTCAAACATTGAGTGAAGATGTAAAGGGGATTATTATAAATCCTTGGAAGAATTCGTATTATTTGCCTAAAGTTTTGATTGAGATGGTTTTGGATGGAAAAAACTTATTGAGTGAAATCAAAATCGTAAAGGGAGATATCACAACTTTTGATGGGGATTGTATTGTGAATGCGGCCAATTCAAGCTTGCTTGGTGGTGGCGGTGTTGATGGAGCTATTCATAGGGCTGCTGGAAAACAATTGTTAGAAGAGTGTAAATTATTAAATGGTTGTAGGACGGGCCAGGCAAAAATTACAAAGGGATATAACTTATCCGCAAATTATGTCATTCATACAGTGGGACCGATTTATTCAAACCAACATGAGGATGAACATGATTTGAGGTCTTGTTATGAGAGTAGTTTGGATTTAGCTAAAAAATATGATATTCATTCGATTGCGTTTCCATGTATTTCTTGTGGTGCATATGGGTATCCGATTGAGGATGCTTGTAGAATCGCCTTAGATACAATGGCTTCATGGCTTGATCATCATAATGATTACACAATGAAAAT
>CAVBGZ010000329.1:0-2088 GCA_963595075.1 Waltera intestinalis
GAACCTTCAAAATGTGTAGGGATTTTATCGATGAGATAAAGTCCTCTTATAAATCATTTTAGGGTGACGATTCCTGTCCTTTTTTGATACAGTATTTTTAGAAAGGATTGGACGAAAAAAAGATGAGAATCCCTACCGACCAAAGTTTGCGATTCCCATCCGTCCTAACGACAATATCATGATACTTAAAATTACCAATAACTTCAACCTAATTATTTCTCAAGCAGACTATGATTCTTTCCTTACAACCGTACAGTTGGCTACTTTGGTCTGTCCGAAATGTGGAGCTGTTGGTCTTTTCATTTTATACGGTCATTATGTTCGACATATTGTTCATGATGATTTTACTATTGATTGTAAATCCGAAATCAGCGTGCAACGCATACAGTGTAAAGAATGTCTTTCCACACATGCCATACTTCCTTCTAATTTTGTTCCTTATTCTCAATTTCCTTTTATACTGATTTACTATATCGCTACTTTAGATGAAAATGATGATTCAATTTCTTCTTTTGAATTAGCTCTACATACTGTAAGAAGACTAAAAGCACGTATTCATAGATTTTGGAATGAACGCCTGCCTTCCTGGAGCAGGCTTGATAAATATCATCTTATTTTAGAATCACTGGATTTTGCTTCTATGCTTTTTGGATCTACTCATAAATATCGTTCTATTTTTTACCCGTCACCAACAGAACTGTAATTTTATTTCTGATTTTCACTGTATGATGAGGTTGAAAATGGAAAGGAGTTGATCAAAATGATCAATATCGAAGCTTTTAACACTCTTCTTACGAATCTTTTTAACCTCAATGACAGTGATATTTCCAATATTACCTGTTCTTCTGAAAACCAAATGATGGTTCTTTATGTCACATTGAAAGATAAGAAGCCTCCGTGTCCTCACTGTGGTTTTACTGCGCCTAAAATAAAGGAATATGTTGTGAAGAAAATCACCCATTCCGCCTTGACCAATCAAAAATGTATCATTCGATACAGAAGCAGGCGGTATCGATGTCCAATATGCGGCCGCACCTATTATGAATTCAATCCATTTGTGTTTAAGACTCAAAAGATTTCTATTTTAACCGTTCAGAACATTCTTAAAGATCTTAAAAATTACAATGAAACCTTTACTTCTGTTGCCAGAAGATTTCATATATCTCCTACTTCTGTATGTTCTATTTTTGATTCCCATGTTGAAATAGAAAGAAATCATCTGAGTGAAATCATTAATTTTGATGAGGTCTATGCCTTTAAATCCAAACACAGTAAATATGTCTGCGTACTTCTTGATTTTAAAAAACAGATTCCTATAGATATTCTTTCAAGCCGTAAAAAAGAAGATCTGTTAAATTATTTCAGAAACATTCCATTAGAAGAAAGAAAAATCGTCAAATATGTCTGTTCAGACATGTATGACACATACAGAGATGTCGCCCATAAAATGTTTCCTAATTGCCAATGCGTACTGGACTATTTCCATCTTTCCCAGGACTTTCACAGAAAGATGGATCAGGTACGCATCAATACGATGAAAGGATATCGAGATAATAAAAAGAGTGATGAATATTATTTACTCAAAAAATTCAACTGGCTTCTGTTTAAAAATCCAAACGAAGAAGACAAATATGGAAAATTATTTGATGTTGAAAGAGAAAGAAAATACAATTATCACTTCAATTCCTATTTGAACTATTATGACTTAAGAAAAAAGATATTGGATATAAACAATGAATTATCCCAATGTTACTTATTGAAACTTAAACTTGTAGACTTTTATTCCAATTCCACACTCGAAACAGCGAAAGAAAATCTTGAAACTTTAATCCGAGAATACATTGATTCTCAAATCGAAGAAATGATCGCATTCTCAAACAATTTAATAGAATGGAAACAGGAAATCATAAATTCGTTTACGATTGTAGAATTCGAATATAAAGTCGAGGCAGATAAAGGCCAGGTGGTGATCTGCGGTAAAAAAGTGAATAATGCGATCATAGAAAATCGAAACAAGATCATCAAATGCATCAAAAACAATGCGAACGGATACACAAACTGGAATCGATTTCGAAATCGTGTAATGTA
>CAVBGZ010000330.1:0-2069 GCA_963595075.1 Waltera intestinalis
AGGTTGCTGGCGAGAAGAAGCCGGTGACACAGAGAAGCTTCAGAGCAGTTTAATACGGAAGAGAATGGAATGAGCGCCCTGCTGATCATGATGGTCAGCGGGGCGCTCATTTAAGGTTTTGGAGTAAACGGTCGATTTTACGATTGAATTGAAATCAATCGTAAAAAATTACGACCGAATTTATGCACGTTTGCGCATGTAAATTCGCCTAATAATGATCGATGTTTTAACTAGCGAACAGTGTTTTTAGCTTTTCAAAAGTTTAAAAGAAAAATATAGTCCAAAACAGTTGAAAAGGAAGAGGTGTGGAATATATAATGAAGTAGTGCCTGCTCAAAACTGCAGTAGTCTGTTTTTGCGATTTTGACTACGTTTTGACTACGATTAAAGTGTATCTTTATGTAAAATGCCATTGTGGCATTATGTACGGTATGCGCAATATGCGGCAAAACGTGGCAAGTCAGGGCATTTGGTACTGTGCGATAATGCGTCACACACTGGTTTGAAGTGGATTTTTGGCCGCGACAGACAAACACTTTGCTATGGATAGTATTGTTAATCCGTGGCAAACAAACGCTTCTCTATGGATTGTATGTTTATAAATGGCCATTTTTTTCGGATGCCTGAGCTTGTTTACCTTTTGAAAGATGACAATGTACTGAATCTGGTTCGTCTCATAATAAAAGGTGGAGAAGAAGCTCATTATCATAAGATTTCTATCAAGATAAGGAATTCTTTTGCCAGAAAATATCTTGGGTATGAAATTGTTTTTTAACCGATTGTAAGCGATTGGAGGAAAACGTAATGCTGAATTTTGACAAACCATTATATTTAAGCTGGCTTAAAACAAAAGATATTGTGATTGATCATGAACACAAAATATGTTGTTTTGAATTAGTGTATGATATCGATGATGATACTGTTCTCGATGACTGGGCTAAACATATTCGTAGACATTATATCAGTGACGATGAACTTGATGACGAGTTGGAAATGACAGGAATGGACCGATATGAATATCTATCGCAGAATATCATTCCGGACAAGACGATTAGGTTAGGATCTACAACGATAAGCGGTGAATTCGCAGAGATACTTACTTATGATATTAGGGAGCATATTTGGGGAGAGCAGGCGCTGAGAGGAAGACATACATTTAAGGCGACTCCAGAACAAGGGGTGACTGGTAGCGATATTCTTACATATACACTGATCGCTAGTGGAGCCTCAGACATTAACGACACCTTGTTTATTACAGAATCAAAGGCGGTACTGTCACAGACGGATTATACGGTTATTACAAAGGCGTATAATGACTCGTCAAAAGATACATTCAGATATTCGATTTCGTTAAACTATCTTGCAAGACTATACCGCGCCAATGGCGATCTGGAAAAGAGAACCGCAGTTCGTAGATTTGTAAATAAATTAGAAAAAGACTATCGTCAGGAGTTTGAAGGCTCGGCTACGACATCTGTCAATTCATATGATGAGAGCAGGGTTATTAAGGAATACGACGACGGAGCGCAATTCAAGCGAACCATTTTTGTTTATGGAAAGAACCTTTTAGATTTAGCGAAGCAATTATATGAGAGGGCCTGCCATGTCTAAAGCTAAAATTAAATATGCGATCCGAGAAGCTCAGTCCAAATCCAAGCAAAAAGAATTTGGAATTGAAAAAAGTAAGTATCCTCGATTTCGTACAAATTCTGATGATTTAGATTTTCAGAGTATTTTTTCAATAATTGAATATGCTCAGAATCTGTTAAGCGATTCTGTAGATCAAGATTTGATGGAGGATATTAGCCTTGCCGCCACTTATTTTGATGCCGCACTTAATTATGATGAGAAACAGCAATATTCCAACGAGTATCTTTTATTTGGAGCAAGTGCGTATTTCTTGACTGAAAATTTTGGAAATGCAGTAACATTAATAAATCGTGCAATTAAAAATCAGGTCACTAGAAACAGTGAAAGGCGATTAGCGTACCTTTTAGCAAGTCTTTTATCTACAAGTACTGGTGTATTTGAGTTTGAAAGAGCAAAGTTTTATTAACTTGTAGATTCAT
>CAVBGZ010000331.1:0-2054 GCA_963595075.1 Waltera intestinalis
CTTTTATCTTCTTCTTTTATTTTTATATATTCTTTTTTACCGATAGGTGTGATTCTGAAAACAAAATAACTATATTTACATGCAATCAAAATAGTAAGGATGATACTCACAGCTAATTTATTGACAAACCACATGGATACCATAAGCATTGCTGAAACACATGATAAAAGAATCAATTCTCCATAGATTGTCATAACTCTATGATTTGCAAAATTTCCAATATGATTTTTATAGAGTTTAGAATTCAAGAACCAATCAGCAAATCTTTTACTACCTCTGACAAAACAAAAAGCAGTCAAAAGATAAAAAGGAACAGTAGGAAGAATCGGAATGATAATACCGATAGTACCTAAAATTAAAGAGATAAATCCGACGATCAAAAATAAAATTCGAACTACTTTGCTCTTAACCACTTTTGATTCATTTTTATTTTCCATCTTTTTTCTCCGCATTTTTCTTCGCTAATCTCTTCTTTTCCTTTTTAGTTTGAATGACATGTTTACAAGCTAAAATCGGATGGCTGAACATGATTCTAGGGCCTGAAAAACGCATTACTTGTCTGATTCTTTCTCTGTGTTCTTTATTGTAACAGTGAATCGTACAATTCGAGCAAAATGGTTTCTTATCCCCCCATGGGCATAAAGATAAACGATAATGGCAATAATCCGATAATTCTTTGCAATCACTGCACATCTCATGATGTTTTGATTTATGTTTTTTCTTACAATATAAAGCAATCATCTCATCGACAATATAAATCTCAGAGCTATATTTCTTATCTGTCATTCTTGGATTTTTTGATTTCATTGTTAGTACCTACTAATTATATACGACTAACATAATACCATTTATTTAAAAAATGATAAAGAAAAAACATCTAAAATTCGATGTTAATTAAAAAAAGAAAAAAATATGAAACAAATTCTTTGGATTAACATTAAAGAATGCTGACATATATAATCAAAAAGCAAGAATCATCAATCATTTTTATCGTCATTCAAATCAAAAGATTTAAGCCAATCATCCAATTTTGTTCTTGGTAATATTTGATTTACTAAGAAATCTACACATTCATTATTGTTTTGCGTATAATCAATGTATATAAGAAGGTGTATAAACTATGTTTAAAGATATGTTTAAAGTACCAAACTATTATGATAAATTTCATTGCAAAGGCAAGAGCTGTAGAACATGTTGTTGTCAAGGATGGAATGTCACACTATCTGAAAAAGAATATTTCAAACTTATGAATGAAGAGTGTTCTTTTGATCTAAAACAGAAAATAGAAACGTATGTCGGAATACTTCCTCATCCAAGTGTTGATGAGTTTGCAAGAATCAACTTTGACTTCAATGGAAATTGTCCGCTAAGACTAGAAAATGGCTTTTGCGGTCTTCAGGTAGAATGTGGAGAAGAAAACATAGCATCAGTTTGTCGCTATTATCCACGAGCTCCGCATCAATATCCAGAACCTTGCTGTTCAATATCTAATAGTTGTGAAGCTGTTTTGGAGCTATTGATTGATAATAACTATACATTCTCCTTAGAAAAGAAAGAATTGTCATTTGCAATTGATTCAGATGAACAGCAAGTATTTCCAAATGATTATCTAGAGAAAAACAAACACTGCCTATCAATTA
Organism: Waltera intestinalis; assembly: GCA_963595075.1. Classification (GTDB taxonomy): domain Bacteria; phylum Bacillota_I; class Bacilli_A; order Erysipelotrichales; family Erysipelotrichaceae; genus Holdemanella. Next base: position 1,641 of record CAVBGZ010000331.1, read on the forward strand.
TGAATGATGAAAATAAAGATATTTTCGATCGTATCTTTCAAATTGCGGATTACCTTGGTCAACCAAAAATTACATTTGATATATCGATTCTAGTTGATGTTTGTAATACCTTTAAAAACTCAAGAAGCATCGGTGATTATCTTTCAGTTTCTAATTTCAATTCATATTCAGTTGAACAAGCATATATTTCTTTAAAAGAGATTTATCATGATTTAGATCGCTATTTTCAAAATATACTTTTAAATCATTTTCTTTTTATCAGATTTCCATATATTTCAACAAGAACTAGTTATAAAGAAAATTCAATCTGTCTCTATTATTTAGTCTGCCTTTGGATTTATCTTCTTTTCTTCAATTTAAAAAAGAAGACGAAAGAAGAATTTATTGATATATCTGGTAACTTCTTTCGGGTTG
>CAVBGZ010000332.1:0-2031 GCA_963595075.1 Waltera intestinalis
AATGAATTACCCCGTCTGACCCGCTGACGCAAATCAGACGGAGTTTCTGTTTTCCAGAACCTATGATGATCATAGACTCCATCCAACACGGACGTTCACAGCGCCCTCCGGTCTCGTTTTTACACGACCGCTTTATATGCATTCCGTATTGTAGTTATACTTTCAAAATTGATGTTTTTTGAAAGTTTTGGGAATGCCTTTCTCATAATATTTGCTGAACCATTTAAATCGGCATTGATACATCTGCCATCTTTGCTTCGATACATCCCGCGTTTAATACGTTTGCCTGAGAAAGTATATTTTTCATCTGTTTCTTGTTTGTATACAGGCATCGCATCTGCGTCCAGATAACTTGCCTTACTTGTATAGCTTTCTTCCTGTTCGATTGTTTTAATACCATTTCTTTCTGCAGAGTACTCAATCATTTGAACCAATTGTGCAAATGGCAACTGTACAAATGTTTGATTATTCTTCTTTCCCACATTCGTTTCCTGTTTCCATAAGTTATTCTTTCCTATCACTATGGTGTCGATACGATTTTCTACGCACCATGACATGAAATACTTCACCGTTTTAAACAAGTAATCTTTGATACGGTTATTGCGATTCAATGTAATCGAATTAAATCGTTTTGTAGCTTTAAATTCTTCTTTGGTACTTAATGTATGTTTAGATACTATACTTGCGATCGCCTTATTATACATTTGATTTACTGCTTTGATCGGAAATCCTTTGATCAACATGGATGGCTTTCCAATATTGTTTGTGACTGCCATCAAGTTATCTACACCTAAATCAATAGATGCGATCCGTTTTGTTTCTTTTACACATGCAGGAACAACTTGTCCATCATCAAACACGAAAGATATTTGATACACACCATTCATTGGACTTACATGCACTTCTTTTAGTCTGCCGGGAACTTTCTTTCCTAATGGAACAACAATCTTAGTAGCAGGCAGTTTACATTGACTATGACCTTTCTTGTTTGTTTTTACTACACATTCCTGATTACTCATTGTAAAAGAAGTTTTTCCTTGTTTATGTTTATAGTGTGGTAATTGCGGTCTACCGGTAAAAGAAGATGGATTGGCTTTATAAGATTTCAGTGCATCAAAATAAGCAGAGATATCATGTACAACTTGTTTTAATACATACTCTCTAGTATGAGCAGGCAAGGCTAGATAATCTGGATTCTGGTTGTATTTCATGACATCATACAAAAAGCCGTAATTCAAAACGCCAGATGATGAAATCGTACGTTTCTTTTTCATCAACGACATGGCATAGTCTACTTCTTGAATAATTTCTTTTTGAAGAAGACTTAATTCAGACTCCTCTTTATTACGACTTGTCATCATTTGACGTTCTCTAAAAAGAGCTGCATTATACAGATTGTTTGCACGATGTGAAAATACATCTAAATAGTCATACAGAGGTTGTCCTTTTTTCACGATACAATTCAACACTTTATACATCAGTTATACTCCTTTCTAAGCACTTTAAATTTACGATTATATGCTATAATTATTATAGCATTTTATAATTCAGTTAGAAAGGAAACGAGAACATTTATGAAACTCAAAAATGATGGATACTACGTGAATCAACACAGCTGTTTTTTATTACAATACCATTTGGTATTGGTTACAAAATACAGGCATCACGTAATAACAGGTGACTTAGAAAACTGGCTAAAAGAATATACTTTACAATACTTCAATAAGCAAGGAATGATCATACAAGCCATGGAATGCATGCCAGACCACGTGCATATATTGTTTGACGCACCACCAAACACAAATCTAGCGAATTTTATCAATGCATTTAAATCAGCATCTTCAAGACTTGCAAGAAAACAATTTTCAAAACAACTTGCACCATATTATTGGAAACCATATTTCTGGTCCATGTCTTATTTTTTAGGCACTGTAAGCGATCGTACAAAACAAGCTGTTGTCAATTACATAGAACACCAGAAAGACTAAGTAGCAATTCATCCCCAACTGAACGATTCTACATCAAGATTGC